>NZ_JBHIMX010000005.1:0-136851 GCF_042194435.1 Bartonella sp. LB28NMGDW
GTTTTGCTATTCGTGAAGGTGGTCGTACTGTTGGTGCCGGTATCGTCTCTAAGATCATTGAATAAATAATGCTTGTTGAGTGCTTTTATTATTGAAGGCACTTTCTATAACAGGGAAATAAAGAGCATGAACAGTCAAAATATTCGCATTCGCTTAAAAGCGTTTGATCATAGGATTCTTGATACGTCGACGCGTGAGATTGTATCGACTGCTAAACGTACTGGTGCAAATGTCCGTGGTCCCATTCCGCTTCCGACGCGGATTGAGAAGTTTACGGTCAATCGTGGACCCCATATCGATAAGAAGAGTCGTGAGCAGTTTGAGATGCGAACACATAAGCGTCTTCTTGATATTGTTGATCCAACGCCGCAAACAGTGGATGCGCTTATGAAGCTCGATCTTTCTGCTGGTGTGGATGTAGAAATTAAGCTCTGAGGTTTGAGGACAGAAGGAACAGACCCGATGCGTTCAGGTGTAATAGCACAGAAGCTGGGCATGACCCGTATTTATAATGATGCTGGTGAGCATGTGCCGGTGACCGTACTTCGTTTGGAGAATTGTCAAGTCGTTGCTCAGCGTACAGTTGAAAAGAATGGTTATACTGCTGTTCAATTAGGTGTAGGCTTTGCTAAAGTTAAGAACACTTCACAAGCTCTTCGTGGACATTTTGCTAAGGCTTCTGTTGAGCCTAAAGCTAAAATAGCAGAGTTTCGTGTGAGTCCCGACAATCTTCTTGATGTTGGTACTGAGATTACAGTGGAACATTTTGTTCCAGGACAGAGAGTTGATGTGACTGGTACCAGTATTGGTAAGGGGTTTGCTGGTGTTATGAAACGGCATAACTTTGGTGGGCATCGTGCTTCCCATGGTAATTCGATCACACATCGTGCTCATGGTTCTACAGGGCAGTGCCAAGATCCTGGTAAAGTTTTTAAAGGTAAAAAAATGGCTGGCCATATGGGGCAAGTGCGTGTAACAACACAGAATATTGAAGTTATTTCCACGGATAGTGAACGTGGTTTAATTTTAGTGCGTGGTGCTGTTTCTGGTTCTAAAGGTTCTTGGATTTTGGTACGGGATGCTGTGAAGAAGCGTCTTCCTGATAATGCTCCAAAGCCTGCTGGTATTCGCCGTCTTGTGAAGGAGAAAACGGAAATGGTTACTCCGGTGACGGAAACCTCTGAAGTTGAGGGAGCCTAATAATGGATCTTGTAATTAAAACTCTTGATGGTAATGAAGCTGGCAAGTTAAAGGTTTCTGAAGCTATTTTTGATCTTGTTCCACGTGAGGATATTTTGCAACGTGTTGTTCGCTGGCAGCTTGCACGCCGTCAGCAGGGGAGTCATCAATCCCAAGGTCGTTCTGATGTGTCACGAACAGGGGCAAAAATGTTTAAGCAAAAAGGAACTGGGCGTGCTCGACATTCATCTGCCCGTGCACCGCAGTTTAGAGGTGGGGGTAAGGCACATGGACCGGTGGTTCGTAGCCATGCGCATGATCTTCCTAAAAAGATTCGTGCTCTTGGGTTACGTCTTGCTTTATCTGCAAAATTAAAAGCAAAAGACTTAATTATTGTGGATGAGTTGACTGTTAAGGATGCGAAAACGAAAATGCTTGTTTCTCATTTTTCTAAGCTTGGATTTAATAACGCTCTCTTGATTGGTGGTAAAGAGATTGATATTAACTTTTTTCGTGCAGTCTCTAATATCCCTAATATTGATATTTTGCCTATTCAGGGAATTAATGTTTATGATATTTTGCGTCGCAGCAAACTTGTTTTATCAAAGGCAGCTGTTGAGGCTCTTGAGGAGCGTTTTAAATGACAGATCTTCGCCATTATGATATAATTATTAGTCCAGTTATTACTGAAAAGTCGACTATGATTTCTGAATATAATCAAGTTGCTTTTAATGTCGCGCCGAAAGCGACGAAGCCTGAGATTAAGGCTGCTATTGAAGCGCTTTTTAGCGTAAAAGTTAAAGCAGTTAACACGATAGTCCGCAAGGGTAAAGTGAAGCGTTTCAAAGGTATAGTTGGTCGGCAAAGTGATGTCAAAAAAGCGATCGTAACTCTGGCCAGTGGTCAGACTATCGACGTTTCGACAGGTCTTTAAAGAGGCTCGGAGATAGGAATAATGGCACTTAAGCAATTTAATCCAACGACACCTGGGCAGCGTCAGCTTGTTATTGTGGAACGTTCTTGTCTTTATAAGGGAAAGCCTATAAAGATGTTGACTGAAGGTTTGTCTTCAAAGGGTGGACGTAATAATCGCGGTCGTGTTACTGCTCGTTTTCAGGGTGGTGGACATAAACGTAGTTATCGGTTTGTCGACTTTAAGCGTCTTAAACGTGATGTTTCAGCAAAGGTTGAGCGTTTAGAATATGATCCTAACCGTACTGCTTTTATTGCTTTAATTCGCTATGAGGACGGGCAATTGAGTTATATTCTTGCGCCACAGCGTCTTGCGGTTGGTGATTCTGTTATGGCTGGTTTAAATGTGGATGTTAAACCAGGTAATGCTATGCCTCTTGCTAATATGCCTGTAGGTACAATTATTCATAATGTTGAGATGAAGCCAGGAAAAGGGGGGCAGATTGCACGTTCAGCGGGTACTTATGCGCAGTTGGTTGGACGAGATCATGGTATGGCTATTCTTCGTTTAAATTCTGGTGAACAGCGTTTGGTTCCTAGTAGCTGTTTTGCAACTGTTGGTGCTGTTTCAAATCCTGATCATGGGAATATTAATGATGGTAAGGCAGGTCGGTCACGTTGGCGTGGTAAACGTCCACATGTTCGTGGTGTTGCTATGAACCCTGTTGATCATCCGCACGGTGGTGGTGAAGGTCGTACATCGGGGGGGCGCCATCCAGTATCTCCTTGGGGTAAGCCTACGAAAGGTAAGCGTACGCGCTCCAATAAAGCCACTGATAAATTTATTATGCGTACGCGTCATCAACGCAAGAAATGAGAAAGGTAGTCTGAAGTGGTTCGTTCAGTGTGGAAAGGTCCGTTTGTTGACGGCTATCTTCTTGGTAAAGCAGAGAAGGTACGTGCAAGTGGGCGCAATGAAGTTATAAAAATATGGAGTCGTCGCTCTACTATTTTACCGCAATTTGTTGGTTTAACTTTTGGTGTTTACAACGGTAATAAGCATATTCCTGTTTCTGTTTCTGAAGAGATGGTTGGACATAAGTTTGGTGAGTTCGCTCCTACCCGGACTTATTATGGTCATGGTGCCGATAAAAAAGCGAAGAGGAAGTAGGAATGGGAAAAGCTAAAGTTTCGCGCCAGCTTAGAGATAATGAAGCAAGAGCTGTCACGCGGACAATTCGTGTTAGTCCGCAGAAGCTTAATTTAGTTGCTGCAATGATTCGTGGTAAAAGAGTTAATGTGGCACTCGCTGATTTGATGTTTTCACGCAAGCGTATTGCTGCTACTGTGAAAAAAACGCTTGAATCAGCAATTGCAAATGCAGAGAATAACCACGATCTTGATATTGATTCGCTTATTGTGGCGGAAGCTTATGTTGGTAAGTCGATAGTGATGAAGCGCTTTCATGTTCGTGGTCGAGGGCGTGCTAGTAGAATTGAACGTCCATTTTCGCATCTTACTGTTATTGTTCGTGAAGTTACCGAAAAAGTGGAGGCCGCGTAATGGGTCAGAAGATCAATCCAATAGGACTTCGTCTTGGTGTTAATCGGACTTGGGATTCTCGTTGGTATGCTGATAGTGGTGAATATGGGCGCCTTCTTCATGAAGATTTGAAAATTCGTTCATACGTGCTGGAGGAACTTAAACAGGCGGCTATTTCGAAGGTTGTTATTGAGCGTCCTCATAAGAAGTGTCGTATTACGATTCATTCTGCACGTCCTGGTTTGATTATTGGTAAAAAGGGTGCTGATATCGAAAAGCTTCGTCGTAAGCTCTCGGAAATGACGGATGCTGAAACTTCATTGAATATTGTGGAGATTCGTAAACCGGAGATTGATGCTACGATTATTGCGCAATCAATTGCTCAACAGTTAGAGCGTCGTGTTGCTTTTCGTCGTGCAATGAAGCGTGCTGTTCAGTCTGCTATGCGTCTTGGTGCGGAAGGTATTCGTATCAATTGTTCTGGCCGTCTTGGTGGTGCTGAAATTGCTCGTATGGAATGGTATCGTGAAGGTCGTGTTCCACTTCATACCTTGCGTTCTGATGTTGATTACGGTACAGCAGAAGCTAAGACTGCTTATGGTATTTGTGGTATTAAAGTTTGGGTCTTTAAGGGTGAGATTCTTGAGCATGATCCGATGGCTTCAGAACGTCGTGCTACGGAAGTTGATCAATCTGGTTCTTCATCGAATCGTCGCCGTGAAAATGCTTAGTTTTTGAGATTGAACTAAAATTTGGAGTAGAGAACAATGTTGCAGCCAAAGCGCACAAAGTTCCGTAAACAGTTCAAGGGCCGTATTCACGGTGTTGCGAAGGGTGGTACGGATTTGAATTTCGGTGCCTACGGTTTGAAGGCTGTTGAGCCGGAGCGGATTACTGCTCGTCAAATTGAAGCGGCGCGCCGTGCGATTACGCGTTATATGAAGCGTTCTGGTCGTGTGTGGATTCGCATTTTTCCAGATCTTCCGGTTACATCTAAACCGACTGAAGTTCGTATGGGTAAAGGTAAGGGAAGTGTCGATTATTGGGCTGCACGTGTTGCTCCTGGACGCATCATGTTTGAGCTTGATGGAGTTCCTGAGGATGTTGCACGTGAAGCACTAAGATTGGGTGCTGCAAAGTTGCCTATAAAAACGCGTTTCATCCAGCGTATTGCTGAATAATGAGGTTAAGCGATGAAAGCCACAGAATTACGGGCGCAAACGCTCGACCAAATGAAAGATGAATTGGCTAAGTTAAAGAAAGAGCAATTTAATTTGCGTTTTCAAAAAGCAACAGGTCAATTAGAAAAGACTGCGCGTGTTAGACAGGTTCGTCGTGATATTGCGCGTATTAAAACTTTTCTTCGTCAAAAGGTAAGTGAAAGTAAGGTTTAAGGAAATGAGAGATGCCTAAACGCGTTTTGCAGGGTGTTGTTATTAGCGACAAAAGTGATAAGACTGTTGTTGTCAAAGTTGAGCGCCGTTATTCTCATCCGCTTCTTAAGAAGACTGTTCGGCAGTCTAAAAATTATAAAGCGCATGACGAAAACAACCAATTCAAGATTGGGGATCAAGTTTCTATTCAAGAATCTAGACCAATTTCGAAAGATAAATGTTGGATTGTTGTAAAAGACAATGTAGCGTAATGAGTTAAGTTTATTGTTTTAGAATTTAACAGTGTTTTTATCATTGATAAATTTAAAGGCGATGACTTTATCGTTATTTGGCAGGCAAATCCGAGTGTATAAAAGGTACAATCGGATATATGTGTTAAGAGAAGGTGGCCAGTCATGATTCAGATGCAAACAAACCTCGACGTTGCTGATAATTCTGGTGCTCGTCGTGTCATGTGCATCAAGGTGTTAGGCGGTTCAAAGCGGAAATATGCTTCGGTCGGTGACATTATTGTTGTTTCGGTTAAGGATGCTATTCCTCGTGGCCGTGTTAAAAAAGGTGATGTTATGAAAGCTGTTGTGGTTCGTACTGCTAAGGATATTCGTCGCGCAGATGGTAGTGTCATTCGTTTTGATAGTAATGCTGCGGTTTTAGTGGATAATAAAAAAGAGCCGATCGGTACTCGTATCTTTGGACCTGTTCCCCGCGAATTGCGTGGTAGGAATCATATGAAGATCATCTCGCTCGCTCCTGAAGTTCTGTAAGGAGTAAATGTTATGCAGAAGATTCGAAAAGGTGATAAAGTTGTTGTTTTATCCGGTAAGGATAAAGGATGTAGTGGTGAAGTAATTAAGGTTAGTCCAAAAGAGAATAAGGCTTTTGTTCGTGGGATTAATATGATTAAACGTCATCAACGTCAAACGCAGAAGCAAGAAGCTGGAATTATTTCTAAAGAAGCTCCGATTCATCTGTCTAATTTGGCGATTGCTGATCCTAAAGATGGTAAGCCTACACGTGTAGGCTTTCGTATGAATGCAGATGGTAATAAAGTGCGTTTTGCCAAGCGTTCGGGAGAGTTGATTAATGGCTGAGGAAAGACAAATACCGCGTATGAAAGCGCATTATTTTGAAGTGATTCGTAAAGCGCTTCAAGAGAAGTTTAATTACAGAAATGCGATGCAAATTCCGCGGATTGATAAAATTGTAATAAATATGGGGATAGGTGAAGCAACTGCTGATTCGAAGAAGCCTTCTCTTGCTGCTGAGGATTTAGGGCTAATAACAGGTCAGAAGGCTGTTGTTACACGTGCGCGTAATTCTATTGCGACCTTTAAGGTTCGTGAAGGAATGCCTCTTGGGGCTAAAGTTACATTGCGTAAAGATCGTATGTTTGAGTTTTTAGATCGTCTTGTTACGATTGCTCTTCCACGGGTTCGTGACTTTCGTGGTTTGAATCCAAAGAGTTTTGATGGTCGTGGCAATTTTGCTATGGGTATTAAAGAACACATTGTGTTTCCAGAAATCAACTATGATAAAGTTGATCAAATTTGGGGCATGGATATTATTGTTTGTACGACAGCAAAAACGGATGATGAAGCTCGTGAGTTATTGCGTGCTTTTAATTTTCCTTTTCGTTCGTAACGGCAGACATAGTGAGGTGAAAGTATGGCCAAAGTAAGTGCCGTTGAAAAAAATAAGCGTCGTGAGGTGATGGTAAAGCGTTATGCTGCCCGTCGTGCACGTTTGAAAGCAATAGTTATGGATCAGAAGGTTTCTCTTGAAGAACGTTTTAAAGCTTCTGTTCAGTTGGCAGAGTTGCCACGTAATTCTTCGAAAGTTCGTATTCGTAATCGCTGTGAGGTTTCAGGTCGTCCGCGGGCTTATTATCGTAAATTAAAAATGTCGCGAATTGCGTTGCGTGAGCTTGGCTCTATTGGCCATATTCCTGGTATTGTAAAGTCTAGTTGGTAAGAGGAGATTATTTAATGTCTATGTCAGATCCTCTTGGTGATATGTTAACACGTATTCGTAATGCACTTGGTCGTAAAAAAGGTAAAGTAGTTACTCCAGCTTCGAAGCTTCGTGTGCACGTTCTTGATGTTCTTCAGTCGGAAGGTTATATTCGTGGATATAATCAAATTGATTTAGGTGATGGGAAAGCTGAAATTGAAATCGAATTGAAGTATTTTGAAGGGCTGGCTGCTATTCGTGAGATTTCACGTGTATCAAAGCCAGGTCGTCGTGTGTATGTTTCTGCTAAGTCACTTCCACAGGTGGCAAATGGTCTTGGTATTTCGATTTTATCGACTCCTAAAGGCGTCATGGCAGATCATGAGGCGCGTGAACAGAATGTTGGTGGAGAACTCCTTTGTCGTGTTTTCTAAGTTATGTCAAGAAAACGGAAGAAAAAGTAGGTTAGAACAATGTCTCGTATTGGAAAGAAACCCATTTCAATTCCTTCTGGAGTTACTGCTACTGTTGAAGGTCAGCTGGTTAAGGCAAAAGGTCCAAAAGGTGAGCTGAGCTACGTCGTCAATGATGAAGTCTTAGTCAAGTTTGAGGAAAATATCATATCAGTTATGCCGCGGGATCAGTCAAAAGATGCGCGTTCTAAATGGGGTATGTCGCGCTCAATGATTGAGAACATTTTTTGTGGTGTGAAAGATGGTTTTGAAAAGAGGTTGGAGATTAATGGGGTTGGTTATCGTGCTGCTTTGCAGGGTAAGGATGTCCAACTATCTCTAGGATTTTCCCATGATGTGGTTTATAAAGTTCCATCGGGTGTTACTGTAACTGTTCCTAAGCCGACAGAAATTGTTGTTTCTGGAATTGATAAACAGCAAGTTGGACAAGTTGCAGCGGAGATTCGTGAGTATCGTAGACCTGAGCCTTATAAAGGTAAAGGTGTTAAGCATGCAGATGAACGTATCTTCCGTAAAGAAGGTAAAAAGAAATAAGGATTTTGTATTATGGTTTCATCTAAGGACATTATCCAACGTCGTGCAAGGCGTGTTCGTCGTAGAATTAAAATGGTTTCTCATGATCGTCCTCGGCTTAGTGTTTATCGTTCAAATCAGAACATTTATGCTCAAGTTATCGATGATTTGCGGGGATGTACACTTGTTTCAGCCTCTACTCTTGAAAGTGATTTAAAAAAGTCGTTAAAGAGTGGTGCTGATAAAAAAGCAGCTTTTGCTGTTGGTAAGTTAATTGCTGAGCGTGCGAAGCAAGCGGGTGTTAATGAAGTGGTTTTTGATCGTGGAGCGTATGTGTATCATGGTCGAGTCAAGGCTTTAGCTGAAGCTGCTCGTGAAGGTGGTTTGAATTTCTAAAATTTCTTATTTGTGAGTGAGTAAGGAGAGTTTAGATTATTTCGTTTAAGTTCTTCCAGTTTGATGAGGGACTTTGTTATCGTGCTTCCGGAAAAGAAAAAGGAATGAGGAATGGCACAAAAAGAACGTGGTGAGAGAGAAGAACGCGATAATGAGTTTGTCGATAGGCTAGTTCATATCAATCGTGTTGCTAAAGTTGTAAAGGGTGGTCGGCGTTTTGGTTTTGCTGCTCTTGTTGTCGTTGGAGATCAAAAAGGACGTGTAGGTTTTGGACATGGTAAAGCCCGTGAAGTTCCAGAAGCCGTTCGTAAAGCAACGGAATCTGCAAAACGTGGGATGATTTATGTTCCGCTTCGGTCTGGACGTACATTGCACCATGATCTTGAAGGGCGTCATGGAGCTGGGCGTGTTTTGCTACGTTCGGCTTCTGCTGGTACTGGTATTATTGCTGGGGGACCGATGCGTGCTATTTTTGAAGCTCTTGGTATGCAGGATGTCGTTGCAAAATCATTGGGATCGTCTAATCCTTATAACATGGTTCGTGCAACATTTGATGCATTGAAACATCAAATGCATCCTAGAGATATTGCTGCTCAGCGTGGTATAAAATATTCGACTTTGCAGGCGCGTCGTCGCCATTTAGTTGACCTAGAAGGATAGTTTCTGAGATTATCAGAAAAGGAATTAGAAAATGGTTCAGAAAAAATCTCAGAGTGGTAAAACTATCACGGTTGAGCAAATTGGAAGCCCTATTCGAAACTCACAGATTCAGCGTGCAACCTTAAAGGGGCTTGGACTAAATAAAATGCGTCGTCGGCGCGTTTTAGATGATACACTTTGTGTGCGGGGTATGATTGCTCAGGTTCGGCATCTTGTTCGCGTTATAGATGAAGGTTAAGGGTTGCGGGAGTATTAGATATGAAACTCAATGAACTGCGTGATTGTGAAGGCGCAACAAAAAATCGTAAGCGTGTTGGGCGTGGTATTGGATCCGGTACGGGTAAGACTGGTGGTCGTGGTGTAAAAGGGCAAAAGTCGCGTTCTGGTGTTTCCCTTAATGGTTTTGAAGGTGGGCAAATGCCTATCTATCGTCGTTTGCCAAAACGTGGATTTAGAAATTTCTTTGCCAAAACCTACAATGAAGTTTCACTAGGACGTATTCAGTTGGCAGTTGATGCAGGTAAGTTGAATATTGAAAAGCCTGTTGATATGATTGCTTTGAAAGAAGCTGGTATTATTCGTCGTGAAAAAGATGGGGTTCGTCTTCTTTCTGATGGTGATTTGAAGGCTAAGATTACCTTTCATGTTTCTGGTGCTTCACAAGCTGCTCGTGTTAAGATTGAAAAAGTGGGTGGTCAGGTTATTTTTCCTGATATTGCTCAATAATTTTTTATATGAGTAGAGACCTAAAGAAGAGTTACATCTGTTCTGCGGGATCTTTTGTGGGGAATTTTTTAAGTTCTGCATTTATTTGTGTATGTATATATGAATTTTAGGGTTATACTTCCGTGATTTAAAGAACTGGAGTAGTGAAGTGGAGACGTTTTATGGCATCAGCAGCAGAGCAATTTGCTTCCAATATAAACTTCGGTACCTTTTCTCGTGCAACTGAATTAAAGAAACGCATCTGGTTTACTCTGGCAGCGCTTCTTGTATATCGCTTTGGCACTTACATCTCTCTTCCAGGTATTAATATCGATGCTTTACGGCAAACATTTGAACATCATGCGTCGGGTGTATTAGGACTCTTTAATATGTTTGCTGGGGGTGCCGTTGGGCGTATGGCTATTTTTGCGCTGGGTATCATGCCTTATATATCGGCATCTATTATTGTGCAATTGTTAACATCTATTATTCCTTCTTTGGAAACTCTTAAAAAAGAAGGGGAATTAGGTCGTAAGATTATCAATCAGTATACGCGTTATGTAACAGTAGTATTGGCAATTCTACAAGCTTTTGGTATTGCGATTGCGCTTGAAAGCGGTATAGGGACGGGGCTTCAAATTGTTTTAGAACCAGGTCTTATGTTTCGTATTTCTTCTGTTATTACCCTTGTTGGCGGAACGATGTTTCTCATGTGGCTTGGCGAGCAAATTACGTCACGTGGTGTTGGTAATGGGGTTTCTCTTATCATTTTTACAGGGATTGTAGCCAACTTTCCTTCTACTTTTGCTCAGCTTTTGACAGCTCATAGTCAGGCTGATTTATCAACTTTTCTTTTAATAGGAATCGTTCTTATTGCTGTTTTGGTTATTGGGCTTATTGTTTTTATAGAGCGTGCGCAACGGCGAATTCTTATCCAGTATCCGAAACGTCAGGTTGGGAATCAAATGTTTCAAGGAGATATGTCGCATCTTCCTTTAAAGTTGAATACTGCTGGTGTTATTCCACCTATTTTTGCTTCATCTTTATTATTATTACCTGCCACTATTAATAATTTTTCTGATAAAATGCCACAATGGGTTCAGGCGATTTCTTATGCTCTTGGTCATGGACAGCCACTTTATATGATTGTTTATGCATTTTTAATGGCGTTTTTTTGCTTTTTTTATACAGCTATTGTGTTTAATCCAAGTGATACTGCAGATCAGTTGAAAAAACATTCTGGTTTTATTCCAGGGATTCGTCCAGGTGAGCGTACAGCCGAATATATTGATTACGTTTTGACGCGTATTACTGTTGTGGGCGCTGTTTATATTATCTTGGTTTGTTTGTTACCTGAATTTATGATATCTGCATTGCAGGTTCCTTTTTATCTTGGGGGAACATCCTTGTTGATTGTTGTTACTGTTACGCTTGATACGGTTGCTCAAATTCAGGGGTATCTTGTTGCCCACCAATATGAAGGGTTGATAAAAAAATCAAAACTTCGTGGAGGTAGAAGGAATCGATGAGAGTTATTCTTTTAGGTCCTCCTGGAGCAGGAAAAGGTACGCAAGCAAAAATGTTGACCGAGGAATATAACATTCCTCATTTATCAACAGGGGATATGTTGCGTGAGGTGATTGCCAAAGAAACAGAGATTGGTAAAAAAGCTAAAGCTATTATAAGTTCTGGTGCTTTGGTTCCTGATAATATTGTTAACCAAATCGTATCAGATAGGATTGATGAAACTGATTGTGTAAACGGTTTTGTTTTGGATGGATATCCTCGAACTGTGGGGCAGGCAGAAGCGTTACAGCAGATTTTGCAGTCAAAAAATATGCGGCTTGATGCTGTTATTGAGTTGTGTGTTGATGAAGACGTGTTGATTGAACGTATGAAGAAGCGCGTTGAGGAAACAATAGCGGCTGGTGGACAGGTTCGTTTAGATGACAATCCTGTTGCTTTTGCAAAAAGATTAGTAGAATATCGTGAAAAAACCGCTCCCTTATCAAAATTTTATTCAGAGAGGGGAATGTTGAAGGTCATTGATGGAATGATTGGTATTACTGAAGTGACACGCATGATTAGAGGTTTTCTTTCATAAGATTTTTTTAGAAATAAATGAAAAGAGTTGACTTTTGAGATGAAATCTATCACAAACGAATTTAATTTATTTTAGTGAAATAATAGGATTCGGAAGAATTTTTTTCTGAGTCTATTTTTTTCTGTAAGGTATATCAGGTATTTTATAACAATTTGTCAAAATAACTAAGGAGAGTAGGCGTGGCTCGTATTGCTGGCGTCAATATCCCGACAAATAAGCGTGTAATTATTGCGCTTCAATATATCCACGGGATTGGACCAAAATTTGCTCAAGAAATTATTGAAAGAGTTGGCATTCCCTTGGGGCGTCGTGTGCATGAGCTTTCAGATGCTGAGGTGCTGCAGATTCGTGAGGCGATAGATCAAGGCTATCAAGTTGAAGGTGATCTTCGTCGTGAGGTTGCTATGAATGTTAAGCGTTTGATGGACCTTGGTTGTTATCGAGGATTGCGTCATCGCCGGTCTTTGCCTGTCCGAGGGCAGCGTACACATACAAATGCTCGTACGCGTAAAGGACCAGCTAAGGCAATTGCCGGTAAAAAGAAATAAGAGCCTTTTTGGAAGGTTTTTATATATTCTGTTTCTTGTTTGATTTTTTTGACAAGGAAAAGAAGGTGGAGCTGCTGATGTTACGGCAGTGATGAGATCGTTGAAAGGGAAATTATGGCCAAGGAAGCCACACGTGTTCGTCGTCGCGAACGTAAAAATATTTCATCGGGTGTTGTGCATATTAATTCAACATTTAATAACACAATGATTACTATTACTGATGCTCAGGGTAATGCAATTGCTTGGTCATCTGCGGGGGCCCAAGGGTTTAAAGGTGCGCGTAAATCGACACCTTTTGCTGCTCAAGTTGCTGCGGAGGATTGTGCAAGAAAAGCGCAAGAGCATGGTATGCGTTCTTTGGAAGTTGAAGTTTGTGGACCTGGATCAGGGCGTGAATCTGCTCTGCGTGCATTGCAATCTGTTGGTTTTGTCATTACTTCTATTCGTGATGTAACACCAATTCCTCATAATGGATGTCGTCCGCGGAAAAGGCGGCGTGTTTAATTGGGTGTTGTTTTTTGTTGTCGGAGATTTCTCTGATGTTCACATTGGTCGTTACGATTGAATGGTAACGGAACTAAAGAACGGGAATAAAAATATGATCCAGAAAAACTGGCAAGAACTTATTAAACCCAATAAGGTTGAATCATGTGCGCATGATAATCCAAATGTTATAAGTGTGATCGCTGAACCTCTTGAGCGGGGTTTTGGCTTAACGTTAGGAAATGCACTTCGTCGCGTGTTGTTATCTTCGCTTCGTGGTGCTGCTATTACTGCTGTGCAGATTGACGGTGTCTTACATGAATTTTCATCGATTCCAGGTGTGCGTGAGGATGTTACAGATATTATTCTGAATATAAAGGAAATTGCGCTTCGTATGGAAGAAGAAGGTCCTAAACGTGTCGTTGTTTATAAAGAGGGGCCTGGTGTCGTGAAAGCGGGAGATATCAGTACCGTTGGGGATATGCAAATTCTAAATCCAGATCATGTTATTTGTACTCTTGATGAAGATGCTGAAATTCGTATGGAGTTCATTGTCAACACAGGGAAGGGGTATGTTCCATCTGATCGTAATTGTGTTGATGATGCACGTATAGGGCTTATTCCAATTGATAGTCTTTATTCACCAATTCGTAAAGTGTCTTATAAAGTGGAAAATACGCGTGAAGGTCAAGTTTTGGATTATGATAAATTGACCTTAACGATTGAAACGAATGGTGCGGTTAATGGAGAGGATGCTGTTGCTTTTGCAGCACGCATTCTTCAGGATCAATTATCGCTATTTATTAACTTTGAAGAGCCACAGAAGGAGCCTGTTGAAGAGGCTGATTCTGAGCTTTCTTTTAATCCTGCTCTTCTCAAAAAAGTGGATGAATTAGAACTTTCAGTTCGTTCGGCAAATTGTCTTAAGAATGATAATATTGTCTATATTGGTGATCTTATTCAAAAAACAGAATCTGAAATGCTTCGTACACCGAATTTTGGTCGCAAATCGTTGAATGAGATTAAAGAAGTTTTGGCATGTATGGGATTACATCTTGGGATGGAAATTCCTGCGTGGCCGCCTGAAAACATTGATGATCTTGCAAAACGTTATGAAGATCAATATTAAAATTAGAATTTAAGGAGAGGGCTTATGCGCCACAGTAAGTCAGGACGCAAGTTGAATCGTACTGCCAGTCACCGTAAAGCGATGTTTGCAAATATGGCAACTTCGTTGATCGAGCATGAGCAGATTGTGACAACGCTTCCAAAGGCTAAAGAAATTCGTCCTATTGTTGAAAAACTCGTTACTCTTGGTAAGCGTGGTGGTTTGCATGCGCGTCGGCAAGCAATTGCAGCACTTCGTGATGCAGGAAAGGTTGCAAAATTATTTGATACGCTTGCGCCACGTTATGCATCACGCAACGGTGGATATTTACGTATTATGAAAGCGGGGTTTCGTACCGGTGATAATGCGCCTATGGCTGTTATAGAATTTGTTGATCGTGATGTTGAAGCGAAGGGTGCTGGGGATCGTGCTCGCATGGAGGCTTCTGAGAATGAAAAGGGGACATCTTCGTAGAGTTTTTTAATTCTGTTAGATTTTTTAAGGCCGCCTTGTCTTAGGCGGTTTTTTTGTGAGCATTTTTAAGTTTGTTTTAATTGAGAAATAGGTGCAGAGAGAAAATTATAGGACATTGAATTATCTTATTTTTATAATATTTATTGTTCAAATAGGTTGTTTTTATTCTCTATTATGAAATATTAATAGAGATCCTTAATTTGCGGGGATGAGTTTTTTAATTCTATTAATCTTCAACAGAATGTACTGGTTTTATAAGGAGTGGATTATGAGATATTCTTTTTGGGTGCGGATTTTTTTTGCAATTATGATGCAGATATCATTTGATCATGTATATGCTCATGTGCCTCAAACACAAACAGAAATCACTCTTTCATTTGCTCCTTTAGTTAAAAAGACAGTTCCATCTGTTGTAAATATTTATGCAGCTCGACAAATTAGAGCACGATCACCTTTTGAAGGCGATCCATTTTTTGAGCAATTTTTTGGTCGTTTTCAAAATAACTTTCCTGTTCGTAAGCAATCGTCATTAGGATCAGGGGTGATTGTTGATGCACGTGGTTTGATTGTTACAAATTACCACGTCATTAAAGATGCAAGCGAAATTAAAGTGGCTTTTTCTGATGGGCGGGAGTTTGAGAGTAAGATCGTGCTCAAAGATGAAGCAACTGATATTGCAATTCTTGAAGTTGAGGAAAAAGATGCTCAATTCCCTGTTCTTTCTTTGGGAAATTCTGATGCTGTTGAAGTTGGTGATCTTGTTCTTGCTATTGGTAATCCTTTTGGTGTTGGTCAAACAGTTACAAGTGGTATTGTTTCAGCGCAAGCGCGTACACGTGTTGGGATTTCTGATTTTGACTTTTTTATTCAAACAGACGCTGCCATTAATCCAGGGAATTCTGGTGGCGCTTTAATTGATATGAAAGGTCAATTAATCGGAATTAATACGGCTATTTATTCGCGTTCTGGTGGTTCTGTAGGGATTGGTTTTGCTATTCCAGTTAATCTTGTAAAAGTGATGCTTGATACTGTTAAACGCGGTGGAAAATATTTTGTGCCGCCTTATGTAGGGGCTTCTTTTCAAAATGTTACACCTGATATTGCTGGTGGTTTAGGTTTAGAACGTCCCTATGGTGCTCTGATTATTGAAGTTATCAAAGATAGTCCTGCTGAAAAAGCTGGATTGAAAGTAGGTGATGTTATTTTGAGTGTGCAAGGGGTACGCGTTGATACTCCAGATAGTCTTGGGTATCGTTTGATGACAGCTGACGTTGAGCATAGTCTTGCTTTGGAATATTTACGAAATGGAAAAACTTTAAAAACACAAATAACAGTTTCATCGATATCAGAAACTGCATTTTTAAAATCTGAAAAAATCACGGGTGACAGTCCTCTTGCTGGTGCTGAAGTGTTAGATTTAACACCGCAAAATAGTCGACGTTTTCATCTTCCTATATCTGCAAAAGGGGTTGTGATTACCAACCTTGATGACATGAGCAATGCAGCTGGAATTTTTCAGTCAGGAGATATTCTACGTGTTGTAAATGGTCATAAAATTCAAACAGTTCATCAGTTGAAAAAGGTTCTTATGCAAGCTCGTTCGCGTACTTGGCAATTGGAATATGAACGTGATGGTATGTATATTCGCCAATTTATTCGTTGAGGTTTTTTTGAAGAAAGATTTTTTTACTTCGTCGTTTGATTTTCAAGTTAATAAAAATCAGCCACTTGCAGAAAGAATGCGCCCTTGTTCTCTCAATGATGTTGTGGGACAAAAGCATTTGATTGGAGAGGATGGTTTGCTTTCACGTATGGTGGCAACTGGCTCAATTGGATCGATGATTTTTTGGGGGCCTCCAGGGACGGGAAAAACAACCGTTGCACGTTTGTTAGCACTTGAAACGAACTTCGCATTTGAACAGATTTCTGCTATTTTTACAGGAGTTTCTGAACTTAAAAAGATTTTTGAAGTTGCGCAGAGGCGTTTTATATCTGGAGATAAAACAGTTCTCTTTGTTGATGAAATTCATCGGTTTAATCGTGCACAGCAGGATAGTTTTCTTTCTGTGATGGAAGACGGTACTGTGGTACTTATAGGTGCAACAACCGAAAATCCTTCTTTTGAACTTAATGCTGCTCTTCTTTCGCGTGCACGTGTTGTAACATTTCTTTCACATGATCATGAAAGTTTGGACATGCTTTTGAGGCGTGCTGAAGAAGTGGAGGGAAAAACTCTTCCCTTGGATAATGATGCCAGAGACGTTTTGATAGAGATGTCTGATGGTGATGCGCGGGTAGCGTTAACATTGGCAGAGGAAGTTTGGTCTATTGCACCATTGGGAGAGATTCTTGATGTTGTTGCTTTGCAAAAAGTTATTCAGCGTCGTGTGCCCATTTATGATAAAGGACGAGATGGGCATTATAATCTCATTTCAGCGTTGCATAAATCCGTTCGTGGATCTGATCCTGATGCTGCGCTTTATTATTTGGCACGTATGTTGGATGCTGGTGAAGATCCTCTCTATATTGGGCGAAGATTGGTTCGTATGGCTGTTGAAGATGTTGGTTTGGCGGATCCTCAAGCTCTTGTCATTTGTAATGCAGCAAAAGATGCCTATGATTATTTAGGATCACCAGAAGGAGAATTGGCTTTGGCGCAAGCATGTCTTTATGTTGCAACTGCGCCAAAGTCAAATGCAACATATCTCGCGTATAAAGCAGCACTGCGTTGTGCGCGCAAAAATGGCTCTTTATCACCTCCTAAGCATATTCTTAATGCCCCTACGAAATTTATGAAGGAGGAAGGGTTTGGAAATGGTTATTGTTATGACCATGATGAACCAGACGCTTTTTCAGGACAAGAATATTTTCCCGAAAAACTTGGGCGTCAGAGTTATTATAAGCCAGTTGAGCGTGGTTTTGAGCGTGAAATTGTAAAACGTCTTGAGTGGTGGAAACAATTGCGCAAAAAACGTAAAGATCAAAAATAAAATTTGAGTAGAAACACATGTTTTATTGATCTTGGATTTATTTTTTATCTCTTATGTTATTGTATGAGCAATTTAGCTTATATTTTAAATATTTATTGCATTGCTCGTAGAGATTTTTTTGATATCTTCAAAAGTGCATATTCTTTTATCAAATTTAAATGTGTTATTCAACTTTTAAGCTGCTTTATTTTTGTGGTTTTTATTAAATAATATAATTGATTTATAACGATAACTCACTGTTTTGTAAGTTGAATGAAAGTCCTAAATACCGTGAATTTTACTCATTCCAAGCCTGGTATTTGTTGAAGCAATCAAATCATTCGCTTGTGTGTTATAAGCAGGATTAGCGTGTGATAAAAACTGTACAAGAAAGAACTAAAAATTCTTCTTATGAAGCGTCTTAAGTGCCGAGAGTTGTCGCAACATTGGGAGATGATAAATAGTGTGATGGTGCCGACTTTCTCATTCTTTAGTGTAAAGATGGTGGCTCCCAAAGGGCTTTACAGTATACCGCATTCATGGGTGTTGTCACGAAGTGAGGTTGGGGGTGTTGAGAGATGTTTCTTAAATCAAGTGCATGAATATGCAACACAATGGCGTTTTGTTCTTTGATGCGATAGGGGATGAGGTTGATTGATAATGCGTTTTTGTGTGATCAATAGCAGGAGAATTCTTAGTCTCTTAAGTACTTAATCAAAGGGATAAGCAGAAGGGCAGTAGAACATTGTGTTTAAATTTAAATTGTTCCTTTTCTAGAGGGATATAAATATGCTAACTACGCTCTCATGGGGATATTATTTTATTGGAGTTTATTTTGTGTGATAAGATAAGCAATGCCAATTCTTTATTGTGATGGTCATGAATGTTATGGGCATAATGTGGGGATAGGAATGGAAATAGTCTGTGAAAATCTAAACTCAAGCCTTTAGTTAAATTAAAAGTACAGTGTACACTTAAGTTTTAGGTTATTATGAATCGGTCAAGGATATAATCGTGGATAAAACAAAAGCTCTCGATGCTGCTCTCTCACAAATTGAACGTTCTTTTGGTAAAGGCTCGATTATGCGTCTTGGGCAAAAAGAGCAGGTTGTTGAAATTGAAACAGTTCCAACAGGGTCGTTATCCTTAGATATTGCTTTGGGGATTGGTGGATTACCGAAGGGGCGTATTGTTGAGATTTATGGACCAGAAAGTTCTGGGAAAACAACATTGGCTCTACATGCTATTGCTGAGGCACAGAAAGGGGGTGGGATTTGTGCTTTTATTGATGCAGAGCATGCACTTGATCCTATTTATGCGCGTAAGCTTGGTGTTGATTTAGAAAATTTGTTCATTTCTCAGCCAGATACTGGTGAACAGGCATTGGAAATTACAGAAACGTTGGTTCGTTCTGGTGCAGTTGATGTGCTTGTTGTGGATTCTGTCGCGGCTTTAACACCGCGAGCAGAAATTGACGGTGAAATGGGTGATGCTTTGCCCGGATTGCAAGCTCGGTTAATGAGTAAAGCTTTGCGAAAATTAACAGCAGCAATTTTTCGCTCTAACTGTATGGTTGTCTTTATTAATCAAATTCGCATGAAAATTGGTGTAATGTTTGGTTCTCCCGAAACGACAACGGGTGGAAACGCTTTAAAGTTTTATGCTTCTGTTCGTTTAGATATTCGTCGCATTGGATCCATTAAAGATAGGGATGCAATCGTTGGTAATCAGACGCGTGTTAAAGTGGTGAAGAATAAACTGGCACCCCCATTCAAACAAGTTGAGTTTGATATTATTTATGGTGAAGGTATTTCCAAAGTAGGTGAATTGATTGATTTGGGTGTCAAGGTTGGTATTGTGGAAAAATCTGGTGCTTGGTTTTCTTATAATTCTCAGCGTTTAGGACAGGGGCGTGAAAATGCAAAGCAGTTTTTACGTGAACATGCGGAAATAGCTACAGAGATTGAATCAGCTTTGCGTCAAAATGCTGGTTTGATTGCGATTGAATTGTTAGAAAATGCAGGGTCAGAAAATATAGAAAGTGATGAAACCATTTGATGGAGCGTTTTTTTCGTCTATAATTTTTTTCCTTTAAGATTTTTCTGTTTTTTTGTTTGAGTTTTTAAATATACAGTCATTTTTTTCTCAATTTTTTAAAACAAATATTCCATTCTTTGATTAAATTGACTCCATGCGTGGCGAAGAGGATATTTAATGAGGGGGGATTTTTCTTTTATGGTTTTGTGCTGTATTAAGCAGGTGTCAGTATGAATAGTGTTAATAATATTCGGTCAATATTTTTGGATTATTTTCATCGTAATGGGCATAAAGTTCTTTCTTCTAGTCCGCTTGTTCCGCGAAATGATCCTACACTTATGTTTACAAATGCAGGGATGGTGCAGTTTAAAAATGTTTTTACTGGACTTGAACAACCTCCTTATAAGCAGGCAACAACGGCACAAAAATGTGTTCGTGCGGGTGGAAAGCATAATGATCTTGATAATGTTGGTTATACGGCGCGCCATCATACATTTTTTGAAATGCTGGGTAATTTTTCTTTCGGTGATTATTTCAAAGAA
This sequence comes from Bartonella sp. LB28NMGDW, assembly GCF_042194435.1. Taxonomy (NCBI): domain Bacteria; kingdom Pseudomonadati; phylum Pseudomonadota; class Alphaproteobacteria; order Hyphomicrobiales; family Bartonellaceae; genus Bartonella; species Bartonella sp. LB28NMGDW. The sequence continues at coordinate 19,990 of NZ_JBHIMX010000005.1, forward strand.
GAAGCCATTTTTTTATCATGGAATCTTTTAACAAAGGAATTTTGCCTGCCAAAAGATAAATTGTTGGTGACAGTTTACCAGAGTGATGATGTTGCTGCTGAACTGTGGCGTAAAATTTCAGGTCTTCCAGATGAAAAAATTGTCCGTATTGCGACGGCTGATAATTTTTGGTCGATGGGAGAAACAGGCCCTTGTGGGCCTTGTTCGGAGATTTTTTATGATCATGGTGATAAAATCTGGGGCGGTCCTCCTGGAAGTATGGAAGAAGATGGCGATCGCTTTATTGAGATTTGGAATCTTGTTTTTATGCAATATGAGCAGATTTCCAAGGAGGAACGTGTTGACTTGCCTCATCCTTCTATTGATACCGGTATGGGATTAGAGCGTATTGCTGCTGTTTTGCAGGGTGTTCATGATAATTATGATATTGATCTTTTTCGTGCATTAATTGCTGCATCAGAAGAAATTACAGGGATTGAGGCAAAGGGTGATTTTATTGCCAGCCATCGTGTCATTGCTGATCATCTTCGTTCATCTGCATTTTTGATTGCTGATGGTGTGCTTCCTTCTAATGAAGGAAGAGGATATGTTTTACGTCGTATTATGCGTCGTGCTATGCGTCATGCGCATCTTCTTGGTGCTAAAGAGCCATTGATGTGGCGACTTTTGCCTGCTTTAATTCGCGAAATGGGACAAGCCTATCCTGAATTGGTGCGTGCTCAATCTTTGATTTCAGAAACTTTAAGGTTAGAAGAAATACGTTTTCGTAAAACGCTTGAACGAGGACTTGGTTTGTTAAATGAAGCAAGTACCGATCTTAAAGAAGGAGATCATTTAAATGGTGAAGTTGCTTTCAAGCTTTATGATACCTATGGTTTTCCGCTTGATTTAACGCAGGATGTTTTGCGGCGTCGTGGAATATCTGTTGATGTTGATACCTTTAATAAAGCGATGGAACGTCAAAAAGAGGAAGCGCGTGCCAATTGGTCTGGTTCTGGGGAAGCTGTAACAGAAAAGATCTGGTTTTCTGTTCGTGATCAAGTGGGGGCCACAGAGTTTTTAGGTTATGAAACTGAGACAGCGAAAGGTATTCTTACAGCTCTTGTGTGTGATGGTAAAATTGTTGATCATATTTCTTCAGGTCAGAAAGCTATATTTGTTGTTAATCAGACACCTTTTTATGGTGAATCTGGTGGGCAAATTGGTGATAGCGGTATCATTTCTGGTGAAAATTTTATTTTTGAGGTGCATGATACCCAAAGAAAGGGTGATGGTCTTTTTATTCATATTGGGGAGGTGAAATCTGGTCAGGCATCGAGATCTGATTGTGTCGAATTAACGGTTGATATTGTTCGTCGTAAGAAAATTCGCGCGAATCATTCTGCTACTCATTTGTTACACGAAGCTTTACGACAAGTTTTGGGATCTCATGTTACACAAAAGGGCTCTCTTGTATCGCCAGATCGGTTGCGTTTTGATTTTTCACATCCAAAATCCGTTTCACCAGAAGAACTGAAAAAAATAGAAGATTTAGCAAATGAGATTATTTTGCAAAATAGTAGAGTGATAACGCGCCTCATGGCTGTAGATGATGCCATTTCTGAAGGAGCAATGGCATTGTTTGGTGAAAAATATGGTGATGAAGTTCGCGTTGTTTCTATGGGGGAGCCACTTGAACAGGGAAGATTAGAAAAGCGTTGGTCAATAGAGCTTTGTGGAGGTACACATGTGGAGCGAACAGGTGATATCGGTTTGATTCATATTGTTTCTGAAAGTTCTGTAGCTGCTGGAGTGCGGCGTATTGAAGCTTTAACAGGCAAAGAAGCACGTCTTTATCTTAGCCGCCAAGATGAACGTATTCATGAAATTGCTGATCTTTTAAAAACTTCTTCTGTTGGTGTGGAAGAACGGGTGCGAATTTTGCTTGATGATCGTCGTAAACTTGAAAAAGAATTGAATGATGTACGCAAGAAAATGATGTTGAGTGGTGGAATAACAGAAAGGAGCCAAGGTGATATTACTATCATCAATGGGTTTTCTTTTACCGGACGCGTTGTTAAAAATATTTTACCACGGGATCTTAAGGCGCTCGTCGATTCTGAGAAAAAACAAATCGGATCTGGAGTGGTTGCGTTTATTAGTGTCTCGGAGGATGGAAAAGGGAGTGCTGTTGTCGGTGTTACGAATGATTTAACTCATAGATTGAATGCTGTTGATCTCGTTCGTATTCTTTCAGCTATGCTTGGTGGTAAAGGTGGAGGTGGCCGTCCTGATATGGCGCAGGCTGGTGGTCCTGAGGGGAACAAAGCTGATGAGGCATTTGCAGCACTAAAAGATTTTTTGGAAAAAAATTAAAGAATGAAATCATTCTGCATAGGTTTTTTTTACATTTTTATATTGGGTTGGCATCTAAGTATTAAGAATATCTGTCTTGTGTATTTCTGAAATGCAGATACAGCGTAATTGGGGAAAAATACATTTGTAAAGATAAAAGCAGTGTTTGTCTTTATGATTACTTTTTCATTTGGCATTATAGCCTCCAAGCGTTTCAGAAGTCACCGTTTTAAGATAAGATAGATTATGCAGCACTTCATGCTTTGCTGTGTATTCTTTTACTAGGAAGACTAGTTATGGCATTGCTCCTATAGATTGTTTTGAAGAAACCTCTCTTTTTATGAAAGGAATAACACAAGATTTATTGCATACGATTATCCTTATAAAGTTATAAGCTGTCATTATTCTATTAGTTTTCAAATAACTAAAATCCCTTTCCTTGAAAAGGCTTATAAAAGAGTTGTTGTATCTTAGAGCTATTGTATTGTTTTCATTTTGCTTGTTATGTACAAGCAAACAGTTTTTTTGTTTATCATTAAAAGGTCTTGAAAAGAACATTCTCCTATCTTTATAAATCAAAGGAATGTTACACAAATCTAAAGATTTAGATTAATGTATGATTTATTATGATGAGATTTCCTTAATAAATTAATTTATAATGATAATTTATCGTTTCAAATTCTGTGTATGTTAAATTAATCAAAATTACTTACGGATGTCGTTGTGAAATGGGCTTAGGAGCATTGAGAAATGTTTCTAAAAAAGCCATATGAATGTGCAAAATAATGATGTTCTGTTCTTTATGAGAGGACTATAAAGAACAAGATAAACAAAAGTGCAAAGCAATACAATAATATTCATTATTAAAAAGATATTGCTTTAGTTCCTTTTGAAATTCGTAGAGCTGAGTTGAAAGAAGAGGGTAAAACTGGAAATTGTTTTTACCTTTATATCTTTATATTTTCCCTAAATGAGAATGTATACTCGTCAATATGCACAGATATAGGAAAATATTTTTGTTCCAATCTAGTAAAATTACAATAGCAGAGAAAATACTAAACTGTTTTAATATTTGTTTTAAATACCTAAAATGGATTGTGGCATTTTTAGAAATTTTTTTACTTGTATCATATAAGCACTCTTATTATATTAAGGAGGATTTTTTGCATAAGATCTATGAAGAGTATCGTTTTTATGAAGCTATGGCTTCATGTAAGGGGATAACATTTTCTCCTTCTCTTTCTGGTGGTTTGATTGTTAAACCACTTGCCTTTAAAAAATTAGAGAAACGTCCTCCTTTATCGATCAATTCTTGAAAGTTTCCTTTTTCCATTAAGTAACCATGTTCCAGAAAGAGTATCACATCAGCATTGCGTACTGTTGAGAGGCGATGTGCTATAATAAAAGTAGTGCGGTTATGGCGTATTGAATCCAGAGCATCTTTGACACGTGCTTCTGTTTCAACATCAAGAGCGCTTGTTGCTTCATCTAGAATGAGAATAGGGGCATTTTTTAAAACAGCGCGTGCAATTGCTAGTCGCTGTTTTTCTCCACCTGATAATTGAGATCCTCGTTCGCCCACCATTGTGTTATAACAATCAGCTTTTTTTAGAATAAAATCGTGAGCTTCTGCTATTTTTGCTGCTTCATAAAGTTCTTCATTCTTTGCGCTCGCTTTTCCTATTGAAATATTGTCATAAATAGTGCGGTTGAAGAGACCTGAGTCTTGAAATACTGTTGCTAGAGACTTGCGTAAAGATTCGCGATTGATCGAGCATATATTTATTCCATCAATGGAGATATGCCCAATGGTAGGGTCGTATACGCGCTGCAACAGATTGATCAATGTTGTCTTCCCAGCCCCTGTTGGTCCTACAATCGCAACAGTTTGTCCTGCTTTAACCTCAAAGGAAATATCAAAAACGCCTTGAGAAGAATTTGGAAATTTATAGGTCACGTGATGAAATTGGATGGCGCCTTTAACATTTTGGAGGGAAGGAAGATTTTGTGGTTCGTTGGTATGAAAGGTTGAGTCTTCCATTTCAAAAAATTCTTGCAGTTTTGCTTGTGAGGATATTGCACAATTAATGAAATTGCTCATTTGGTCTAGACGACTAATCATGAGTTGTGCAAATCCAACAAAAGCAACGATTTCACCTACTCGTAATTGACCTTTTGCAACAAAAAAAGCTCCAAGGAGAAGAACACAAACGATTGAAATTGTTGAAGCCATTCGATTTAAGCCACTGGCAAGCGCCCACCAATTAAGAACAGGATTTTGTGCTTTAAGCAGAGCATTTGTATGTTGATGCAGTATAGAAGTTTCTTCTTTTATTCGGTTATAACTTTGTACAATGGAAACATTAGAGATTGAATCACTGACATGTTTAAAAAGGTTGTGGTGGTAGCATTCTACAGCGGCTTGTCCGTCTTTTGTTTTTCGCATCACTAAACGTGCAATTAATACGTAGATGATGGCAAGCACAACCAAGACTATTGAAAGACGCCAATTCATATTAAACGCTATGGGGATGAGAACCAATAAAGCGACAAGCGTTGAGAGGTGTTGGCGCATAAAATCAAGCCATATGGTTGACATGGAATCTATTGCGCGCAAAAGTGTATGGAGTGCGTTGGAAGTTCCGCGTTGTTGATGCCAAATTAAAGGCATGGCAATGATACGTTCGAAAGATTCCGTTAAAACCGTTAAGCGGCGTCTATGGGCTAAGCGGTCAGCACCGCGAGCAACAAGGACATAAGCAATAATATGTGAAAGTCCAAAACAAACCCAAAGGGTAAGAGTAGGAATGATAGCTGATTTTTCTGAAATAGAATCAATAACGCGTCCGAATAAAATAGGTTCTGCAATAGTGATAATAGCTAACATAACATTAGCGGTACAGATTAAAAGGGATGCATTTTTTTCTCTATTTAGGTAAGTGAGAACACGTGCATAGGTTTTGAATAAGGACACGGTTAATTATCTCCATTCGCTATTAAGCGTAAAGGTTGTTGATTTTTACTACGCTTAGTTTTTAGCTAATAAAATTTGGACGTTAAGAAAAGGCAATTTTGGATACTAACTGTAATATGGTGTGATAAAGCCAACTAAAATATCAATTTTTGTGTTTATAAAGGCGCAAAAATAGATCAATAAAATTATCAGGTAAAAAATATTGGGCAGAGAAAATTATCAGGTAAGGGAATTTTCATGGCAGGCGTAGAAATAAAAAAAGTTGAGGCAGATGAAAATGGAATGCGCTTGGACCGCTGGTTTAAAGTGCATTACCCTGGGCTTGGTTTTGGAGCTTTGCAAAAATTGTTGCGTTCTGGTCAGATACGGGTTGATGGTGGACGTGTTAAAGCTGATACGCGTCTTTGTATGGGGCAAGCTGTTCGTATTCCACCTCTCCCTATTAATGACAAGGAAAATCTTTCAATAACGGATAAAACACTTCGTGGGCAGGATGATGAAACCGTTTTGAAAAAAATGCTGCTTTATGAAGATCCAAAGGTATTTGTTTTTAATAAACCAGCTGGGTTGGCTGTACAAGGAGGCTCTGGTTTAACACGTCATATGGATAGTATGCTTGAGGTATGGCGCAATAAAAAAGGTGAAAAGCCGCGTTTGGTTCATCGTCTTGATCGTGAGACGTCGGGGGTGCTTATTGTTGCGCGATCAAGGGGAGCTGCTCAGTTCTTAACAGCTGCTTTTAGAGCGCGAGAAACAAAAAAGACTTATTGGGCGTTGGTTCGGGGCGTGCCTAAAAAAAAGCAGGACAAAATTTCAACGTGGATGGTTAAGGAAATGACTGCACAAGGTGACAAAATGCGTGTTTGTGAACATGGGGAGCCAGATTCACATCATGCGGTTTCCTACTATCGCGTTTTAGACACGCGAGGGCGGGCTCTTTCGTGGCTTGAAATGGAACCCTATACAGGGAGAACACATCAGCTTCGTGTGCATGCTGCCCATGTGGATCATCCTATCATTGGCGATACAAAGTATTTTTTTTCTGATAGTAATTGGACATTACCAGGAGGAATTCAAAATCGTCTTCATCTTCATGCACGTCGTATTCGTATTCCTCATCCTTCAGGAGGAATATTGGATATTGTTGCACCTTTACCGCCTCATATGGTCCAAAGTTTTAATCTTTTGTCTTTTAATGAGAGTGATGCTGAAACAGAGTAAAGAAACTTCATTTGTTCTTTTTGATTGATACAAATTTTGTCTATAAATTTTATAAGATGAATAGGGCATCATTTGAAGAAAATTTTTGATAAGTAAATTGCTATGAGAAAATTGTGTTTTTGAGTGATGAAATTTTCGAATATCATAAGTTTTCTTTCTACAGCTCTTTATCCATATAGATTGTATTGTTATTTTTGGATATGGTGTGTTATTTAATAATCTGAGCTGGTGAAGCTGCTCCTTTGAATTATCTATAGAGGTCATATATTGGGGAGGCGTGTCTGTTGAGGGAGATGAGTTAGATAAAATCTGAAAGATATTTACTAAAATAGTGAAGGCGATTTTAATTTTTTCATGGGAGATAATTGAGGCATTTTATAGTAATGCTGAGGAAAAGTAGCCTCTCAAAAAATTCCTGTTGTCAAGGAAGTTTGTTCTGTTATCAAAGTGATTTGATAGGCTTATAGTATAGATTTATGCTTTGTATCTTTGCTTATACAATGAAGTTTTATGAGAAAAGTTCTCCTTTCAATGAGCAATTATTTTTCTACTTACTTAGTTTATTCAAAAGATTATCTTTCATAAAAGAAGAAATAAGTTTTTAGTATCTTAATGCTTCATTGAAGTGAACTCATCACATTGAAAAATATCTATACAAAAAATTGGAGATAAAACGTCAGGTGCGTTTTATTGCTCTAGGGAGGGCTTGAACACTTTTGTTTTTTCTAGTGAACAAAAACAGATAGTTATTATGGGAACATTTAAAGGGGAGATAAGTTGAAATTAGGAGTGACGGATGGGATCATTATTGATTGACGTTAATAACGTCTCAAAAATATATCGCAACATTGACAGAGGAATTGGTTTTAAAAACAAGGTGGTTTCTCTCTTCAAGCCGGTTTATACAAATCATCATGTGTTAAAAGATATGAGTTTCACTCTCTTTTTAGGGCAATCATTAGCAATTCTTGGCCCTAACGGAGCGGGTAAATCAACACTGATTAAAATACTTTCTGGTATACAACATGCTGATGAGGGATGTATTAAAGTCCTTGGTGTTGATCCTTATAAAGCGAAGAAAGATCTATTCAAGTCTTTGGGTGTGGTCTTTGGTCACAAGAATTGTTTGTGGTGGGATTTACCTTTACGCTACAGTCTGGATATGGTTCAACCATTATATGGTCTTGAACGCGCTTCTTTTACTCGTGATCTTAAAGAGATCACTGAGTTGCTGGGTCTTGAGCATATTATGGATAAGCCAGTGCGGATGCTTAGTCTGGGTGAGAGAGTGAAAAGTGAATTGGCATTTAATCTCTCCTTTAGACCTAAACTGTTGTTTCTCGATGAGCCAAGTATTGGTCTTGATATTACATCTAAGCATGAAATCAGGGAGCTTCTTAAAAAACTGAAAAGGGAGCGCGGTACTGGGTATATCATCACGAGTCATGATATGGGAGATATTGATGGATACGTCGATGATATTATTCTCTTGCATAAGGGAAAGAAACAGTTTCATGGCAATCTTCAGGCGCTTAAAAATGTCATTCCTTCTTTGGTGAGAATGACACTTTTTTGTGAACACTTGGCTGCACCTTCAACTGTTGTAGAAAAAATTGATGAGATTGCGTTGAAATTATCTACTCCTTTAAAGGATAAGCACTTTAACACTGAAGAATGCTCGCTGGAGATTTCGCTGCCTCGTGAGGATTTTGCGCATTTTGTACGCGAAATTACAACCGAATTGAACTGTACGTTCTCTGTATCCACTCCCTCGCTTGAAGAGATGCTCCGTGTTAAATTTAAAGAATTTATCTAACCACTGCTTTGGCATGTTTCTTTTTGCCAAGAATGGATTACTCACTGTTCTAAGTGATAGAGCAATGTTTTTTACCGACATTATCATTGGAACACTTTCGCCATTTGTTATTCAATTTCTATTATGGAATGCACTTTTCTCTGATATGGGCAACACCATAAATGGCTTTAGCTTTCATGATATGATGTATTATTATGCTTTTTCTTTAGTCCTAGGACGCTTAAATAATGGTTATAATGTGATTAAGTTTTTCTCTCATCATGTTAAAGAAGGTCAATTAGAAGTATATCTTACAAAGCCCTTCAGTTATATGACACAAATGCTTTTTACTTTTTTAGGGGAGAGTGTATTATATAGCATCCCGTTATTGGCTCTTTTTGTTGTTAAGCTTGTTTCATCCTATGAAAACATTCTGGGATTGGTCATCGCTTTTCTATTCTTTTTTCTCATTGTTATTCTATCACAATTGCTTTGTTTTTTACTCTCTTTTGGAATTGCCTTATTAAGCTTTTGGGTGATTGAGTACAATATATTACTCTCTTTCAGTATTCTTAGTTCAGCGCTTCTTGGGGGGGGCTTTTACCACCATCTTTTTGGCCGGTGTGGCTTATTCCGCTTATGCAATTTAATCCTTATCGTTTCGTGATCTCAGCTCCTGCCGAGTTTTTTGCGACGCAAAATTTAGCGTTGTTTCAGCAGTTTATTTTCGGAAGTTTTACTTATATTTTGTGTCTTTTATTCTTAATTTATATTGCTTGGAATAAAGGAATGAAAGCATATAATGGAGCGGGTGGTTGAGATGAAAATAATCCTTCATTTTATCAGTTTGAATATCCGCCGACAGATTGTTTATGGTAAGAATTTGGCTGGGGAGTTTATTCTTTCTCTATGCTATTATTTTATTCAATTCATATTTATTGATAGAATATCTTCTTTTTCAGGAAAGATCGGTAACTATAGCAGAGATGAAATCCATTTTATCTTTGTTGTCTTTGTTTTACTTGGAATATTTTTGAATATTTTTACTAATTCTATTGAAACGTTTTTTGAAAAAGTAGCGGATGGTAAAATTGAACCATACTTGATAAAGCCCGTTTCAATTTGGTTGTTGATGTTGTTTGGTTGGTGTAAACCTCTTAATCTGATCAAGCTCTTTGTTCTTTATGTTAGTGCCTATTTATTTGTATCATTACCGAATATATCCGATCTTAAGCTAAGATGGATCTCTTTTATTGTTGCAATATTTTGTGTTTTTATCGTCAATATTTGTTTTTTCATGATGTTTAATTTTGTAACATTTATTATTAGCCGTAAGATGCCTGTCGAATATTTTCATGAAATGATTTACGAGCTGTCATTTGTACCAATAGGCATTTATCCTTTAAGCATCGTAAAATGGCTTTTGTTTATGCTTCCTATGGCTTTTTCTGCTTCTTTGCCCGTTTCACTGTTATTTGGTAAAGGCGAATGGAATATTGGATATCTTCTGTTGAGCGCTTTTCTTTTTATTGCCATGACTTTCATGAGTTATAAGAAAACAATGCGTAAATTTAATGGATTAGGGGGATGATATAAAAGTCAGAAAGTTATAATCGTGGAAGACAATGAACTTTATTAAAATTATTCCGCGTTCTTGTAGAAACGAGTGGCTGTGAAATCGTTGAAATGTGTAATGTCCTTATGGCATTAGATTTGGCGCGTTCACCAAAAGTTATCTCTTATTGTATCTGATTTAGCTTTTTCAATCAAAGAGCTAAGCTGGAGTTTACGCTATTTTTTTTACTGGGACAGCTATTTCTTCTCAATTTATAATAATGCAAAATAATTTTATCAGAATATTTCAATAAAGTATTTTTTTGTTTTTTGTAAATTTTAAAAATATTTATCTTACTGTACTATACAAAAAAATAAAAACAATATGTGTAACTAAAAAACAACACATTAATATTTTTATAATGTAATAACATAGTAATATTTATGATAATAAAGCTAAAATTATAATAAAAACAATAAAATAATTCTAATTTAATACATTTTAGCATTAAATTGTATAATATAAAAACACAAATAAAACAATTGACAAACTTAAGATAAATATGTAACGGATATAATATAATATAAAAATAGCAATTAAAATAAAATTATTAATTAAAGTTTTGTATTATATTTTTATTATAAGAAGATAAATATACGTTATCGATAGATGATGTAATGTTTTATATTTAGAGGGGGGGTAAAGAAAAATTTATTTTATTAAACATTGTAATAGGTGGTTATGATGAAAATATTTAAGCATTGTATAGTATGTGTGGTTGCAGTCGCTATTTTCTTTTCACAGGTTTTAGGAGCCAATGCCGATTCTTTAAATGGTAGATTTCAAAATGCTGGTTTCATTTCTGTAATGACACAGGAAAATAGAGTTATTAAAGCTGTTGATATGATTATTAGCCAATTTGGAGGACAAGGGGCTGAGAAAAATGTCCAAAAAGTCGCGGGTTTAATGGGGATGGAGGCAGCGATTTTTGGTTTAATCGCATATCTTGTATATTTCTTTACTAGAAAGCCACCGAGTCCTAGCAGAGAGACAGGTGGAAGAACATTCGATGCTTTTGCTCATAGTGCATGGGCTTTGAATTAAAAGATATTGTACTTGATTAACTTTGAATTATTCTTTTGTTGAATATTTCATATAACTAAACCGTGATATTTAATCATGGTTTAGTTATATTTTACTCTTAATGATGTTGATTAGTTTATCCTTAAGATATTTTTTTGGGTAAGGCAATATATGGCACATTAAATTTAACTAATCAGCTATTTTAAAGGTTACTTAAATTTTTCCCTCTTCAAAATACACATTTGAGCTAAGTTTGTGGTTGATATTTTTTTATGATGCGAATGTATTAATTGAGATATCCATGAACTTTGCATATCAACTCAAAAAATACAGGGGATCACAATCTTACGACTATTTGTGGGTTTCATTCTTATGAAATGAAAAAGCATAGTGATGAGTATTATAAATGTTTGCGTAAAAAGCTTTTATTGGAAGCTTCTAGTCTCTTTGTGGTTTACAATTTTTTTTATCATTTTATTTTAAGCAAAGAGAATGTGGATTCATTTCTATTTCTCTATTTTATCTGAGAAGGGTGGAGTTATACGAATGTCAAAAAAAGTCATGATCGTGGAAGATAATGAGCTTAATATGAAGTTATTCCGTGATCTTGTAGAAGCGAGTGGTTATGAAACCGTTGAAACGCGTAATGGTCTTATGGCATTAGATTTGGCGCGTTCATCAATGCCATCTCTTATCCTTGTGGATATCCAGTTGCCAGAGGTCTCTGGAATAGATGTTATTAAACAATTAAAAGGAGATGAAGAACTAAGATCGATTCCCGTTGTTGCTGTAACAGCCTTTGCTATGAAAGGGGATGAAGAGCGAATTCGTGCCAGTGGATGTGAGGAATATATGTCAAAACCTATTTCTGTCCCGCATTTTATCACAATGGTAAAGCATTTCTTGGACTAAATCTTGTTAAGTGATGATAGAAAAAGACATTGAAAAGCTTATGAGATAACTAAAGTTATATTACAGATATTTTTTGATCTACTTTTTTAGTTCTTGTTTAAGGAGAATCTGTTGTTTTGCATTCTTGTTTTCTTCTAACAGATATAAATTTGTCTCTACGAAAGGTCTGTTTTAGCAGTTAAAAAAAGCCCCGTTTTTGTCCGAGGCTTTATGCATTGTACAAAAATTGAAATTAACGCTTTGAGAATTGGAAAGAACGACGTGCTTTTGCTTTACCGTATTTTTTACGTTCAACAACACGACTATCACGGGTAAGAAAACCACCTTTTTTCAAGATTGAGCGAAGTTCTGGTTCGTAATACGTTAAAGCTTTGGAAATGCCATGGCGCACTGCACCGGCTTGTCCGGAAAGACCACCACCTGCAACGGTTGCAATAATATCAAACTGGGTATCCCTGTTTGTTGCAACAATTGGTTGACGAAGAATCATTCTAAGAACAGGACGAGCAAAATATTTGTCAAATTCCTTATTATTGATCGTGATTTTTCCAGAACCTGGTTTAATCCATACGCGTGCAACAGCGTCTTTACGCTTTCCTGTTGCATAAGCACGTCCTTGTGAATCAAGCTTTTGCACGTGGACAGGAACAACATTTTCATGTGTTTCTGTAATACTTGTTACTATGCTAAGCTCAGAAAGAGAATTAATTTCAGCCATAATCAAGCAATCCTTTTGTTTTTGCGGTTTAAAGCACCAACGTCAAGAGATTCAGGCTGTTGTGCTTCATGTGGATGTTGGCTTCCAGCGTAAACACGTAGATTCTTCAATTGACGGCGACCAAGGGGACCACGAGGAATCATGCGCTCTACCGCTTTTTCAATAACGCGTTCGGGAAAACGCCCCTCAAGAAGTTGACGTGCTGTACGTTGTTTGATTCCACCAATATAGCCGGTATGCCAATAATATTTTTTATCCGTATATTTTTTGCCAGTGAGAGCTATTTTATCTGCATTAATGACAATAACGTTGTCACCATCATCAACATGTGGAGTAAATGTAGCTTTATGTTTGCCACGTAAGCGGTTAGCAACAAATGTGGCAAGACGACCTAAAACAAGGTTTTCTGCGTCAATAATAACCCATTTTTTCACCACTTCAGTTGGCTTTTGTGAAAAAGTTGCCATAGAAGTATCCTTTATTAGAACCCTTTTAATATAAGGGAATTTTTACTGTTTTGCGTTGAAAATTGTTACCATAGCGAAATATTTAACGCATACACCTTACTCTGATATAATGTCTTTTGATTGACGTCAAGAGAAAATAAAAACTTTATAAAACAACATGTTATGATAAAGGTATTATAATACCTCATTAAAAGAAGTTTGTGGACAATTTAAACTTAAAATGAATGTTGCAAAAGACTATTTTATCTTTAACGTATGATTGTATTTTATCGTTCTCCATTATAAAATGAGCAATAATGCAGTGGTCTCGTTACTTTCTCAATGTTGAATCTTCTGCTTGTGGTCAAGCTTGGTTAGATGCCCTTGATGTCAAAGGGATAAATAATGCGCGCGCTATTTCTCAAAAATTTGGTTTTCCAGATCAGTTAGCTCGAGTACTTTCAGCAAGAGATGTGGATGAAGCTGAGGCTGTTGCTTTTATTAATCCAACATTACGTACGCTTATGCCTGATCCAGAAAGTTTTAGGGATATGCAATGCGCTGCAGAGCGCATTGTTAAGGCTCTTCTCAATCAAGAACAGGTTGCTGTTTTTGGTGATTATGATGTTGATGGTGCTTGTTCTTCGGCACTCATAGCGCGTTTTTTTCGTTATTTTGGTATTGAAGTCAAAATTTATATTCCTGATCGTATTGTTGAAGGCTATGGTCCGAATGAACAAGCAATGAGGATGCTTGTGCAAGAAGGTGCTCGGTTAATTATCACTGTTGATTGTGGCGCAAACAGTCCAGATGCGGTAAAAGCAGCGAGGCTTGCTGGTGCTGATGTTGTGATTTTAGATCATCATCAAATGTCAGAGATTCATCAAGAAGCCGTTGCTCTTGTCAATCCTAATCGCCCTGATGATTTTTCTAAACAGGGGCATTTATGTGCAGCGGGCGTTGTTTTTGTTACGTTAGCTTGGGTTCATCATTTACTGCGGAAAAAACAATTCCAAGGGCAGCTGCCTGATCTTTTAAGTCTGCTTGATCTTGTTGCATTGGCAACCATATGTGATGTCGTCCCATTACAGGGGGTTAATCGTGCTTTTGTGATAAAAGGGCTTCAAGTTGCTCGTTCTATGCATAATCCAGGAATAACAGCTTTAACAAAGGTTGCACGAATAGGGGAGCCGCTTAATAGTTTTCATTTAGGTTTTTTGTTAGGCCCTAGAATTAATGCAGGAGGGCGCATTGGTGATCAAGCTTTGGGAGCACGTTTGCTTAGCTGTGAGAATAAAGATGAAGCGGACAGAATAGCAGAACAATTAGATCAGCTTAATCAAGAACGCCAAGAAATGGAGAACATTCAATTAGCACAAGCGGAATCTTACATTGCTTCTCTTTATCAAGATCAAGAAATACCCTTGTCACTTGTAATTTCTCATAAAGAATGGCATCCGGGAATTATTGGTATTCTTGCTTCCCGTCTCAAAGAGCGTTTTTTTTGTCCTGTTTTTGCTATTGCTTTGAAAGAAGATGGAAATGGCGTAGGGTCGGGACGCTCAATTAATGGTATAGATTTAGGGGCACTCGTTCGTGAAGCTGTTACATTAAATTTATTAGAAAAGGGAGGGGGACATAGTATGGCCGCAGGAATTACAATTCAATCAACAAAAATTGAAATCTTTCGAAAATGGTTAGAAGAAAAAGTTTCTTTAAGGGTTTCTGAGTTGCATGCTAAAAAGTCTCTTAGTATAGATGGTTCTCTTTCTGCTTCTGGTGTTAATGAAGCACTGTTTGAGTTGCTTGAAAAAGCAGGGCCATTTGGGACAGGGAATGCAACACCTGTCTTTGTTCTTCCCTCTCATCGATTGGTGAATCTATCTGAAGTTGGTAAAGGACATCTTCGCCTCATTGTATCTAATGTTGAAGGAAAAAAACTGCAAGGAATAGCTTTTCGTGCTGTAGGGACATCTCTTGGTGATTTTCTTTTTGAAAATATTGGTGAAATGATTCATTTAGCTGGTCATCTTAGTTTGAATTATTGGAATGGAACGACCAATCCGCAACTGCGTGTGATTGACGCAGCCGCAGTGGTTTGAAAGGGATATTTTTTACATTAGATGTCTAGATTAGAAGCAAAAGTAGAATTTTCTTGTATGAAACGAAATCGTGCTTCTGGTTTTGTTCCCATGAGACTTTCTACAGTCTTTTTCGTTTCTTGCATTTCCACGGCATCAATAGAAACACGAAGCAATGTACGTTTTTGAGGATGCATAGTCGTTTCTTTAAGTTGTTCCGCGCGCATTTCACCCAGCCCTTTAAAACGCCCGATTTCGATTTTAGCTTTTCCAGTAAATTCAGTTTTGAGTAATTCATCCTTGTGAATGTCGTCACGAGCATAAGCAACTTTTCCTCCTTGCGATATTCTATAAAGGGGAGGGACGGCGAGATATAAATGTCCCTGATGAATAAGGTCAGGCATTTCTTGAAAGAAGAAGGTAATGAGCAGTGACGCAATATGAGCACCATCAACATCAGCATCTGTCATGATGATAATACGTTCATATCTGAGATCTTTTTCACGATACTTGGAGCGTGTTCCACATCCAAGAGCAAGGATAAGATCGCTAATTGTTTGGCTTGAGTTCATTTTTTCATGTGCAGCACTGGCGACATTTAAGATTTTACCACGAAGAGGTAAAATTGCTTGGTTTGCTCTATTTCTTGCTTGTTTAGCAGATCCTCCTGCAGAATCCCCTTCAACAATGAATAGTTCAGCACCTACAGCATGGTTCTGGCTACAATCTGCAAGTTTACCGGGCAGACGTAATTTACGGACAGCAGTTTTTCGACTTATTTCTCTATCTTGGCGTCGTTTAACACGTTCTTCAGCACGTTCAATAACCCAATCGAGAAGTTTTGTTGCTTCTTGCGGGGAATTTGCTAACCAATGATCAAAAGGATCGCGGATTGCATTCTCAACGATACGCTGTGCTTCAATGGTCGCTAATCGATCTTTTGTTTGTCCAACAAATTCAGGGTTACTGATAAAGACTGAAAGTATTGCGGCTGTTGAAATCATAATATCGTCAGACGTAATAATTGTTGCGCGCTTGTTTCCTATTAACTCAGCGTAGGATTTCAATCCACGCAAAAGAGCTTGACGTAATCCTATTTCGTGTGTTCCGCCTTCTCCTGTAGGAATCGTATTGCAGTAAGATTGCACACAAGAATCACCACCATGCCAAGCGATAGCCCATTCAACGGAGCCATGGCCATTATTTTGTTGTGTTTTGCCAGAAAAAATTTCTGATGTTACTCGATATTCATCTTTTAGTGACGAGAGTAAATAGTCTTTAAGCCCATTGGGGAAATGAAAAACAGCTTTTTCAGGAATATTTTCTGCGCCTTCAAGTATGACGGGATCACAAGTCCAGCGAATTTTTACGCCACCAAAAAGATAAGCTTTGGAGCATGCCATCTTATAGATTTTTTCTGGATCAAAAGCTGCGTTTTCACCAAAAATTTCACGATCAGGATGAAAACGAACGCGCGTACCACGACGATTATAAACATCTCCCAGATCTTCCAATCCAGATTGAGGAATGCCGCGTGAGAAACGTTGGCGGTAAAGTTTTCGTTCTCGTGCAACTTCAACTTCCATATCATCAGAAAGAGCATTGACAACAGAAATTCCTACTCCATGAAGTCCACCCGCAGTTTGATAAGCTTTTCCATCAAATTTTCCCCCTGAGTGGAGTTGTGTCATAATAACTTCAAGAGTAGATTTCTCAGGCATTTGAGGATGATTTTCGACAGGAATACCACGTCCATTATCTGTAACGGTTATATAACTGTTCCTATCTAATGAGACCTCAATAAAATCTGCATAACCCGCAACAGCTTCATCCATCGCGTTATCAATAATTTCGGCAAATAAATGATGAAGCGCTTTACTGTCTGTTCCACCAATATACATTCCAGGGCGTAAACGTACGGGCTCTAAACCCTCAAGCACTCGAATAGAGAGGGCATTATAGTCATCTTCTTGCGTATCTTTTGCGCTTTTTTTTGAAATCATCGCTTTTGATTTCATTGGAGACTGCAGAGTGTTTTCTTTTGTATTTACCCGAGATGGGGCTTTATTTAAAACACTAAAAAGATCCTTTTTGTTATCGCTCATAGCGTTTAACTATCTACCTCATAAAATAAAATATTTATTAAAACGATTTTATGCCTGTTTTTTATTTAAAAATCAATGCACTTAGGAAACATCAATTGTTGGACCGAAAATTTGTTCAAAGGCGTGTTTGAGAGCAATATCAATATCATGCATTGTTACAGGGTAACCTAGATCCAGAAAGCTTGTTACACCGTGGTTTTTAATTCCACAAGGAACAATTCCTGAATAATGGGCTAAATTAGGATTAACATTGATAGAAACTCCATGAAAACTTATCCATTTGCGCACTCGAATGCCAATAGCTGCAATTTTATCTTCGGAAGAAAGATCATTTTGTTTTGATGGGCAATGAGACTGTTTAACCCAGACACCAACTCGATCTTCTCTGCGTTCGCCTTTAATATTAAAGTTTGCAAGCATCTGTATGATCCATTCTTCTAATGCACTAATAAAAGCACGAATGTCTTGTTTTCGGCGTTTAAGATCAAGCATGATATAAGCAATACGCTGCCCTGGACCGTGATATGTGAATTCGCCTCCACGTCCTGCTTCATAAACAGGGAATAAATTAGGCGCCAAAAGATCTTTTTTATTTGCACTCGTCCCTGCTGTATAAAGGGAAGGGTGCTCAAGAAGCCAAACCTGTTCATGCGCGGTTTTTGCAAGAATTTTTTCTACACGTTCTTGCATATAACGCAGAGCTTCAGGATACTCAACTAGATGATTACTTATCTTCCATTCAACGGGTGGATTTCCTAGAATTGCATTAAAATGATATGATAAGTTATTACGATCCGTATGTTTTAATTCAAATGTCATTGGTAATATTTATCTTGATGTTTGAGTTTGTATTATAATCAGAAAAATAAAAAAAGAACAGGATTAAGAGATAGTTTATAAGAAGTGCAATGAATTTTATTAAAAAAATCGTTATGCTCGTTTTACCATCTTCCTGTTGCACCGCCACCACCTGATGATCCACCACCACTTCTGAATCCTCCTCCCCCTGAAGGTCCGCCAAAGATTCCACCAGAACCTCTACCGCTCGCATTTAAGTTTAAAAACCAAGGTGTGAAGACAATACCCAGCCAAAGATACTTTCGTGGACCTATTTTTTTACCAAAAATCATAGCAAGAATGGGCAAACAAATGACTATAAAGAGAATGAGAAACGTGATTGTATTTGTAATCATTTCTTCTTTTTCAGCTTGTTTGCGTTGTTCTTCAACAGCTTTAGCTTTTTGATTGATTCGAAAAGAAAAATCAGCATCACTTTGTGTGATCACTTTGATAATTGCGTGAACGGATTCGACAATTCCTTTTTGATAATTTCCTTCACGAAAATTAGGAATCATGAAGCTATTAATAATGACAGAGGAAATGGCATCTGTTAGTTCTCCTTCCAGACCGTAGCCTACCTCAATACGTGCTTTGCGTTCATTTGGTGCAATGACGATTAATATGCCGTTATTGATTTGTTTTTGACCTAATCTCCATGTACGAAAAAGAGAATTGCTGTATGTCTCTATATCATTGCCCGAAAGAGTAGGGAGCGTCACAAGAACGATTTGATCTCCCGTTTTCTCTTCGAGTGTAGCTAGCTTTTCCGTTAAATTTCTTTGTGTTGCATGATCAAGTAAATGAGCCATATCGTTGATATAGCCGGTTAAGGGAGGAAACTTAGTGTGTGCGTAAGTGACATTCCCCAATGCAATGATCAAATATAGAATACTCAAAGGAACCCATAAACGTAGAAAAATACGACGTTGTATAGAGTGTTGAAATATTTTCATTAATTAAAATTAACCTTTGGTGTTTGTTGGCTATCAGTATCGATGGTAAAAGTAGGCATAGGTTTAGCATCACGAAACCATAGCTTTGCCCAAATCATCGTCGGCATTGTTTTGAGAGCAGTATTGTAAGCACGTACTGTTTCAATATAATCGCGGCGCGCAACGGAAATTCGGTTTTCTGTTCCTTCTAATTGTGATTGAAGAGCAAGAAAGTTCTGGTTTGCTTTAAGATCCGGATAGTTTTCGACAACAGCCATAAGCCGCGAAAGGGCACTTGATAAATTTGCTTGATTTTTGAGATATTGCTGCATAACTTCTGGATTATTCAACATATCTGCATTAATGTTGACTTGCGTTGCTTTGGCACGTGCCTCAATTACATTTGTGAAAACGCTTTGTTCATGAGCTGCGTAAGCTTTAACTGTTTCTACAAGATTGGGGATGAGATCTGTACGACGTTGATATTGATTGAGCACTTCACTCCATGCTGCATGTGCTTTTTCTTCATTTGTTGGTATCGTATTAAATCCGCACCCACTTAAAAATGGCACTAACCATGCCAAAAAAATCACGATTGAAAATTGTTTTAATATTTTAAACATTGAAGAAGTTTGTACATTTAACATAAAGATGTCTCCACAGATATTTTATGTATTATATAGGGTTTATCTTCTTGCTGGAAAGTATTTTGAATTTTATCAACAGGCATATTTATCAATAAACTGACACCTCTATGCGTTTTAGGAACGCTTAAGTGACTTGTTGATATTAAAATAATAGCGGTAATATAGAGGTCATCTTATAAAAGATCAATGATATTCATATAAATTATTATTACAGGAAAATATAGTATTTTTGTTTCAAAACATGCATATAATAATTGGGAAAGGGGAAAATCCTGTGATAGAAAGTGTTCAACGGCAAAGTGAAAAGTTTGATGGATTGGCTAATGATTATGATCGTTATCGTCCTCGCTACCCCCTCACTTTATTTAAAACCATGCTCCATCCTTTTAAGAACAAAAAGCATTTATCCATTGTGGATGTGGGAGCTGGGACAGGTATCGCACTAGAGGGAGTTGTTAATTTTTTAGGAAATGAGCACCAATATCATGCTATCGATGTATCGGCAGATATGATTAAGAAGGGGCGAAGAAAATTTCCTACGGTGCAGTGGTATCAGGGGCGTGCCGAAGACCTATTGCCTCAAATCGGTGAGGTCGATCTTGTCATTGCAGCGCAAGCGCTTCAGTGGATGGATCGTCCTAAGTTGCTTTGTTCTGTTTCAGATCAACTTCGAGTCAATGGTGTCATGGCTGTTATTCAAAATAATCGCGATTTCCAGCATAGCGAATTTCTAGAGGCTTATGAGATATTGTTAGAGAAAATGAGTCCGAACTATTCTCGGTATTATCGTAATTTTGATTTTTTACAGGACATGAGTGATGGCTTTGGGGTAGATCCAGGAAAGATTTTTTTTCATACGCACAATTGGACGATGATGATCCCATCTGAAGCTTTTATTGGAATGAGCCGCTCTTCAACGCAAGCGCAACGCGCTATTGCACGCTATGGGGAAGAATATTTACGGCAATTGGTTACATTGACAAAGAAATATGAAGTGCAAGGTAATTTGGAGCTTTTGTATCGAAGTGAGCTCTATATGTATGCAGGATAATTTGATATCGATGATTGCTTTTGCTCTTTTAGCACATCAGAGTAGGCGGTATTCAGGAAATTAACGCATTATAAAGGCAGATTTTGAGGGGGCAGTTTTTTCTTCTTCAGTACTCAAATTGATATCTTATTATATCTGATTTTCATTGTTCACTTAATATGAGAGAGTTTTAAATAGAAAATTTATGAACTGCATTATAGCATCGGAGCGCTTTCTTTATTGCAGTTTAACAACAGATTATTTTATAAAAAGGGAAGAGGTAGATTGAATAGAACTATTTGATAATTCTTTGTTTTTACGATTATTTTTTATTATTAAATGAGAGTTCTTAAATTTTGACAACAATAACTGAAAAAGTGCAAAAATTATCGTAACCAGAAATTTGTAGTAAAAAGGATAATGACTAGGAAGAACCTTTAAAAAATAACTCATTTTGAAATTATCTCTAAATTCAGATTCAATATAACAAAAAAGTAAAATATAAATATGTTATATGAAGCATTTCTCTTTTTAAATATATAATATAAAAACAATATGTTAATTAAATTTTTTGATATAAGAAAGCTTCTTTTATTTTTATTTTAAATAACGGGTTAGTTCGAGTCTTGTGTGGTTTTATTGAAGATGTACTTTTCAGGTTTCAATCTGGCGCTTTAAATACAATTTTAGAAGTGGTAAATAAGCTTAATTTCTTCTATGTTGTGATATGTTAAATAAGTTTTTTAATTTTCTATAGAGTTTAATTTTTGCAATCATGATAGATTGTGACAGCTATCTGTCTAAGATTTTTATAAGTTTAGTAGGAATAGCTTAATGATATATCCATATGATAAATTCATTGAGTCCTTCGTCTTTACGCTTCATACACAAGAACAAGTCTGCACCATCACACAGTTTATCATTTCCCAATGTTGCGACAGCCCTTGAGACGGTTCATAAGAGGGGTTTTAGTTCTTTTTTGTACAGTTTTATCCATACGCCAATCTCGCTTATGACGTTCAAGCGAATGGTTTTGATTAATTCAACATACACAGATTTAGAATGGGAGAATCTTAAGATGTTCGGATCTCTTATCAAATTCAATATAAATAATGCTAGATTATGATTATAAATTAATGCGTTATCTATTTTTGAAATCCATGACCTTGGTTGTGCTTGTCAATATTTCATTTATCGTCAACTATTCTACTTTTGGATAATGACTCCATCGTAAGGAATACCTTTAAGAAAGTATTCTCGTTTTAAAGAGTCGTTATAGTTTTTTTGTTTTATAGAAGGATCAATAATGCTAAACATTACGCTTTGATTAAAAAAGAAAGTAAATTATGACTATTATACTAAAACCAAGCGAGGTGACGCTTAGTGAACTTGAGGCTATTTATTTTAATGGTGAAGTGAGTAAACTTCATAATGACACGCATTTAGCTATCGAGAAAGGGGCTCAGCGCATTGCTGAAATTGCTTCTGGAAGTGAGCCTGTGTACGGTATTAATACTGGTTTTGGGAAGTTGGCTTCCATTAAAATTGATGCGGACGATGTTGCTGTTTTACAGAGAAATCTTATTTTGTCCCATTGTTGTGGGGTAGGAGAGCCTTTAGCTGAAAATATTGTGCGTTTGATAATGAGCTTAAAGCTTATCTCTTTAGGAAGAGGAGCTTCAGGAGTTCGTCTAGAATTGGTAAATTTGCTGGAAAATATGCTTGCAAAGGGCGTCATTCCTGTCATCCCTGAAAAAGGGTCTGTTGGTGCTTCAGGTGATCTAGCTCCACTTGCTCACATGGCGGCTGTTATGATGGGAGAAGGAGAAGCATTTTTTCAAAATATTCGTATGAGTGGAGCGGTTGCATTAGAGAAAGCGGGATTGTCCCCTATTATTTTAGAGGCAAAGGAAGGTCTAGCTCTTATTAATGGGACTCAAACATCGACAGCTCTTGCACTTGCCGGTCTTTTTCGAGCTTATCGGGCATTGTGTGGTGGATTGCTGGCAGGAGCTTTGACGACAGATGCCATTATGGGATCAACGGCGCCATTTCATCCTGATATCCATATTTTACGAGGACATTATGGGCAAATTGCCGTATCGAAAACATTAGAAAAGCTTGTAGAGGATTCAGAAATTCGTGCAGCACATTTACGGGGTGATGAGCGTGTACAAGATCCTTATTGTATACGTTGTCAGCCACAGGTCATGGGGGCATGTTTTGATATTTTGCTGGCAGCAGCAAAAACACTGATTATTGAAGCAAATGCTGTTACAGATAATCCATTGATTTTAAGGAATGGTGAAGTTGTATCAGGTGGGAATTTTCATGCTGAACCTGTAGCGTTTGCTGCTGATCAGATTGCTCTTGCTTTATGTGAAATAGGATCTATTTCTCAACGGCGTATTGCTCTTATGGTTGATCCAGCAGTTTCTTATGGACTTCCAGCTTTTTTAGCGCATAATGCGGGTCTTAATTCAGGTTTTATGATTGCTGAAGTAACAGCAGCAGCTTTAATGTCTGAAAATAAGCAAATGGCCTATCCTGCTTCCGTTGATTCAACACCAACTTCAGCCAATCAAGAAGATCATGTTTCAATGGCTTGCCATGGAGCTCGTCGGTTATTGCTAATGAGCAAAAATCTTTTTACACTTATTGGCATTGAAACGCTTGTTGCAGCACAAGGAATTGAATATCGTGCACCTTTAAAAACAAGTACTTTTTTGCAATCTGTTATGGAATGTTTACGCAAAAATGTTGCTTCTCTTAAGGAAGATCGCTATATGGCTCCAGATCTTCATCAAGCACATATACTTGTGCGTGAAGGGCACTTATTATCTGTTTTACCAGAAACAATTTTTCCTTCATTAAGTTTTCAATAATATTTATTTTAGGGACAATGATGAAGGGCGGATATTGAATTTTGAAACTTCCTCATATGAAAATATAGAAGATCAATACTATATTTAAATTATTTAATAAATTATGTATTTATTACTGTACATATATGTTGTTTGTAGCCAAATAAATATTTTGTTATTTTATAGTGATCTGGATTTATCATCATAATTTTATAAAAACTATAAATTTAAAATACATATACTTTCTGATTTCTATCAAATTTTTTAATATAAGTTAAATAATATCCACAAATTATATATTGTAATATTATATTTTATGTATTGTATTAAGTAAAAAAATTATTGTATATTATTCTTATTTTTTAATAATTTATGAATTTTATAGTTCATTTTTGATATTTTAAATAAAAAAGGAGAAAGAAATGGTTAAAAGAGCTAGATTATGTGTTTTAACAACAGTTCTTTTTTTCTCTCAAATTCTCGAGATTCATGCAAATTTTAGGAGAGGTGGCTTTCCAGAGGAAGTTTTCATTATGATAGTGGACCAAGAGAAAGAGCCTCTTATTTCAGCGAAAAACAAAAGTTTTATTGCTATCTCAGGGCA
This sequence comes from Bartonella sp. LB28NMGDW, assembly GCF_042194435.1. NCBI lineage: Bacteria > Pseudomonadati > Pseudomonadota > Alphaproteobacteria > Hyphomicrobiales > Bartonellaceae > Bartonella > Bartonella sp. LB28NMGDW. Next base: position 44,131 of record NZ_JBHIMX010000005.1, read on the forward strand.
AACTTCTATAGGTAAGGAGAATGCTATCATCGGACCAACAGTCAAAGATGCTATTTTAACCGTATATTTTTTTCATTGGAAAGCTTGTAGTTAAGGCAGTTGGAGTCCTTAAAAGATGGGCTGTAGATACCCTTTCTCATACTTTTGAAAATTGGCGAGATTCGTATTATCATTGATTGAGCTGTTCAATTGGTGTAAAAGGTTTGTTTTCTGGACCCAAAGAGAGTTTACTTAAAGTAACAAAAAATTAATTGTACGCATAGTTAATGCGTTTGTTATGAATTTTTAGGCTTTTATTTCAGTGCACTGAAATAAAAGCCTAAAAGTTTAGATTACATTAAGGTTAATTTTCTCTGTAAAAAACTAGAGAATACGAAATGAATTAAATGACAATTACAAAAAAATTCATTATCACTTTATTTGAATAAAATAATACGAAATTGCAGGCTGTAAAAGCTAGATAGTTCGCAATAAAAGTATTTGTTCATTGTTTAGAGCAAAGTGTTGGACTGGCTGGTCTTCAATGTTTTTTGAAATATATTTGTGAAAGAAACATGAGGCTTTATTTCTCATAGAGCTATTATCGTGGTGTGGATTGTCAGCATTTCAATAAAGTAAGGAAAGAAATGGCAATAAATGAACTGAAAAGAGGGATGAGTAAGCGCCAAGTTATTTTTTTAGCTCTTGGCTCTGCTATTGGAACAGGTCTTTTTTATGGGTCTGCACAGGCAATTAAGCTTGCGGGTCCCAGTGTTTTGATTGCCTATTGTATTGCTGGTTTAGCTATTTTTATGGTTATGCGGGCTCTAGGAGAGATGATACTTCATAATCCATTACCTGGTTCTTTTGCTCGTTATGCGGCAAATTACATATCACCATTAGCAGGTTTTTTAACGGGATGGACATATGTATTTGAGATGATTCTTGTTGGTTTGGCTGATATTACAGCTTTTGCGACTTATATGGGGTTTTGGTATCCTGATGTTGCTCCTTGGGTATGGGCACTGAGTATTACATTAATCATTACAGGTATTAATTTAGCTGCTGTAGAAGTCTATGGTGAACTAGAGTTTTGGCTATCTTCTATTAAAGTTATCGCTATCATTGCAATGATTATTTTAGGAATAGCAATTATTTTTTTTGGGTGGGGTGAAGGTGCAGATTTTTCTACCGTTACTGTTCATAATTTATGGAAAAATGGTGGTATTTTTCCCAATGGTTGGTTTGGTTTTTTAGCTTGCTTTAGTGTTGTTGTTTTTGCTTTTGGTGGTATAGAAATCATTGGGATGGCAGTCATGGAAGTTCAAAACCCTCATCAAACAATTTCAAAGGCAATTAATTCTACTCCAGTTCGTATTTTGCTTTTTTATGTCATGACGTTAGCGATTTTAATGTCACTTTATCCTTGGAATGAGATTGGTCTTATGGACAGCCCTTTTGTATCCATTTTTGAAAATCTTGGGATTTCATATGCGGCAAATATCTTAAATATTGTTGTTGTTACAGCGGCTATTTCTGCAATGAATAGTGGAATGTATGGTGCTTGTCGCATGATACATGGTTTATCGCAGGAAGGTTATGCTTTAAAGAAGTTTCAATATTTATCAAAAAATGGTATACCGATTTTTGTTATTTTGATGATTTTCGGTATTTTTCTTCTTGGTGCTGTCCTTAATTATTTTTACCATGAAAAGCTTTTTTTTCTTATTGCTGCAATGGCAACATTTGCGACAGTTTTTGTTTGGATGATGATTCTACTTTCACAATTTTTTATGCGAATTAAGATGCCTAAAGAAGCACAGAATGGTTTAAAATTTCCAATTCCATTTTGGCCAATAGGATCGATTTTTTCTATTTTATTTATGGTTTTTATTTTTATTCTCTTATGGTATTTTGATGAGACACGGCCAATTTTAATTATAGGTTTTAGTTGGATTGTTTGGCTTGTTATTTGTTTCTATGCACTTAAACTTTATAATTTTAAGCAAAAGAAACAGCAATAAAATGTGAATAGAGATAAAACTCAAAACAAATAACTGATGTCATCAGGAGAACAGTTGTTTGATTGTTATACTCTAAAGATTAGAACAATTGAGATTGAAAAAAATCTGCTCGTTATTATTTTGCTTTGGAAGTTTTTGTGAGCCATTGCTTATGCTAACGGCCAAATCATATAAATATTGGGCATTTTTTTATGGTGAGCTTTGAAATCAATATAAGTCTTTCATGTTAAAATGCTTAACAATGCAAATAGATTTTAATAGAGACAAGATTATAGGCAGATATCTTTTTCTAAACGTATTAATGGAGTTTTGTTTTACAAGATAAGTTATTGTTTTTATTATTTTATAAGCTCTTTAAAAAATTTGTTGTTTAAATTTTGTTGTTTAAGAAACTACTATTGCTTTTAGAAGCGAAGATAAAGTTCTAGATGTATTCTCTCGAAAAGAAGGGTTGGAGTCTTCTGTATCCTTTAAAAGGATATTTGAGTTGTTATGGGGTAAAGGGGAGAAGTTTTTTATTGTCTATTATTTTTTCTCAAAGAGGATTGGCGTTGGTAGAAAATAGTGAATAATCAAAGTCATTGTATCATTGCGTTTGCAAAAACTTCAATAAAGAGCAGTAAGGTATCACAATAAAATTTCATAGAAGAGTAAATTAAAGAGAACAATGAACGTGTGACAGTTTTACGATTCTTGTTGTTATTGCGAGCAAAAGAGCAAGGATCTAACTTATTTTTTATAATATTGATATGGGATAATTTTTATCACAAGTGGAGAAGGACAAAATGCACTCCGCAACTGTATTGTGGGTCATAGTAATCATAGTTCAAGTACACAGGAAGAGCACACAGGCTTTGGCTTTCAGATTGAAAAGAGCAGCAGCGGTGCTTCTGTTGTGGGTGCGAGTGCGAAAGACACTAGCGATCAATAGGAAAATAGCTCCGTTCAATCCTATTTCAAAGCGCAGAGAGGTGCAGATTATTACTGATCATGATGTAAACATGTAAGCCGACAAATGTTTCAGCAGAGTGTGATGTCAACGTTGATGCTGGAAATAATATCACGCTTTCGGAAAACTATGATATCTCTAAGATACAAGAAATGCCTGAAAAGTGCTTTGTTGGTGTGACAGGATCTGTCAATGTGGGCATTCTTGGTACCATAAAAGATGTAAGGGGCGCAGCCAAACGTTTTGATTATAGAGATGTAAAACACAAAATCGATAATAGTTTGATTGGCGGGCTAAATGGCAATGCAGTCGCGATTGTTCGTGCATGTAGCCCCCCAAAGTAAAGGATTGCGTGACTTTAAAAAGCGAGATATCCACAATATAGCAAAGAAACAATATCTATCTTTTGGGAACAGCTGATAAGGCTCTATCGATAGAAAATCTATTATATGTCGTAAATGATGGCGAAAAAGGTCGTGTTTACCTACAAAACCATTTACTTAACCCCATTGGTATAGGATTTGGTCACAATCCACCTACTTTTTATAAGGTATCCTTGGAGTTTCCCTATATATTATTTCCACCAGCAATTCCCATGCGAAAGGAGAGGAGAGCGCTAGGCGCCTATGATCCTATAATTTTTATAGTCATGCGCCTTATACGTGTGCAATGCACTATGGAACGCTTCATATTATGCCAATTTATTCGATTTTAGATAATTTAGGTTTAGGTTATTTATGGAGAAAAAAATGCAACAAATCTTAAAATTATTAAGTGGTCTCATTCTGTCAAATATCGCTGGATATAACATCGACAAGTCCCACTAGGAGTTTTGAGTGCTTGGGAGAAACCTAGAGCAGACTTTACTGAGGTAAGAAAAGCACTGTTAGAATGTGGCATGCCAGCTCCTTATGATATCTTTCCAGAAAATAAAAAGTTAAGCATCAATGCAGTGGCTTCCATTGATGTTTGCATGATCCAAGCAAAATTCCACTACAAATGGGGAGGACTATATTGGTGTTATACTTAATAAAGATGAAAACCTCTCCATTTGTCGTCCTAGTGCTGTTATCCCGCAACGAAGTGTCAAGAAGCGTTTGAACAGCTCGTTTTGTAAAAAATATAAAACCGCTCCTGAATATCAGCCTTAATTTTTGCTGATGATGATCAACAATCCCTATCTTCATGTTTTTCATGCCTGTGCGCGGGGGGCTTAATTCACCATTTCAATGCTATTTATTTATGGGTACTACAACTGTAGGCGCAATAATATAAAAATATCTATTTTTGTTGTAATCAAAATATTGATAATAATAATTTTACCGTATTTTTGATATAAAAATAATGTTATAATCTTCGGGAAGATAAAAATAATAAAGGTTGATAATGTCCATCATTGTTTTGAAAATAAAAAACAGCATGTAAAATAATTTATAGATTGTTTCGTGCCAAAATTACTCAAGGATAGGAAAATGAAGCATATTTTAAAATTATTAAGCGGGATAACCTTATTTGTTATGGCTGGATGTTACGAAGAACAGCCTTCTCGAACAGCTGTAGATGCATGGGAAAAGCCCGGCGCAGATCAGCTTGAGATCAAAAAAGCTCTGTTGGAATGCGGAGTGCAGAATTTGGATGGTCGGCTTGATACAGAAACAAGTATGGATGAGAAATTCAATGCTGAGGAGGCAGAGAATGCATGTATGATCCAAGCAGGTTTCCGAGATAAATTGGGAAGGGTGAAGTGGTGTGAGAAATATGAAAATCTTCCAATTTGTCAGCCTGATGCAGTTATTCCTCAGCGAAGTGTAGAGAGGCGTTTGAATAGTCCTCATTGTAAAGAGCATAAAGAACAACCTGAATGTCAACCTTAGGTATTGATGTTTCTGTAATCAATAATCCTCATATTCTTTTTCTCGCATGGGGGGGCGGGGTTTCTTTTTTTTAATGTACTAGCCATCTTGTATGCGAGAAAATACTAGCAAGTTTTTCAGCCTTTCTATCGTAAATATTGAAGGGGGAAAATGAAAAATATTGAAATTATTGAGTGTTATAATTTTATTAAGCTCTGCTGGATATGTTAGCAAATCTCCTCCAATCGATCTTGGCATTATGAGAAAAGCCCAATGTCAATGAATCTACGATCTCACAAGCACTGTTCAAATGTGGCAGGCAGCCAATCTACGCTTTTCCTGAAAATATGGATTCGTGTGCAAGTGAGTTTGCAGCAATTTATGAATGCATGACTAAAGCAGGTTATCGATACAAACCACAAGATTCAAAGAGAATCTACTTTTATCAGTATCGCGAAGTGATTCATTTTTAGCAAATTTAATGGTAGTAAGGTATCAGCAGGTTATAGATAATGATATTTTTGGTGTACCAATTAGACGAAAAAGATGTTACGTCTTGATGAATGATAAAAAACGCTAGTAAATAAAAAAAGCTTTGCACAAGTGATCATCAACAGTAGAATACTCATTTTAAATCAATAATTGAATGAAAATATTAAACGGGAGAAGAGAAAAATACAGCTCTTTTGTCTCCAATATAGTTATATTCATCAGCTACGAGATTAGCAATAGTGTTGTTGTCAGATGATGATAGTGGAGGATAGTGAGTTGTTGTTTAGAGAAATTTATTCAATATAAAGAATGTCAAATAATAGCTTTGCTAAAATATCTGCTTTAATGATAATAAACAGATAGCTTTCATAAAACTGATTTTGATGAAATTTTATTTTGGTGTTTTTTAATTTTAAGATGGTGAGTGTTTTACTGTATTTTAGATTTTATCAAAAGATCTAAAGTATTATGCAAGTAATTTTGATATAAAGATCTTTTCATTTTATGATAATTTTTTTGTTAGATACTAGCATTTTTAATACAGAAATTGTGTACATTAGGTTATAAATTAGTGTGCGATTTTTTGTTTTTTTATTGTAGTTAAAGAAATGATGCTGTTATAGCTTTCATATAACATATCTCATTATATCGTATTTTTATTAAAACGGTTCGATTGTTTAAATCTTAGAAATTGTTATCATTTTGTTGCATTTTTATTTTTCGGTGGTGAGATAAATTGAATATTATATCTCTTCAAAATTCACATTTTTCGCGTTTTTTGAGATGCACTCTTTAAAGAGATTGTCATCATAAATGGTGTTTTTAAACTTTTTGTTCTTTCTTTACACAAAACACAAAACATATTATGAGTATGCTATAATTTATCATAAAAAACAAAAAACATCAATTTGTTTTATTCTTATTGTGTTTAATTCGTGGTTTGTTTTTTTTGCCAGCATTTTTTGTTTTGTTGAAAAAAAGAGAGTTTTGAAAAACAATGATAACCAAGGTATCTAAAAATCACTTGTATTCGTGTGTTTTTACAGCAGCTATTTTTTCTTTTTTATTAAATATAAATATTGAGGCGCATTCTCATTCATATACATCACTGTCATGTGACGAAAACAAATTGCCTTATAAATGCAGTGATGGTGTAAAGCATACAATTAGTGATAAAGTATATAAGTTCACGGTACCTGTTAAAGAAAAGAATGGGGAGGGTAGTTCTCTCATATTGCCTGCTGCTATAGTAGTGCAGGAGCCAAATACAGTTATTCAGGCAATGCGTGTAGAGGTTGAAGCTACTGCGGGTATAGAAGATAGTTATGGTGTTTTTGTATCACGAGGGGGAAGAATTGTTTTGAGTGATTCAGCTTTTAAAAATGTGTCAATAGGTCTTAAAGCTGATAGTGGAATGATTGAGGTTAATCGTGGAACAATTGAGGCTTCTCAGATTGCAGCTTATGCAGAGAAGCGAGGAGCATCTGTTACGTTAACGAATACAAAAATTAAAGTGGAAGGTTTGGGTATCGGTCAAGAGAGTGCTCTTTTCGTTAGGGCTGATGCGGGTATTCAGATGAAAAGTGGTTTTATTGATGTGAATGATGCTGCTGCGCTTTATGTGGGGAGAGGGGGGAGTGCGACTTTAGATGGTGTTACCATTACTTCAAAATATCAAAAAACAGAAGACAATGAAAATACAAGTGAAAAGATTGCACATACAGTTTTCAATGTAAAACATCAGGGCTCTGTTTATTTAAAAAATACTAATATTATTTCTACGGATGTTCATGTTTTAACAGTTGGACAAGATTCTAACACACTGTCCAATAATGGAAGGGAAGGAAATATTTTAATTTCGCGGGTTAATATTGAAGATTCAACAATTAAAGCAATAGGTAATAAACATGGTATGTATTTTGAGATGGATGGGGGGAATGATGGGTATGAACAGGGACTTGTCTTTTTGAAAAGGACGATTTTTGAGGTTCCAGATGGAACAGCTATTCACAGTAATAATAGTCGTAGTTATATTGCAGTAACAGAAGGTACAAAAATTTTTGGTGACTTATTATTAACAGCTGAAAAGGGAGGGACTGTAGCGATTTTGGCTGATTCTTCTTCATTGATAGGAGGGACTCGTGTTGCCGATGATTCTATTGCTGAGCTTTATTTGACAAGGGGATCAAAATGGTTTTTGACAAAAAGAAGAGAGATAGCTTCGCAAGCTGCAAACCGCACAAGTTCATTTATTTCATTTGTGAAAGTTTCTGATAGTTTTATTGCTTTTGAAACTCCAATTTTTCAGGATTATCAGACACTTTATATTGGGGAGGGAGAGAAAGAAGTTTATAGTGCGCAAGAAAGTGCTGATATTTATCTCAATACACATTTCAGTAGTGATGGTTTGCTCGATAATAAAAAGACTGATCGGCTTTTGATACATGGTGATGTTTCTGGAAAAACGACAGTTTATGTGCAATTTGTCACAGGAAACCAAGGTGAGATAGCAACCGGTGAAAATGTTCATAGTATTTCACTTATTCAGGTTTCTGGAAAAGCGGCAGAGGATTCTTTTCAGTTAGATCGTGCTTATATTGCATTAGAAGGGTTGCCTTACCGATATTATCTTCATGCTTATGGTCCAGATTCTGCTCTTGGAAATGCACAAATTTCTCAAAGATTGGTTGAAGGAAATGGACATTTTTGGGATTTTCGCCTTGAAAGTAAGTATATTCAGCCTTCTTTGGGGACGTCTGTTATCCCTCATTCTGAGTTAAAGGTCAGAGAGGTTGTTCCACAAGTTCCAACCTATCTTTTATTACCAAATGCTTTGTTTCATATTGGACTCATGGATATCAGTAATCAACAAAAGGAATTGCAAGTTACGCAGTCTATTCCTCGCAAATTATTAAAAGTTGAAGGGAATTTTGCTTTATCTGTCCACGGTTATGGTGGGAGTTATCGTTATGTCTCAGATCTTTCTACACTTAAATATGGGTACGATGGTCATGTTGATTATAATGCTATAAAAACAAACATTTTGCTCAAAACAATAGAGAGCGCATATAGTACAACATCTTTTGGGATTATGGGAACCTATGGAAAGCTTTCCTTACAACCTCGTAATGTGGAACAAAGCCAAAAGAGTACGTTTAATAAATGGTCATTTACGACATACGGTAGTGTGAAACACAACACTGGTTTTTATGTAGATGGTCTTTTATCTTATGGTTTGTTTAAAGGGGATGTGCTTACCCATACTTGGGGTAAGACGGCGACATTAAAAGCAAATCCTTTGAACGTTTCGTTTTCTGCTGGTAAAGTGTTTATGACAGGATATGAAGATCTTATTTTTGATCCGCAACTCCAGCTTATTTATCAACATCTTCAATTTGATAAGTTTCGTGATATTGATGGATTTGATGTTGAGATGAAAAAAATAGGTCAATGGTTTGTGCGTATTGGTGGACGTTTAAGTAAAACATTTACAGCATTTGAAAAGGATCGGATCACTTCTTTTTATGGTAATATTCATCTTGCTCGTTGTTTTGATAAAGAACAATTTGTTCATTTTAAAGATGCTTTCCAGTTGGGTTCTTTTGGCTCTTCCTTAGAAGTTGGTTTGGGTGTCAATTCACAGTTTTCTTCTAAAGTTACACTCCACAGTGATGTTAGCTATCAGCATAGGTTAACCAAGGCTGGTTTTTCTGGAGTTCATTTTTCTGGTGGTTTGCGCTATCATTTTTAATAAATCTTTTTAAAAATAATAAATGTGATTTTTAAAGTTTTGTTTTATTTCCTTGATTTAAACCATTGATAGTGCAGCAATTTTAATTGCTTCTTTTAATAATGGCATCATGTGTTTTAATAAGTATGAAAGGATCACGTTGATTTATTTTTTTATCTGGTTGATAGGGGGGCTTAAATGTTTCAAAAAAATTGATAATGAGACTGTAAATCTATTTGTGTTATTTTGGCTATAGATATTTTGGATGTATTCGTCATCAGCTTTTTAAAATAGTAGCTTTATTATCCTATTATGCTGTAAAGTATTGTCGTTTGAAGTTGCTGATATCAATCATGAAAGGCAGGGAGGTGTGTTGACTGTTGATTTAAGAGCTTTTGCTGTTAAGCAAAGGAGGGGATATGTACAATATACAGCTCTATCGTTTCGTGGATGATGCGCATTTTTGTGCTTTAAAATTTTGCAAAAAGCGTTTTTGAAGCTGTTCGTATCGTTTGAATTGTTGTCGGTGGATCATGAGAAAAGTGGTAAAGCTTGAACACTTTTACCATCAAATTCAACATCTTCAGTTCTTATAATGATAAATGCTTTAAAAAATTGTTCTAATGGCTGTATTGAATATGTGAAGAAGATCATGTCTTATTTGTGAAATAGATATGAAATATAACTTTTAAATCAGAGTGGGGGCTGTAAGATCTTTTTTTCTTCTTTGAGACGTGGGGAGAAGAGGTTGGTCGTATCGAAAAAGTCGTTTAGAAGTTTTTATTATTGTTTCAAATACAGAAACATTGAAGAGCTTTTATTAAAATGGGGTGTAAAAGTAGATCATATTTCCCTCAATTTCTGTTTTTTGAAATATGCATCTTTAATGGAAAGATATTTGCGAAGTTTTAGGCATTCGCATTCGCATTGTGACTTCATTTGTATCGATAAGATTTATATCAAAGTTGAGGGTCAGTAGAAATATCTTTATCGGACTATTGATAAACGTGGTGTTTCCATATGATGCTTAAGGTGTCATCAAGCCATTTATGGTAATTGCGTGCTTCTTCGTTTGAGTTATGAACAGAGAAAATAAAACCAGGATATCCACCAAATGCTGGTGGAGGTGGTGAAATATGATCGGTTTCAAAGAAAATGATAGTTCTGGCGGTTTGAGGATGCTGTGCAACCTTATCTAGACCAAAAAATCCAGAAAACCGTCCATGACCACGAAGAGGAATAATGTAATTTGCAGCCACTTTTTCAGCTGGGAGTATATCGGGAAGGTTTGGGTTTGGTTCAGCTAAAGCGGCATTCATACATAGTTTTGCAAATGAAATCCCTGTACCTTTCTCAACAATAAAATGGGAGACACCTGATCCACCTATACGAGCGCCGATCTCAATTATATAAGGTAAATTATTAGCATCTAGACGTAGCTCTACATGGGCAGCACCCATATTTATGCCAAGAGCTTTAACTCCAGAGCATGCAGCCTCACATAAAGCAATAATTAAAGGATCATCTATATCGCAGCGTTGACGATAAATTGTTTCTTCAAACCATGGTCCCTCAGGCTGTCCCTTGTCTCCAACGGTCAGAACATGTACACCTGCTGTATCAACAAAGCATTCTACGACAAACTCTTTTCCTGGCAAATACTGTTCTATAACTAAACCTACAGGTTTATTTTTATCATTAAAACGTGCCATGTCTTTATGCTGAACATTCCATACGGCTTTAATGAGATCAGGAAGTTCGGCGGAATTTTTAGCTAACATTACGCCTGCACTTGCCCATCCAGAGACGGGTTTAATAACGAGTGGATAATCCAAGGCTTGTATTTGTGATAGGTCTTCTGGATGATCTATATAAAAGAATCTTGGTGTTCTTAAGCCTGCTTTAGCAAAAGCTTGACGCATGAGATATTTATTTCTGGTTAATGCTGCTACTTCTGGTTCAATACTTGGAGTATTGATTTTTTTTGCAGCCAAAGCTGTCCATAGGATGGCTTCTTCGCGAAGGGTCATAACCCCAGAAATATTGCGTTCTTTTGCTCCCGTTGCAAAAGTGTCTAGAGCTGCCTCTGGGTTATCAAAAACAGGAAGTTGCCAAGTTGAAGTTACTGCTGCAGGGTGTTGAGAGGGAACGCTTTCAGCGGTATCATAGATCATTACTAATTCGATATTAGCTGCTTGTGCTGCTTCAAATATAAATGGTAATTTTGCATTGCGCTGGCAAACTAACGCGAGTTTTTTCATTTTGTTTCCTCATTAAATTTGGAGTTTTGAGAATGGCGTTTATGTTGCCATGTAGATACCTTTGATGCATCTATAAATAAGAGTGTCATCCCTATAACAACTACAATCATAGCAATTATTTTGATCATATTGAGAGAAGGGCTCGAGCCGATTATCCATTCACATGCAATCACTGCAAAAGGGGATAATACGCCGATAGTGTTGGCGTATAATACGCCTCCTTCGGCTAAAACTTTTTGGTATAATACGTAAACTGGTGCCGAGCAAACAGTTCCTAAAATCAATATTTTAAATATATCTTCTAACTTAAGATATAAGAGTGGGGCAGGATCAAAAATAAATAATGGCATAAATGATGCTGCAGAAATTGTCGTGATCCAAGCCAATGAGGTGAGCAAAGGTAAATTTTTAAGATAACGTTTAGACAATAAGCCATAAGCAGAGTAAGAAAGTGCTGCTGTTAAAGCAAGAGCTGTTCCTATTAGGCTGTAATATCCACCCTCTGCACTGTTTATATTAAATGCTATAGCCGCTACACTGACAATGATCATACCGATAAGTTTTAACCATGAGAACGTAAGGCTATTCGTCAGTGCACCCAATATGTAGGTAATCCCTGGAATAGTAGCGAGAACCATAGTTAAATCACTGGCTTTGAGCGATTTTAATGCACCAAAGCTGCATACAAAATACAGCGAAAATCCTAACACTGAGAGAATTAAAAAAGAAGGTATCATGGAAAGCAATGGTAGGGATCTGAAAACAGCTTTCTCACGAAATATTGCAATCAGCCATAAGGTGGCAGCGGTGGCAAACAACCTAAGTCCAACCGTATGCATGACGGGTATATTGCTAACCAAATTCTTAGATAATAACCAACTTATGGAAAACAATGCTAGAATGGCAAAAGTAAATAATAGTAACCGTCCTTTTATAAAACTCAATGATTTAATCCTCTAATCACTCGCTGTGCATAATATGATGTTGAAAAATTAAATCGTGACTTTGAGGTCTGTAGTTTTCCAAGATTATTTTGGATATAATCTTTAGCTCCTGCCAAATAAGCGTCATCATCTAATGCTTCAAGTGCTTCTATATCTGCTATCATCAATATTATTACTTTTTCAAGACGCTCCAAATCAAATTGAAGATAACCTTGATTTGTTTCAATCAATGCTTTGTTCCGCATCAATATTTCAAAAAGCAAGATCCCTGTACCAGCATCGAATGTCATATGCTGATCAGAATCTTGTGGATAACGAAATATGCGTTCTAATAGGACAAATTCAGTTATTTCTTTCCAAAATTTTGGATGATTTTGTAGCATAATACGCACTGTAATTAAATCAACTTTAGTTTCTTCTAGAAGACCTGTAAACCAATTTAATTTTATATACAGATTTTTATCCAATGGCCGCGGTCCGGTATGATGTGCATAGTCATGATAATAGCCCCACAAACAGCGAGCATCGTAAATGTCTTTTTTAGATAAGTTACGACTATGCAATTGACCGAACAGGAATTTACTATCTCGACCGAGTAAACGTTCAGCTTCCACAATTGTTTGCTTATTGTAAATATCAAAGAATTTACTGAAAAAAAACAAAGCAAATGCTTGCTTATCAATTTTTTGAGCAGCCGCTACAGATTCTGGGAATAGAACAATGCAATTGCCTTCTAAAAAACCTCTTGATGCTATTCCCATTTTTATACATTGAAATGGTGATACATAATTATTTGTATATTTTGAGGCGTCAGCCAGATAGGCCGTTTCATGACGATATCCTGTAACTAATTCCAGCCGGAATCCTTCTGGATCAGGTCCATTTGTTGCACGCATTGGAGCCAAGAAAAACAAGGGAGCATCTGGTAATGGGGCTTTGAAAGCAGCCAAAGTGTTATCAAATTTAGGAGGGGTCGTTAAACCGCTGATTATCCACTGATGAAGATCATCAGAAATGGTCGCTAAAAGTTTTGGAGATAATCCGTCAAGAATATTGGCATGGTGGTTCAGCAGAGTGATCAATTCATTGATCATATTATTATCTGCTGAAGTTGGTTCCTTAATGCTCCCATCTCGTTCTTGGCGCATACGGAATTTGTCAACCAAGTTAACAATGGAAAGAATCGCTTCAGATTTTTTCATGATTAGTTGACTTTAGTGAGTGGAGCAAAAAGGCCATTGGCACTTGTCCAAAATTTTCGACAATACTCAGCCTATAGCGATTTGCCGCAACCGATGTTGTGATACAAGCATCGGCTTTTTCAGCCTTACAAAGAACGGCTGCATCAGCATTGCTGTTGGCAAATACTTTGTCATATTGATGAGCTACCAAAGATTGCGGGGCAGAATGAGTCGCTACGGTTTTAATTTTATCAGCGTTATTGCGTTTAGCTAAAACCATAGAGTGAGTAGGCATGATAAAGCTGTCAAATAATTGCATATCACCTAAACGGGTAAATATGAGTGTATGCAAATCAGGGTAAGCAGCACAGCTTAAGAGATATCCATCCTTTTTCTGAGCAAGTTCATTAAATGCTTCTTCAAGAGTTGCGTATAAGATAATACGGGATTTCGAGTCAGTGGACAAAATATTTTGATTGTGATTGTTAAGCCACTATTGTGCTGCAGCTGTGCAGTTAGTATCTGCAGGGATAAGTGTATAGATAAAAGTATTATTTTCAGATTGCATGATCTCTATTCTTTATAATTATATGCCTAAATTTAAACTAGTGCAATATGTAGAGTATATCAAGCACAATGCGTTAAGTAATTTAGTGCTTTATAAAATAATGTATATGTGAGAGCAAATTTACGATATAATTTGGTTTTTTCATTATTCTATCATGCTGTAAAACACCGTCGTTTAGGGGAGTGATTGAGCAGGAAAAATTCTATGCAAGGGGTATTTATTGGATATGTTAGAGAATTATTGGAATGGTTAAGCGAAGGTAAATGACACGTAAAGCACACTGTTCTATCATTTTGGGGATGATGAACTTTTTGGCTTTAATATTTTGCAAAAAGTATTTTTGAAGCTGTCCGTGTCGATAACATTATTGTAGGTGGATAATAAGAAAAATGATAAATCGTGATCACCTTTATTATCATATTCAATGTATTAAACTTTTTAATTAAGATGATACTTTAAAAAGATTACTCTATATTCATGACTGTATTGAATATATGAAAAGATATTATCATTGTCTTGTTTGTAAAAGAAACATGAAATATAACTCTTAAATTAGAGTGGGGGGTGGTAAGGTCTTTTTTCTTCTTTGGAATCGTTAAGAAGGTCAGATTAAACCTTATTGAAGCTACAGAACCTAAAGAAACAGTCGTTTTTTTGAAAGATCAGAGATAAACAAATATGCGTGAGATTTTGGATCATTTTGATATACCATTGAATAAGAAGAATTCTGTTCAAAAGATTCAAAATCTTTCATGCCAATCACACCCAAAACGGTTTTATAAGCAAGTGAAGATTGCTTGTGGGGAGGTCGGCTTTACGATTTTGTTGGACGAACGTCCCGTTAAAACGCCCGCAAGGCGTCATTTTCATGTGCCAACAGAAGTGTTTGCTGAATATGTTGCTCAGGAATTTGAGAATCAAAAGCACGTTGTTGATCCTGCAAAAATGCCGATGACGCGTTTGGTTAATACTGTTATTGATGGTATTGCTGATGATATGCAGGTTGTTTTTGAAGATTTATTGCGTTTCGTTGCGTGTGATATGATCTTTTATCGTGCACAGACACCTAAAGAGTTGGTGCAAAAACAATCTGAACAATGGGATCCTTTATTAGATTGGGCAGAAAAAAAACTGGGTGCAAGGTTTTATTTGACAGAAGGGCTGATGCATGTGGAACAATCACCAGAAGCACTTCAAGCTGTGAGTCATTATTTACGTAGCGTTGAGTCTCCTTATATGCTTGCCGCACTTCATATGATGACAACCTTAACGGGATCTGCTCTCATTGCTCTTGCTGTTGCTGCGGGAAATATTGATGCTGATCATGCTTGGTCTATTGCCCATTTAGATGAAGATTGGATGATGGAACAATGGGGAATAGATAAAGAAACAATGGTACGCCGTGCTCATAAAAAAGTTGAATTTAAGGCTGCTGCTACAATTGTTACAACTTGTTTATAGGGGTAAATCTTTTATTTACGTGCGTTCTTTTCACTCAGAGTATTTTTGTGACTTTTTGGGGATTGATTTTTACTTTTTCAAGTCCAGGAAATAGTTCATTGGTTATGTTTAAGAGCGTTTCGTCATTCCTACGGATAAAATACCATTGGTTATCGTGAAGTAGGGCAATAATTTCAGTTTGAATAGAGCATTTTTTTCCAGCATTTGTTGTGGTTACAAGCTCCACGGGTATAACAAAATAAGGGGTGCCATTATCAAGTGTACCTTCACGTTTTTGTTTTTGGTCAATGTTGATCGTTTCAATCTTGTAACTTTCTGCCAACCGTTCTATTTGGCTTTTCATGATTTGTCGAAATTGTGATTGACTAAGATTTTTTTTAGCGGTTAAGCGGTTGATGATTTGGGGAGGAATAGCATTTAAGATGACATTTGCATCGGCATTTTTAAGTGCTTTACTATAAGCGGATGCCGCTTTTTCAAGAGCTATGAGTTTTTGATTGGTTATCGTATGTGCTTGAGTTGTTGATGTGATAAAGACAATGCATAAAAGAAAGGGAACGAGAAAACAAATTCGCGGCATTAGAGACCTTGTTAGTTCATTTGAAGAGATTCAACACATTATAAAGGAAAAGCGGATGAGCAAAAAGCCTCTTGCGCTTTTGCATGAGAAGAATATCCACAAAAATGGAGGCTTTTGCCTCCATTTTAAAAATCAGAAGAATGCGTATTGATTGTTTAAACAGAATAGTACATATCAAATTCAACAGGATGAGGTGTTGTTTCGTAGCGCAAGACTTCTTGCATCTTTACTTGAATGAAGGAATTAATCTGATCATCATCAAAAACGTCGCCAGCTTTAAGAAAGCCACGATCTTTGTCAAGTGCTTCAAGCGCTTCACGCAGACTTCCTGAAACAGTAGGGATTTCTTTGAGTTCTTTTAAGGGAAGATCATAAAGATCTTTATCCATAGCATGTCCGGGATGAATTTTGTTTTTGATGCCATCAAGACCAGCCATTAAAAGGGCTGCAAATGCCAAATAGGGATTTGCTGTTGGATCTGGAAAACGAACTTCTACGCGTTTTGAATTTGGTGAGGAGCTCATTGGAATACGGCAAGATGCAGAACGATTACGTGCTGAATAGGCAAGAAGAACAGGAGCTTCATAACCAGGAACCAAACGTTTATAGGAGTTTGTGGATGGGTTTGTAAAAGCATTGATTGCTTTTGCGTGCTTAATAACACCACCGATAAAAAATAAACAGGTTTCTGATAGACCGGCATATTCATTTCCTGCAAAAATGGGTTTGCCATCTTTCCAAATGGAGATGTGGACATGCATTCCAGAGCCGTTATCACCAAAAACTGGTTTTGGCATGAAGGTTGCTGTTTTCCCATAACTGTTTGCTATTTGATGTACAACATATTTAAAAATTTGCATCTTGTCAGCTTCGCGAACGAGTGTATCAAAACGAATACCCAATTCATGTTGGCCTGCTGCTACTTCGTGATGGTGTTTTTCGACCTGTACGCCCATATCCTTGAGTGCTGTGAGCATTTCAGAACGCATATCTTGGCAGGAATCAATCGGCGGAACAGGAAGGTATCCTCCCTTTATTCGTGGGCGATGCCCTAGATTGCCTGTTTCATATTCCGTGTCATCATTGGAGGGAAGTTCACTTGAATCGAGTTTAAACCCTGTGTTGTAAGGATCCGTTTTATAGCGCACATCATCAAAGATAAAAAACTCTGCTTCTGGACCTACATTGATTGTATCTCCAATGCCTAAAGATTTCATATAAACCTCAGCCCTTTTGGCGATAGAACGAGGATCTCTACGATAAAATTCACCAGAGACAGGATCAAGTACATTACAAAATATAACCAAAGTGGATTGAGCAAAAAAAGGATCAATATGTGCTGTTTCTGGATCTGGCATTAAAACCATGTCAGATTCATTAATTGTTTTCCAACCAGCAATTGAAGAACCATCAAACATGACACCATCACTAAAAGTATCCTCGCTGATCTCTGCGATATCCATTGTAATGTGATGCAATTTTCCTCGTGGATCAGTAAAACGTAAATCAACAAAACGGATTTCATTGTCTGTAATCTGTTTGATAATATCTGATGCGGTTGTCATATTCAATTTCCTTAATATGGCGTTGAGGTGGATAAAAAAGTGAATTTTCTCATTATTTATTAAAGGGCATCGATACCAGTTTCGTCGGTGCCTATACGAATGGCATCATCAATGGAAAAGACAAATATCTTTCCATCTCCTATATGTTTGGTTTGAGCTGCTTTACGTATTGCATCAACAGTTTGTTCCAGTTTTTCATCGGACACAACAATTTCAATCTTTACTTTAGGTAGAAAGTCAACAACATATTTCGTGCCACGATAAAGTTCTGTATGCTCCCTTTGATGGCCAAAACCTTTCGCTTCTGTTACTGTAATACCATGTAACCCAATTTTTTGAAGCGCTTCTTTCACTTCATCAAGTTTGAAAGGTTTTATAATGGCTTCAATTTTTTTCATGCTGAAATTATCTCCAACGTTATTTTGTCTTTTTAGACTGCATCACATTATATTGACAACTGTAAGATGTCCAACAGATACTTTGTGCACAAAAAGTCGAAAATAATGACACTCTATGCTCTTTTAGGAGAGTTTCTTTTGTAGAATAAAGTCAAATACTGTTTTTTGGGAAGAAATCTTACAATTTTTGTACAAGAATTAAAATAATATAATAAAAGAGTTTTGTTTTTTTTGTTAGATAATACGTTGATTTATAAGGATAATTAGACGTTTTCTATACGGAATGAGAAACTCTAATAGCGTAAGATTTTCTCATTTTAGATCTTTTTATCGTCAATCAATCAAAACGATACCTTTGTATATCATGAATAGTAAGAGTGTGTGGATAAAAACATTTGAAAAAATAACATGCTTTTTATGAAAGCTTTCGATAACTAAAGGTTTTGCAATATTAGGGAGTAGGGGGAGACAAATATTGGAAAAGAGTGTGATGATGCCGATCATGCTCCTTCATAAACGTAAAGATGGTTGTGTACAATAGTGGATTTATCATTATAGCATTAGGTACCGTCGTGAAATGGGCTTGAGAGCGTTGAGAAATATTTCTTTAAAACAGATGTGTGATTTGGCAACGCAAATATATTTTGTTTGGGGCGTTTTGTCTCTTCGTGAGGAATGTGATTCCATTAAGGAACGCGATAAACAAAAGCGTGAAGCAATGGGCAATCTTCATTATAAGATACTGCTGCGGATACCTTTGAAAATCGTAAAGATAAATTAAAAGAAGATGTAAAGATAGGAACTTATTTATATCCTAAAACTTCGTATTCTTTCCAAATTGGGCTGTTTGGTCGTTTCAGATATAAACAAAACAGAGAATAAATACGCAATTATGCGTGCGTTCCTATGGGCAATACGAAAATTGAAACAGCTTATAAAGCGCTAAATTGTTTCAGCCTTTGCTTTAAACATGTTGCACCACTGGAATTAGGTGTTGGTGTTTACAAGGTAACAATAGAAGTACAGGCTTTGTTCGTATGATTTATTTTACAATGGAAACCGTTTTTAAGAATTGGAATTATAGAGAGAGGGGCGCAGTAAAACATCTTTTAGAAATTTTCCTGTGTAGGAAGCGGGGACCTTAATGATGTCTTCAGGGCGTCCAATTGCAACGATTTCGCCACCACGATCTCCACCTTCGGGTCCTAAATCAATAATCCAGTCGGCTGTCTTTATAACATCGAGGTTATGTTCAATGACTATAACTGTGTTGCCTTGCTCGACTAGTTCATGCAGCACTTCAAGAAGTTTGGAAATATCGTGAAAATGTAAACCTGTTGTCGGTTCATCCAAAATATAGAGTGTACGTCCCGTTGTTTTACGTGAAAGTTCTTTCGCAAGTTTCACACGTTGTGCTTCCCCACCAGAAAGTGTGGTTGCTTGCTGTCCTACTTTTATGTAACCCAATCCTACTTTAATGAGAGTTTCCATTTTATTATGAATAGCGGGAATAGCTTGGAAAAATTCCTCTGCTTTTTCAATTGTCATATCCAAAATATCGGCTATAGACTGTCCTTTGAATTTTATTTCTAGTGTTTCTCGATTATAGCGTTTTCCTTTACAGACATCGCAAGTAACATAGACATCAGGTAAAAAGTGCATTTCAATTTTTATGACTCCATCACCTTGACATGCTTCGCAACGTCCTCCTTTAACATTAAATGAAAAACGACCAGCTTTGTAACCACGGGCTTTTGATTCTGGAAGATCGGCAAACCACTCACGAATCGGTGTAAAAGCGCCTGTATAGGTTGCGGGATTAGAGCGTGGGGTGCGTCCAATGGGGGACTGGTTGATATCAATGACTTTATCAAGAAATTCTAATCCTTCAATTTTGTCATAGCTGGCAGGGCTGTGATGAGAGCCCATGATATGATGTGATGCTGCTTTGAAAAGTGTTTCAATAAGAAATGTTGATTTTCCTCCTCCAGAAACACCGGTTACACATGTAAAGGTTCCAAGAGGAATATTCGCATTGATATTTTTGAGGTTATTTCCTTTGGCACCGATGACTTTAAGTGTTTTCATTTTTGATATTTTACGTCGTTTGGCAGGTATTTTAACAGCCATTTTTCCTGAAAGGTATTGTCCTGTGAGAGAGGCTGAATTTTCTATAATTTCCTGTGGTGTCCCTTGCGCTATGATTTCTCCGCCATGAACGCCCGCGGCAGGGCCCATATCGACAACATGATCTGCTGTGAGAATAGCGTCTTCATCATGTTCAACGACAATAACTGTATTGCCAAGATTGCGTAAATGGCGCAGCATTTCCAAAAGGCGTTCATTATCGCGTTGGTGTAAACCGATAGATGGTTCATCTAAAATATAAAGAACGCCTGTAAGACCAGAACCAATTTGGGATGCTAACCGAATGCGTTGACTTTCTCCACCTGAAAGCGTTCCTGAAGTTCGAGACAAGGTAAGATATTCCAATCCTACATGATTTAAAAAAGCTAAACGTTCGCGAATTTCTTTTAAAATACGTATAGCGATATTACGTTGTTTTTCTGTGAGATATTGATGAATATTGGCAAACCAATCATCTGCCTTTAGAATAGAAAGATCTGATATTTGCCCAATATGCATTCCGTGGATTTTTACAGCAAGTGCCTCTGGTTTTAAACGATAACCATGACAAGCTGGGCAAGGCGAAGAAGACATATAACGTTCGATTTCTTCTCGAGACCAAGCAGAATCGGTTTCTTTCCAGCGTCTCTCCATATTGGGGATAATTCCTTCAAAAGGTTGGGTTGTTTTATGCGAACCAGAATTATTTTTATAGATAAAAGAGATTTCATCTTTTTTTGTACCGTAGAGAATTGCCTGTTGTGCTTCATTAGAGAGTTCACACCATTGATCTGTGAGTTTGAAACCGTAAGCTTTTCCTAATGCTTCTAAGGTTTGTCTGTAATAAAGTGAATCCGATTTAGCCCAAGGAGCAATGGCTCCATTCTTTAGGGTAAGATTTTTATTTGGCACAATTTTTAGTGGATCCATTGCCTTTTTTATACCTAATCCATCGCAGAGAGGGCAGGCCCCGAAAGGATTATTGAACGAAAAAAGGCGTGGTTCAATTTCAGGAATAGAAAAACCAGATATAGGGCAAGAAAACTTTTCTGAAAAAATGAGCCGTTTGTGTGTATCATTTTTTGATTTATGAGCAGATTCCTTTGTCGTTTCTTTTTGTGCCAAGGGCTGGTCTGCCATTTCAGCTATGGCAAGTCCATTTGCTAATTGTAAACAGGTTTCTATACTATCAGCCAAGCGAGAGGTGATATCTTTTTGTACAACAATGCGGTCTACCACGACATCGATGTCGTGTTTATATTTTTTATCAAGAGGTGGAATATCGGCGATTTCATAGAATTTTCCATCAACTTTAGCGCGTTGAAATCCTCTTTTTAAAAGTTCTGTTAGCTCTTTTTTATATTCGCCCTTTCGTCCTCGCACCAAGGGTGCCATAATAAAAATTCTTGTTCCTTCTGGTAAGGATATAATTTGATCCACCATTTGGCTTACTGTTTGGCTTTCAATAGGAAGTCCTGTCGCAGGAGAATGAGGAATACCAATACGTGCAAAGAGAAGACGCATGTAGTCGTGGATTTCAGTAACGGTACCTACCGTTGAACGAGGGTTGCGACTGGTTGTCTTTTGTTCAATGGAGATAGCTGGAGATAGACCGTCTATGCGGTCGACATCGGGTTTTTGCATGACTTCCAAAAATTGGCGTGCATAGGCTGAAAGGCTTTCGACATAGCGGCGTTGTCCTTCAGCGTAAATTGTATCAAAAGCTAAGGATGATTTTCCTGATCCAGAAAGTCCTGTTATAACAATGAGTTTGTCACGAGGCAGATCGAGATCAATATTTTTAAGGTTATGCTCACGTGCACCGCGAATGGAGATATATTTTTGATAAGTCATATTTTACCCTTGGCATATGTGACAAAAACTGAGCATCTAAAATGGAATAAAACTGTTTTTTTAGAATTACAATGTGTTTAACTGCTTTAATGCTAAAAGAAGGTATAAGTTTTATGAAAAGAGAAATACAAATGAGTAGCTTTTTATTCTCTCGTGGTGGAATAAACTATGCGTCTTTATCATCTTTTGTTATAATTACACGGATACAATATTGGGAAAGGATAGCAATATCCATATTGAAGGTCAATTGCAGACATGTAAATTGAAGGTCAAGATGGTTATAACTATTATAAAACAGAGTATTTTACGAATTAAAATTTTGGAGTTTATGCGATGGCTGGTAGCCTTAATAAAGTTATTTTGATTGGTAACCTTGGTGCGGATCCTGAAATCCGCCGTTTGAATTCTGGTGATCAAGTGGCAAATTTGCGTATTGCTACTTCAGAAAGTTGGCGTGATCGGAATACAAATGAGCGAAAAGAACGCACTGAGTGGCATAGTATTGTTATTTTTAATGAAAACCTTGTCAAAGTTGCAGAGCAATATTTAAAAAAAGGCAGCAAAATTTACATTGAGGGGCAGTTACAGACACGAAAATGGCAAGATCAAAATGGAAATGACCGTTATACAACAGAGGTTGTTTTGCAAAAGTACCGTGGTGAATTACAAATGCTTGATGGGCGGGGAACCGCGGGCGGGGAGCAAGGAGCAAGTCAAGGGGGGAGTTATAGTGGTGGCTTTGCCGATAGTAACTCAAATCAGAGAAATACGTTTGGTCAAAATAATAATCAATTGGGAGAAAGTTTTTCACACAAATTAGATGATGACGTACCTTTTTAAGAGTCTTTAATTGCAGTATCATGATTACTTTATGATTTGTTTGTTTCAGATTTTTGAAGTTTCGCGAAGTGGAAATTGTTGATTATTATTGGTAATTTTAATATAAATTAATAACATATTGAAAAATATTGTTAAATTTCTTTTTTGTCATGGGGGAGAAATTAGCATTTTGGTGTATTTTTCGATATAAATAAAGTGAAATGATTCTTTTTTGAAAGTTTTAAAATTGTGACCGATCTTACTCCACTTCCAGAACGTGATGTGCTAACCGGTATTGAACCAATCAGTATTATTGATGAAATGCAACGCTCCTATCTCGATTATGCGATGAGCGTGATTGTTTCACGTGCACTCCCTGATGTTCGTGATGGTCTTAAGCCTGTTCATCGACGTATCCTTCATGCTATGAATGAGATGGGGCTTTCTTTCAATAAGTCATATCGTAAATCTGCTGGTGTTGTTGGTGAGGTTATGGGGAAATTCCATCCCCATGGTGATGCTTCAATTTATGATGCTTTAGTGCGTATGGCGCAGGACTTTTCTTTAAGAAATCCATTGATTGATGGTCAGGGAAATTTTGGTTCCGTTGATGGTGATCCACCCGCGGCTATGCGCTATACTGAGTGTCGTTTAGAAAAAGTTTCAGAAGAACTTTTAGCTGATATAGATAAAGATACTGTTGATTTTCAGGATAATTACGATGGGCGTGAGCGTGAACCGGTTGTCTTACCAGCGCGTTTTCCCAATCTTTTGGTTAATGGGTCAGGGGGGATTGCTGTGGGAATGGCAACCAATATTCCTCCCCATAATCTTGGTGAAGTCGTTGATGGTTGTATCGCTTTGATTGATAATCCCGATATCACACTCGATAAAATAATTGAAATTATTCCTGGTCCGGATTTTCCTACAGGGGGCATTATCCTCGGACATTCTGGTGTTCGTGCAGCTTATGAAACAGGACGTGGCTCAATCATTATGCGTGCTAAAGTTGAGATCGAAGAAATTCGCAATGGTCGACAAGCAATTATTGTGAATGAGATCCCTTATCAAGTTAATAAGGCAACGATGATTGAGAAAATGGCCGAATTGGTGCGCGATAAACGCATTGAGGGAATCTCTGATTTGCGTGACGAATCTGATCGTGATGGATATCGGGTTGTTATTGAGCTGAAGAAAGATGTCGTTGCGGAAGTTGTTTTAAACCAATTATATCGGTATACGCCGCTACAAACTTCCTTTGGTTGTAATATGGTTGCTTTGAATGGGGGAAAACCCGAACAGATGACGTTGCTTGATATGCTTCGTGCATTTGTTTCTTTTCGGGAAGAAGTTGTCAGTCGGCGAACAAAATATCTTTTGCGTAAAGCGCGTGAGCGAGCACATGTTTTGGTTGGTCTTGCCCTTGCTGTTGCCAATATTGATGAAATTATCGCACTTATTCGCAAAGCTCCTGATCCGCAGACAGCACGTGCACAGTTAATGGAGCGACGCTGGCCAGCAATGGATGTCGCACCTTTGATTAAACTTATTGATGATCCTCGTCATATTATTCATGAGGATGGTACTTATAATCTCTCTGAAGAACAGGCGCGTGCTATTTTAGAATTGCGTTTGCAACGATTGACAGCCCTTGGGCGTGATGAAATTGCTGATGAATTGAATAAAATTGGCGTGGATATCGCTGACTATCTTGATATCTTGGCATCACGCATACGCATTATGTGTATTGTTAAGGATGAGTTGAGCGCTCTTCGTGAGGAATTTGCAACGCCGCGACGTACCGTATTTGGTTTTGGTAGCGCTGAGATGGAGAGTGAAGATCTGATTGCACCAGAGGATATGGTGGTAACGGTGAGCCATAGTGGCTATATTAAACGTGTGCCTCTTAATACCTATCGTGCACAGCGACGTGGTGGTAAGGGGCGTTCTGGTATGTCCACGAAGGATGAGGATTTTGTAACGCGATTGTTTGTTGCCAATACGCATACACCGGTTCTTTTCTTTTCATCACGTGGAATTGTTTATAAGGAAAAAGTTTGGCGACTGCCGCTGGGGACACCCCAATCGCGTGGGCGGGCTTTGATCAATATGCTTCCTTTACAACCAGGTGAGCGTATTACAACGATTATGCCTTTGCCTGAAGATGAAGCGAGCTGGAGTGCATTGGATGTTATGTTTGCGACAACACGTGGAACTGTGCGTCGTAATAAATTATCAGATTTCGTTCAAGTTAATCGTAATGGTAAAATTGCAATGAAACTTGATGAAGAAGATGAAATTCTTTCTGTTGAAACCTGTACAGAACATGATGATGTTGTTCTAACAACAGCCAATGGACAATGTATCCGTTTTCCAGTTGTTGATGTTCGTGTCTTTGCTGGGCGTAATTCTGTGGGAGTTCGTGGTATCAATTTAGCTAAAGGCGATAAAGTCATTTCGATGACAATTTTAGAGCATGTCGAGGCGACGTCCATTGAGCGTTCTGCTTATATTAAACGTGTAATGAATGAACGGCGTGCTTCTGGTGCAGATGCTGATGTTGAAGATATTGTAACTCTTGATGAGGAAGATGGGGGTGCTGAAACAGAGTTAACAGATGAACGTTATGCAGAACTTCATGCACGTGAACAAATGCTTTTGACGGTGAGTGAGTTTGGTTATGGTAAACGCTCTTCATCCTATGAGTTCCGGATTTCCGGACGTGGCGGAAAAGGGATTCGTGCAACAGATCCATCTAAAACAGCTGAAATTGGTAAATTAGTAGCGGCTTTTCCGGTGAAGGCGCAAGATCAAATTATGTTGGTATCAGATGGGGGACAGCTTATTCGTGTTCCTGTTGAGGGAATTCGTACTGCTGGGCGCTCAACTAAGGGAGTCACAATTTTTAATACAGCCAAAGGTGAAAGGGTCGTATCGGTTGAACGTATTTCTGAACCTGAAGATGATACGAGTTCATTAGATGATGAAGGTGAGAAGCATTCTGATACAGTTGATATGAGCGAAGAAAAATAATTTTCAAGAGGATGAAATAAAATCATGAAAATTGCTCTTTATGCAGGTTCTTTTGATCCTCTTACAAATGGTCATCTTGATGTTTTGAAAGGATGTTTTGTGTTAGCTGATAAGGTGGTCGTCGCTATAGGGATACAGGCTGACAAAAAAACACTCTTTAGCTTCGAAGAGCGTGTTGATTTCATTACGCAGGTAGGGAAAGATTTGTTTGGCGCGGATTCTAACCGATTGCAGGTTCTTTCATTTAGCAACCTTCTAATTGAGAAGGCGCGTGAAGTTGGTGCTTCATTTCTCATTCGTGGATTGCGTGATGGTACTGATCTTGATTATGAAATGCAAATGGCAGGGATGAATGGCGTTATGGCTCCTGAATTGCAAACTGTTTTTTTGCCGGCAAGCGTTTCTGGGCGTGCGATAACTTCTACATTGGTACGCCAAATTGCCTCCATGGGAGGTGATGTGACACCATTTGTACCGCCCAATATTGCACGAGCTTTGAGCTCGAAATTCCAATCTTTTAGGGGAGAATAATTGTGTCTCGTAGAATTTTTGCTGTTTTGATATGTGTGTTTTGTTTTTTTTCATTGTCCGCTGTCGCCGGTAATTCTAGCCCAGCAAGTGATGCAAGCCTTCTTGTTTTATCTCTCAAAGATGGTGATGTCATTATTCGTCTGCGTCCTGATTTGGCGCCAAAACATGTTGCGCAAATTAAAAGATTAACAGAGGAGGGGGCCTATAATAATGTTGTATTTCATCGTGTTATTCCTAATTTCATGGCACAAACTGGTGATGTAAAGTTTGGAAAAAAAGGCAGTAGAGATTTTGATTTGAAACGCGTTGGTATGGGTGGCTCAAATTATCCCAATATACCGGCAGAGTTTTCAAAGCAGCCGTTTAAGCGTGGTACTGTTGGGATGGCACGGTCACAAGATCCGGATTCCGCGAATTCTCAATTCTTCATTTGTTTTGATGATGCTGCTTTTTTAAATGGTCAGTATACGGTTGTTGGAGAGGTTATAAAGGGGATGGATATTGTTGATAAAATAAAAAAAGGTACGACAAGTAATAATGGATCTGTAAAAAATCCTGATGTTATTAATGCTGCTACTTTACAAGTTGAGAAATGAATCAAAGGAGCTTTCCATATGGCTGAGAATAAAAATCCAGAGAATACTTTAATTCTTGAAACAACAAAGGGCAGAGTTGTTATTGAGCTTTTGGCTGATTTAGCGCCAAAACATGTTGCACGTATTAAAGAATTGGTACGTGAAGGTGCTTATGATAATGTTATTTTCCATCGCGTTATTGATGGTTTTATGGCGCAAACTGGCGATGTCCAATTTGGAAAGAAGGATAGTGAAAAATTCAATTTATCCCGTGCGGGTATGGGGGGGGCAGAAAAACCAAATTTAACAGCAGAGTTTTCAAATCTTTCTCATAAGCGTGGTACAGTTTCTATGGCACGTAGTCAGAATCCAAATTCTGCTAATTCTCAGTTTTTTATTTGTTTTGCAGATGCTCCGTGGCTTGATCGTCAATATTCCATATGGGGACAGGTTGTTGAAGGTATGGAAAATGTTGATAAAATTAAACGTGGTGAACCTGTTGCAGATCCAGATTCAATTACCAAAGCCGTTATTGCTGCGGATGCAAAATAGTATAAATTATGCTGATTTCAATTGTCAGTTTCTAAGAAAAAATACTCTTTTCTGATCAATAAAGGCACACAAAACTCTTTTGTAGTATCACACTTACCTTTATAATTTCGAGCTAAGAATTGTCCATATATTTCCTTCAATCGGATCTTCTTGAAGAATATAACGCAAAGGATTTGTACAAACACTTGTCAGAATAGGAAAACGCAAAGTCTGTTGTGTTATGGTTGTTGTTTGGAAAAGTATTTTATAAAAAATTCGGCATTTCTCTTCAATTCATTGTTGGTCTATTAATGGTTTTATGATGTTACTTTTCTGAGAGAGCGTGTGCTTTTGTTGCTGCTTGTAAATCAACATCCAATCCTAATGCAGCAGCACACATATTAATACGGATAAGAGCCTTACTAGCTGCTCCAGTTTTCCTAGCAAGGTAGGAAAACCAGCATTTATGTATATCTCATTGGTGTCATCTTTAAAACAAGAAGACAGTTTAATCTTAGAAGAATGTGAAGGCGCAGAGGTGAAACAAATGGCTAGTCTTGCCATATTCTTTTTAATTCAGCTTTACTTTTTTAAAAAGTATCTAAAGCGATATCATTTAAATAATGAAGGTTATGCATAGCCTTACGTTTTTATTTTTCTCGTTTTTTAATAGAGGAACGCTCCAAACGGAATATACTTAATGTTGCACATTTACGTGTTTTTTTAAGAAGCATTTCTCAGTATATATCAACATTCACTTCCACGATGACATTCATGGCATGTATAGTTTTAAAGCTTGTGAAGGAGCAAACGGGTACCATCATACGCTTTTTCAGCCTCTAATGTTACGATAGAGCTTTTGGTATTTGAGAATCTTTACAAAAAGCATTTTTAGTTTTTTTAAGTGTTTTTACACGTTAATTTCTTTTGTGAATTATCTCAAGTGCCAAGAGCTATCTCAATATTGTAAGGGGATAAATGATTATGCTCATTTGCGCTTTTATTAAGCGTGGGGATCGCCGTGCTCAGCAGATGAAAAATTTTTATCTGTAAAAGTAAAGAATATTGTAAGCTGTACAATGCGTTCAGAATTTTCTTCTATGCGTACAAAGTTATTGCTTATGGAAGTATGTGAAGATGAGATTATTGTGATAATAATTTTGCAGTTCTATTAAGGCTTTAGTGCATTAATCGTAGGTATTTTGAGGTATGATATTATAAGGATTTTGCTATTTTTTTGGAGCTAGATTATCACTTTTATTATGGTGATTTCTTAACAAGAAATGTTCTTTTATCTCGTTTAATTTTTTATGCTGGTTACAATATTGAGCGAATCAAAAATTAATTCATAAAGCTTATGACAATGCTCGTAAGGGGATATCTTTTTTCTTTCTATAGAGATATGCATTGATGGAATCAAAAAGACGAGAGTTATGATAAAGACATTTCATTATAGAAAAATTGCTCAAGATGGGTATGCACGTCGAGGCGAAATTATAACGGGGCGAGGATGTGTTCGTACACCCGCATTTATGCCTGTTGGGACGGCAGGAACCGTTAAGGCTATGTATATGGATCAAATACGTGATCTTGGTGCAGATATCATTTTGGGGAATACTTATCATTTAATGTTACGTCCAGGAGCTGAACGTGTTGCGCGTTTGGGAGGATTACATGAATTTTCACGCTGGAGCGGACCTATTTTAACCGATTCTGGTGGCTTTCAGGTTATGTCATTGGCGGGAATCCGTAAAATTACTGAACAAGGTGTGATTTTTCGCTCTTACATTAATGGAGCTTACTAT
This sequence comes from Bartonella sp. LB28NMGDW, assembly GCF_042194435.1. Taxonomy (NCBI): domain Bacteria; kingdom Pseudomonadati; phylum Pseudomonadota; class Alphaproteobacteria; order Hyphomicrobiales; family Bartonellaceae; genus Bartonella; species Bartonella sp. LB28NMGDW. Next base: position 73,391 of record NZ_JBHIMX010000005.1, read on the forward strand.
GAAATGAGTCCAGAGCGTTCTATCGAAATTCAAGAACTTCTTGGTGCGGATATCCAGATGCAGTTGGATCAATGTATTGCATTACCTGCAACTGAAAAAGAAATGGAAGAAGCTATGGAACTTTCATTGCGGTGGGCGCAGCGTTGTAAAACAGCTTTTGGAGATCAGCCAGATAAAGCATTGTTTGGGATTGTTCAAGGTGGTGATAATATGAAACTGCGTGAACGTTCTGCTCAAGCATTAAAAGAAATGGATTTAAAAGGTTACGCTATTGGAGGGCTTGCTGTTGGTGAGCCGCAGAGTGTTATGACAGCAGTATTGGATACTACTTGTCCGATTTTACCAGAGGATAAACCACGCTATCTTATGGGAGTAGGGACACCTGATGATATTTTACAAAGTGTTGCTCGTGGTGTTGATATGTTTGATTGTGTTATGCCGACGCGTGCAGGACGTCATGGTTTAGCTTTTACCCGCTTTGGTAGAATTAATTTGCGTAATGCGCGTTATGCAGAAGATCCACATCCTCTTGATCCGCAGTCACTTTGTCCAGCAGCACATGATTATAGTTGTGCTTATTTGCATCATTTGATCAAATCTGGTGAATCTCTTGGGGGTATGTTGTTGAGTTGGAATAATCTTTTTTATTATCAACAACTGATGCAGGGAATTCGTGATGCCATTGAAGAAGGCTGTTATGCTGATTTTTGCGCTGAAACGCGTGCTCTATGGGCACAAGGACGCTAAAATATTAATCGTAATATAACGCTTCATTTTTTTATTGAATTTATTCTTGCACTTACAAATTTAGCTAAAAATATGAAATTAGAAAACACCTTCAAAAATTATAAATTCCACTATCCTAAGATATAGAAGTGCGGTTTTATAGGGCATATATTCTTTTTCTAATTACTATATAAAACAGAAACTGTTACTCCGGTACGCGCTACCTGATCCGGAGAAAAACAGTTTATTTCTGTTTCTGATGACTGTTTAAAGCAACAATGTTAATGAGGCGTTAGCGAACTCTTAAAGAAGTATGAAAATTGTATTTTTATGAGCTAATTTGTGTTTTTTATTACTAAAGGTAAAGAATGGGTTATATACAACCGAATAGATAAATCTTTAGAAAATTAAAAGAAAACTAAAATAAGATTACAACATTTTAAATATTATAATTATATATTTTAAGTTTTTATTATTTTTATATCTTAATAATAAGTATTATTTATAAGATAATTATATATTTTAAGTCATAAAAAATTTAAATATTAATCACGATAATTAGCACATTTATAAAATATCGATAAATATATTGAGATAAAAATTATTATATTTGTTTTCTGCTCTGTTTATAGAATTTATCTGAAAATAAGCATAGTATATTTAATTGAATATTTTAATTTAAAGATAATGAGTTAGATATCTGATGCGATTCCTCTGTTAGAGGAGGGAGGGGTAAAGATGCCTAAAAGAGGATATTTAATAAATCTAGAAACCAAGCACTATTCTCATGAGAGTTTTTAAAAGATTCTATAATAATTTATAAGAATGGCGTAAAGTTGAAATTATAGCTTATCAATTTGGAGGATCTGCATTTAGATAACAAAAATAATGCAACAATAATTTTGGGAGAAGTTTTATCTTTGTATCAAGATAATGATGAGATGTGGTTCACTTGTTTGAAGTGCATTATTCGACAAATTTTAGAATTATTTATAGGGTATAGTATATCGTCGCAAAATAAAGGTTTCACTGTAAAATCGGAACTGATAAAATAGGAGACAAAGTTTATTATCTGGCAGATCTGAGAAAAATAGGTGAATACGTCTATAACCTTGAGGGTTTCAAAGGTTTTTCATTAAAGAATCTTACCTGAAACTTCATAAAATGCTTTATATATCAAAATATTTCTAAAACTTCATTGGGGACTATTGGGTATGCGTATAACAATGTTTTGAATTTTTGTTTGTGTGTATTACAGATATCTACAGTTAAAACTCCTATCCAGAAGTGATGATATGAGGGATTCTTATAAACAAAAGGTTCTTGCATTGGAAATTGATTCGAGAATACGGCGTTTAATAATTTTAGCCCTTGCCGTGGGGAGTTTTGCTATTGGTACTGCAGAGTTTGTTGCAATGGGGCTACTGCCAGAGATGGCACGAAGTTCATATGTTGATATTCCTACCGCTGGTCAATATATTTCTGCTTATGCATTAGGAGTTGTAATTGGATCACCTCTTTTAGCTGTGGCAACAGCTCATGTATCACGCAAAACTGTTTTGATAGGATTGATGCTTTTTTATGCTTTAGCAAATATCGCTAGTGCCTTTGTTTCTGATTTTAGCATATTAGTAGTATTACGCTTTCTCAGTGGACTTCCCCATGGAATCTATTTTGGACTTGCGGCTATGGTTGCCTCTTCAATGGTAGAAATGAAAGAACGTTCTAAAGCTGTTGGATATGTTATGCTTGGCTTAACAATTGCAACCGTTTTGGGAGCACCCAGTGCTACTTGGATTGGTCAACTTATTGGTTGGCAGATTGCTTTTGTCCTTGTGGGTATGATTGCTTTATTATGTTGTTTGCTTATTTGGAATTTTTTGCCTTGTGATTTAAGTTTTCCAAAAACGAATCCTTTGCACGAAATGGGTGCATTAAAGCAAAAGCAGGTATGGCTTCTTTTGTTAATGGTTTCGGTGGGAGCGTCAGGATTATTTTCTGTTTTCACTTATATCAAGTCAACATTAATGCATATTTCTGGTGTTTCACTTGAGTGGGTACCATTTATCATGCCGTTAGTTGGATTGGGAATGGTGGTAGGAAATCTCTTGGGGCCTAAATTAGCTGTTAAAATTGGTATTTCGCCGATGATATTTTTTTCTATGCTTTGGAGCGTATTTGTTTTTTTTCTTTTTTTCTTTTTGTCCTATGCTCCGTTAACAGCGGCAATAGGATGCTTTTTTGCTGGGACTTCTTTTGCTTCTATGCCTTCTATACAAACAAAAATTATGGATGTTGCACTACAGGGACAGATTTTGGCAGGAGCATTAATGCAGTCTGCTTTTAATATTGCTAATGCTCTTGGTGCAGAATCTGGAGCATTAGTTTTAAAATTGGGCTATAGTTATGAATATACAGCTATTTTAGGAAGTGTTCTAACTTTGTGTGGACTAGTGATTTTTTGCGTCTCATGGTATATGGAAAAGCATGCTTAATACTTTTGATTTTTTTAATGAAGAAGGTATTTTTATGTTTATTTAATTATTGGAATGTCCTGTTGGACTTTTTAATATGCAGTAAGAAATGCGCAGCGCTAATGGAATAGCAAAACAAAATAAAAAACCAATGAGCACTATAAGAAGAGTTTTTGCTGCTAAGATCATTCCTATTGTTCCTCCAGGATTAAAGAGACCGGAAAGATTGGTGATAACTCCGGCTAGAGTTGCACTCAATGCAGCTGAAAATAGTTGTACGGAGGTAAGGGATTCACTGGCACGTAGAGCATCTTCATCATTTGTACATTGTAAGATCCGTGTGAGCAAATGTGGCCATGCTATGCCCGCACTGATTCCAATAGAAAATAGTGCTAAGCAAATAGTAAAAATATATTCAAGTGTGGAAACTTCTGTTGGGATGAGCCATAAAAGAATCGCTATACCTAACAGTTTAAATAGGGGCGAGTATATAATGATGTTGCGAATTTTTTTTGTGGAGACAGCAGCACTTGAGAGGGCTCCACACGTCCACCCTAGGCTCATAAGTGCTGCTATATAACCGGCTATAAGGGGAGCTTGTCCATGAAGTTCTTGAAGAAAAAGTGGTAAATAAAGTTCTATACTGTACACGACTGTTGTCATCACGAGTATTAATGCGTAAACGGGAAAAATTTCAGAAGAGAAAGAAAAGGATTTGCGCGGCAACATAGGATGAAAGCTATATGATTCGATTTTTGCTAGAACAAAGAGAAGACTAAGTCCGATAACTAATCCGCAAATTTTTGCCATTGTTGTGTCCATAGCTCCTCCAACAGAAATGATAAAAATCAATAAGGTGAGTATGAAAAGCTGAAGAAGAGGGAGGGGGGATGTTGGAACATAGTTTTCATTCTTTTTAGGTAAAATTTTACAGGCTATGAGTAAGAAGAATATAGCTAATGCGCCAATGATCCAAAAGGATGCTCTCCATAGGCCATAATATACAGAAATTCCTCCTATCGCTGGACCTAATAAGGTTGATATTCCCCACATTCCAGAGATAACACTTAATGCATGTGACCATAAAGAGGGGCTGAAAATAATACGTACCATGGAATAGGATAGAGATAACAAAGAACCACTTCCCAATCCTTGAATAAAGCGTCCTATTAAAAATAATGACATAGATGAAGAAATGCTGCACAGGAAAGTGCCTAAGGTAAATATAAGTCCAGAGATAACATAAGCGTTGCGAGGACCTAATTTTCCTAATATTTTTGTTGCAAGTGAAGTACCAAGGAGTGAAGCTGTAATAAAGACAGTTGCCACCCAAGAATAATATATCTCATTGCCAATATGATTCATAAGGGAGGGTAAAATAGTAATAACAATATAAACGTTGGTTGCGTGTAATACAACACCACCTGTAAACGTTAAAAAGCAAAGACCGTTTTTACCTAATAAAAGCGCAGACCAACTTTGTTTTTTCACTGTTTTTTTGCTATTTAATAAAAGTTTATCCTCTTTTTACTTATAAGGTACTTCTTTGAATTTGCCAAGAGAAATTCAAAGCTCTGTTTAGAGCTTTGAATTTTAATTTAAGTAATAACTTAATTGCCCATTGCTTTTTTGAGATTCTCATCAATTTTCTCGAGGAAACCTGTCGTAGAAAGCCATTTTTGTTTAGGACCAATCAAAAGTGCGAGATCTTTAGTCATAAAACCCTCTTCGACGGTTTTAATACAAACTTCTTCCAATGTCGTGGAAAAGTTTTTTAATTTCTCATTGTTATCTAGTTTAGCACGGTGTGCCAGCCCACGCGTCCATGCGAAAATAGATGCAATAGAATTTGTTGATGTTTCTTCACCTCTTTGATGCTGACGGTAATGGCGTGTTACGGTGCCGTGTGCTGCCTCTGCTTCAACAATTTTACCATCTGGTGTCATAAGAACAGAAGTCATGAGACCAAGAGAACCAAAGCCTTGGGCAACAATATCAGATTGAACATCACCATCATAGTTTTTACATGCCCATACATAGCCCCCTGACCACTTTAATGCAGAAGCAACCATATCATCAATAAGACGGTGTTCGTAATATAATTTACGGTTTTCAAATTCAGTTTTAAATTCCGTATCAAATATTTCTTGAAAGATATCTTTAAAACGACCATCGTAAGTTTTTAGAATGGTATTTTTTGTTGAAAGATAAACTGGAACATTCCTTTGTAGTCCATAATTAAAGGATGCGCGGGCAAAATCACGAATTGACTCATCAAGGTTATACATAGCCATAGCAACCCCTGCGCTTGGGGCATCAAAAACATCATGTTCAATAACTTGATTGTCATCACCTACAAATTTAATACTTAATTTCCCTTTTCCTGGAAATTTAAAATCTGTTGCCTTGTATTGATCAGCAAAAGCGTGACGTCCGATGATAATTGGCTTTGTCCAGTTAGGAACAATGCGAGGGACGTTTTTACAGATAATGGGTTCGCGAAAAATGACTCCTCCTAAAATATTGCGGATTGTGCCATTAGGTGATTTCCACATTTTTTTTAGGTTAAATTCTTTAACGCGTGCCTCATCAGGTGTGATGGTTGCACATTTTATACCAACCCCATATTTTTTGATAGCATTGGCAGAATCGATTGTTACCTGATCATTGGTTGCATCACGATTTTCGACGGAAAGATCATAATATTTGAGATCAATGTCGAGATAGGGATGGATTAATTTATCTTTGATATATTTCCAGATGATACGGGTCATCTCATCCCCATCAAGTTCAACAACGGGGTTTTCTACTTTGATCTTTACCATTAGAAGTCCTTTTTTTTAAGCGATACTACTTTATAGCACTTTCAAGTTTATAATGAAAAGTAAAAACAAGGGAAAAAAGCATTCAAATATGAGCTTTTAGAATATATTATCAATAGAGTGTAAAGTTTTTTTGGAGGGTTTAATTTTTGAAAAGAAGTGATGTGTTTACAAATCTATAATTATTCTATGATCGATGAAGAATCTGTTTACTAGATAAGGTAGTTAGATCACTGGGGAAGAGGGATTATGCATTTTTATTTATCAGAGATTCTATTTAATAAGTTGATCGTATTCTAAATTATAGTTTCTTGATTTGTTGTGTTAGGTGAATAAGAATCTATTTTTATATCGTATTTCAATTCTAAGATTACGGTCTGTTTGTTTATAGAAAAATTTAATGTGATACAAAGGCACTGTAATTAGAAATGCTTCATACAAAATGCATTTTGGGGTAAATTTCAGTTTTGAAGGTTGGAAGAAACGTATAAATGATGTGGCTGGTTTTAATTTAAAAATTAACGGCATACGCAAGAATATGGTTTATAAACTTACCGTATCATGAGCTAGAACCCTCTAGTTTTTATATTTTATCGATTTTTATTGTTATCAACTGTGCGCAGTAAAGCACTACTATCGAAATGCAACAAAGAAATTAATCATCTAATGATTCTCGTATCTTTTTTACGAAGAGATCCCTTTAAAAATCTTATTCCTCGTTTTTATTTATACATTCCTCGTTTTTAAAAATACAAATAAAATGAATGTATTAAACATAGAAAAAAGGATTATGGTACGCCCAAGGGGAATCGAACCCCTGTTTCCGCCGTGAAAGGGCGATGTCCTAACCGCTAGACGATGGGCGCAAACCATTGATGAGGCTTATAGAGAGGATCTTTTTACTTCGCAAGCCCTCTGTGTCATTTTTTTTGAAAAAAGTGTGTTTTATTGAATAATTTTTGAGCAATTCCTGTTTGGATTGTTTCTTTTCAGTTTGAGTAGTAGGCAAAAATGATCAAAACATTATTTTAAATGTGTTTATTTTTTGCATATTTTATCGTTTGTTATCTTTTCTTGCACATGAGAATATTATTTAACTTGCTTGAAAGAGCCTTTATACAGAAGCTTTCTTATTTGAGCTTATCATAAAGCAAAAAACTGTATAAATTTATGAAGTATAAAGCAAATATTTATTACCAAATTAACAAATAATAATAATCATACAAAAGTTTTTTGAGGATTAAGCTATATATTACTTTTATTTTAAAAATATAAATATATTATGTATGATGAAAATGAGAATATTAAATCAATTTTACAGAATATATTAAAAATATTTTTCTTATCTTTACTTTTACATGTTTGTGAGAAATTTAAAATTAAAACCCCTTCATTTGTTCCCTCACATATTTGGAAGGTTATTTATTTGAAAATGAATTAGCTTGGGTGAAGGGCAGATTGAGGTTTTTGTCATTTCAATTCGCTAGTTTTTCAAAGGGGTGGCGATAAGTTTAGGTAAAATATTCGAGTTTTGCAAATTTATTCTCCATATTTATAATATTGCAGAATTATGGTGTGCACATATTAAGTTTTGTTTTTTACTTTAATGTAAGGTTCTATTTTGATATATGGGTGCATTAAAGATTTATAGTTCAAGCTATGGAATGGTAGGAAGGAATGTGTTATTATCTACTGCTCTACTTTGTTTTATCCATTCTCTTAATTTATCATATGAAAGAATGTTTTTTGTCCAGTACTTGTTGATTTAGAAGAGATGTTTTTATTCTTTCTTACCAAGTATTCAATATTCTTTAATTTGTTATTGATTATTTTTTAGAACTTTTCTTTATGGCAACTTGCATTTATTAGTTTTACAGATTTTCATTCTGAATTAGATATTTTATAAAGATTCTGAAATCTTTGAAGACAATAAATATTATATTTTTAGGAATGTTGATTGAACAAGCGGGGATAATTCTATTGGAGAACATGGAGTGAATAGAGCGGGGTATTTCTTTTGTTCTTATGGATGTAAGTACTCTTTGTGTTGATTGGCACATCATTTAAACGATTTTTCAGTGAAGATAGGGATCAGTGGTTAATAATGGCAGAAGCTTTAAAAGTTGGTGTTGCGGGACTTGGTACGGTTGGTACTTCAGTTGTTCGAGCTCTATGTGAAAAAGCGAATAGTTTAGCTTGTCAATGTGGGCGATTCATCAAAGTCGTTGCTGTTAGTGCGCGCGATAAAAGCCGTAATCGTGGAATTGATCTCAGTGATATAAAATGGTTTGATTCACCTGTGGAGTTGGCTGCTTCTGATGAGATTGATGTTTTTGTAGAGTTAATTGGTGGTGAATTAGATGTGGTGTACACCGCTGTTAAGAGAGCGCTTGAGGCAGGACATCATGTTGTAACAGCCAATAAAGCTCTTCTTGCTCGACATGGAGTAGAGCTGGCTATAATTGCAGAAAAAAAAGGTGTTTTTCTTCATTTTGAAGCAGCTGTTGCAGGTGGAATTCCTGTCATCAAAGCGATGAGAGAATCACTTGTCAGTAATCACATATCCCGAATTTATGGTATTCTCAATGGAACCTGTAATTATATATTAACACGCATGTTTACGGAAGGCCTTTCATTTAAAGATTGTTTAGCAGATGCACAGAGACTTGGGTATGCTGAAGCAGATCCAAGTTTTGATATTGAGGGAAATGATACTGCTCATAAATTAGCTTTGTTGACAAGCTTGGCATTTGGAACGGCTGTTTCGTTAGATGATGTTTATGTTGAAGGAATTCATAATATTTCGCAAATTGATATTCGGGCAGCTGATGAATTAGGGTATCGGATTAAGCTTTTAGGGGTTGCATTAAAAACGGATTCTGGAATAGAGCAACGCGTTCATCCAACAATGGTACCAACATCTTCAATGATTGCACAGATAAATGGCGTAACCAATGCTCTTTCTATTCAAAGTGATTTATTAGGTGAATTACTGTTTTCTGGTCCTGGCGCCGGAGGAATGGCAACAGCATCAGCCGTTATTGGTGATTTGGCTGATATAGCAAAAGCGCGTTCTGGTTTTCAGTATGCACCTGTTTTAAGACGTCCAGCATTAGAACTTGCTCCTCATAAAAAAGCACGTATTTCGCATCATGCAGGGGGGTATTTTATTCGTTTAAATGTTCATGATCGTACTGGTGTTTTTGCTGCGGTCGCAAGGCATATGGCTGATAATCACATCTCATTGGAGTCGATTGTTCAAAGATCTTTTGTAGAAGATCAAATTGAAAAAACAATTATTTTAATTACGCATGAAACAACAGAGGTGAATGTACGACAGGCACTTGCAGAAATTGAAAAAGATGGACATCTTGTTGCAAAATCTCAATTTATTCGTATTGAGCCTATGGCAGAGAATTGATAACTTTCTTGATAATGACAAAAAGGCAAGCTTGAGTCCTTTTGTCTCTTGTGGAAAATTTTCATCTTTGCCAAAAACTTTATTCTTAGTATTTAATAAGGACTCATATTTTTTCTGGTATTCATTCGGTAGGATTTTTTCATATGCCCACAACTCAGAAGATTTTAAATGGACTTGATCGTATTTTGACGCTTGAATTGGTACGTGTTACTGAACGTGCTGCTGTTGCTGCTGCACGCTGGCGCGGGCGTGGCGATGAAAAAGCTGCGGATCAGGCTGCTGTAGATGCAATGCGGCAGGAACTTAATCGATTGCCTATTGATGGTACAGTGGTGATTGGTGAAGGTGAGCGGGATGAAGCGCCTATGCTTTATATTGGAGAAAAAGTAGGTCTTCAAAGTGGATTGGCGATCGATATTGCACTTGATCCACTAGAGGGAACAACACTTTGTGCTAAAAATATTGCCAATTCTTTGGCAGTAGTTGCAATTGCTGAAAAAGGTAATCTCCTTTATGCTCCTGATGTTTATATGAAAAAAATTGCTATTGGTCCTGGTTATCCAAAGGGAGTAGTAGACATAGATGCTTGTCCTACCGATAATATCTATGCTCTTGCGAAGGCTAAAGGAGTGGCTGTTAATCAGATTGTTGTTTGTATTATGGATAGGCCTCGTCATGAAAAGTTAATTAATGAAGTACGAGCGACAGGGGCATCGATTCGCTTGATTGGGGATGGAGATGTTGCTGCTGTTATTGATACAACTGATCCAGAAGAAACAGGTATTGATATCTATATGGGGATTGGGGGAGCACCTGAAGGTGTTTTAGCTTCTGCTGCTTTGCGCTGTATTGGAGGACAGATGCAAGGTCGTTTGCTGCTAGATACAGAAGAGAAAATTGCTCGTGCAGCTAAAATGGGGATTAGTGATCCCAATAAAGCTTATACAATGGAAGAAATGGCAAAGGGTGATGTTTTGTTTGCAGCAACAGGGGTGACAGATGGCAATATGCTTTCTGGTGTTAAATTTACATCTCGTTACATTCAAACGGAAACTCTCGTAATGCGCTCCCATACGGGTACAGTCCGTAATATTAAAGCGCAGCATAGAGATCATTCAAAATTTGATTAATGTTTTCTTTTTTCGTCATTAAAAATAGAGGGAGTTTTTTAGGAAATACGCTTCCATGAATCTGCTTTCATGGAAGCGTTTATAGATATGAGAATATCTTATTATTATGAGAGCTGGACAGAATGAACCCAGCCATTTTTATCTTCTATGTTCCCTTTTTGAAGGCCAACCAATTGTGTACGAAGCTGCTTTGTAACTTCTCCAACTGTTTCATTTCCAATAATAAATTCTCCCCCTTTATATTTAAAACGACCAATTGATGTGACAACGGCAGCTGTACCACAAGCAAAGACTTCTTTAAGGTGTCCACTCTTTGCATCTTCTTGAAGCGCTGCAAAAGAATAAGGACGCTCTTCTATTTTTAAACCCATTTGTTGAGCTAATCTTAAGATTGAATCACGAGTTATCCCTGGAAGGATAGTTCCATTAAGTGTGGGGGTTACAAGTGTATTATTGTCCATAATAAAGCAGACATTCATACCACCAAGTTCTTCAATCCATTTATGTTCAATCATATCAAGGAAGAGTACTTGGCTACAATTGTTTTCAGTTGCAGTTTTTTGTGCAAGTAAGCTTGCTGCATAGTTTCCACCACATTTGGCAGCGCCTGTGCCCCCTGGACCAGCGCGGCTATAATCTGTTTCAATCCATACACTAACAGATTTTTCTTCTCCTTTGAAATAGGATTCAACTGGAGAGGCTATGATACAAAAAAGATATTCTTGAGAAGGGCGGACTCCCAAAAAGTTTTCATTGCCAAACATAAATGGACGGATATAGAGGCTAGCGTTGGGATGATCAGAAACCCATTTTTGATCAATTTTTACTAATTGATGAACGGCATCCAGAAAAATATCTTTTGGCAATTCTGGCATAGCTAAACGCCTCGCTGATTCTATAAAGCGTTGTGCATTGGCATCAGGACGGAAGAGCAAGATGCGCCCATCTTTTGCTCGATATGCTTTTAAACCCTCAAAAATTTCCTGTCCGTAATGTAAAACGGTACTTGCAGGGTTAATTTCTAAAGCTTTGTATTGAGAAATGATGGCATTATGCCAGCCTTTGTCTTCAGTCCATTGAATAGTACACATGTGGTCTGTAAAAAATTGACCAAAACCGGGACTTTTTAAAATTTCTTCACACTTTTCTTCTGACAGAGGAGATGGGTGTTTTTCTATTTTAAAGGGAAGCGACGATATAGGAGATTTCATAAAAAAACCTTTTGAGTATGTTTCATTTTTATTAATAAAAATAATGAGATATTTTGATCACAACTCTATTATTAACAAAACCTTTGTGTCAATGTTTTATTATAGAACACAAAGAGGTTTATTATAGAATTCAAAGGCTATGATAGATATTTTAATTCTACTTTCGCCTCTTTTTCTCAACTTTATGAAGTAAGCTGGAACTTTTTTCTATAATTATCGTTTTCTCAAAATAAGTATCTGAATAATTTCATATATGCATATTGTCTAGAAATTAAAAGGTAAGGGAATTGAGAAAAGGAATCTACTATGATTGATAAAAATTATCACACATATGAAGAACGTATGGCAGCAGAAAGAAGAGATAGTGAACAACGTGTTTCAATCGCTAAGGGTATTTTTGCTATTCTTCTTGCGATCGTTATTATCTGGTTTGTTTTTGGTTTTTTAGGATCTTTTTTTGCAAAATCTCCTGAACATAGTTCGCGTTATAATACTCCAGAAACAAGTCAAAGCGTAACAACGCCCAAAAAAGATTTAAATTCGCTCCCTCCTGTACCTTATACTTATAAGGGTACGGAATGACTTTTTCATAAATATAATCTTTTAGATAGGGCGAAAATCGACGTAGATTAAGGAATAAAGTCAGCACAAAGACATAAAAAAGATTGGACGATTTTAATTTCTGAAGTTTTTGATAAGTAATTAAATGGTATGGAAATAAATCATGCAACGGTTGTTAAAACCGTTGCATGATTGGTTTAGCGTGTGATGAAGCAGCTTCCACCAGAACTTTTAATGGATTCACAAAGGATTATGGCTTCATTACGGTCTTGCGCTTGAATCCGAACACGGTAATAAGTACCTTTTCCTGGTATAAAAGCGGATTGAATATTTAAAGAACGGGCACCGATAAGGAATCCAAACTTAGATTTCATATTTTTTAAAGAATTTCTAGCTAGCTCATGCGTTGGTTGAGATGCAAGTTGTACGTAATAACTTTCTGAATTTTGTGCTGCGACTTTGTTTGATGATGTGGGGCGAGACGCGGCGGGTGTTTCAACTTGTGTATTTCTTTCTGCATGAGAAGGAATAGGGATAAATTTTTCTTCAATATTTGAGTTAGAAGTACTTTCTGCGATTATTTTATCAATATTATTTTTGAGATCAAGATCTATTTCTTGATTGTTTATATCAGAATCATGCGACGAAACAAGGGAGGAATCTTGAAGTTCATTAGGAGTTTGATCAATGTTTTCTTCAGACTGAGCAGCAGTTTTGCTCTTTGTTTGATGTACGGGAGCTAGTGTAACTGTACCATCTTGATTTACAATAACAGTTTGTACTTCTTGCGTGGGAATAGTATGGTTTATGGCTTCTGTGACTGCATCTTCAACATCAGATTCATTTAAAGAAGAAGATGAAGCGTTTGAAGATTCTTCAGGATTTAATTCTTTTAAATTTTCAGGTTGTTCAGAGTTATCAATAAGAAATTGTTGTGTGTTTTCTTGTTTTTCATTTTGTTCAGTTGTTTGCTTATAGATATCTAAATTATGTGCAACATCATTTTTCGGTTCAGTTGTTTCTGGTTTGAATTTAAAAGGCGCATTATCAGCGTGGATAATGATCGTTTCTTCATTTTTTTGTGATGACATAAAAAAGTGCGAATAACCAGCAAATCCAATTCCTATTAAAATAAGTATAAAAATACCTTTAATGAAAGTTTTACCAAAAATAAAACTTTTTAAGGGAGGAGGAGCTGGTGGATGCGTGGGAACTTCATCTGAGCCTGTGTATGATGAATTCTCGCTAAAAGGGGGAAAATTATATTCCATATTGGCAGAAGAAAAATAGTCGGAATTTTGTTCTTTAGAGTTTATATAAACACCTTCTTTTGAATTTTGCATAGACTGATGAAAAACTTCACTAAAAACCTCATTTTTCTGTTGTTTTTGAGAAAAATTATCCGTTGGGACATTTCCTACATTAAGTACATCAGCAAATTCTTCCTCTAAACCACCACTAGTTGGCACATCATATTCTGGCGCTTCATACGGGACTTCTGGAACCATAATAGGGCCAGTTTTTTCTACGATTTCCTCTGAAAATTTATAAGTATCAACATTGGGAGGGGGAGTATCTCTGTGCGTATAGTTATGGGCAAAAAAGCCATCCGTTTGTTTTGTATTCAAAGAGGCTGATGAGGAAAGAAACTCATCTGAATTACTTTCATCATATGAAATTTCTCTATTTGGGTTAGAGGTACTTTCGGTGTTATTGATGTATTGGGCTTGAGCCTCATTATATATTGGAACTTTTTCGCTATAAGTTTCTTTTTGTGAAGGGTTTTCTTCAAAAAAATGGGGATAATTGGTTGTATGATCTTCTTGTGAAGCCCCCTTTAAATAAGATTGTCTATCAACTGGTGGAGAATCCAAAGGTGAGGAGAAGGTACTTTTTGTTTGATTTCTTGCAGTGTTTTGTCTTTCTGACATAAGGTTAGAAGATGAGAAAAACTCATTTGCCTCTGTAGAAGAGGAGACATCAGGATAAGAAGAGGAGACATCAGAATAATCTTTTTTGATCCAATTTTCTTGATCAGCTGAAATTTTATAGGGATGGTTTACAGGAGTGTCATAGAGGTTTTGATTATCATCATGAGTTTGTTGTATATTCGTAGCTTTAGGCTGTTGTGAATTTGTTTGTGAAAAACGATTGGTTTGTTCAACAGATTCTGGAATCTCTTTCTTATTTTCGCGCCTTTCAGATTTATCAAAAAAGAAATTTTCTGATTCTGATTGTGAAATAAGATTACTTTTTTTATGAAACGAATCAGCACTGGTTGCTGTTGTTTTCTCTTGAGGGGATTGGTTCTTCGGGATTGGTAATGGAGAAAGCTCATCTAAAATTTGTTCTTCATCATGACTGCTAGGTGAAGAATATTTCTCTTCAGATAAATTATTTTGTTTTGAATGGTTGAAAGAAGCAGCTTGTGCGATATCTGAGGCTGTTGCGTTGCTGGTTGCATGCAAGTCCCATTGTTTTTTTTGATCATCAAACGGTAAGTCATGTGCTAAATTATTTTCAAGTTCCTCTTCTAGAAAGGACAAATAAAAATCATCATCATGGGATGATGTTTCGGGGTGAGATGTTGATCGATCTGTCTGTAAAGAAGATTGCTCATTTTGGTTTCCGCTTTGTTTGTGCGGATTAAAAATGCGCGTAAGTCTTTCCAAAGGATCATGGTGTTCATGATCGTGTTTTGTTTCGTGTAGATTTTTGCGATCGTTATCGCTCATAGCTTTTCTCACATGGTGATTTGCACTTACGTGCAATCAATGGTTGATTTTGATTTGTTATATTAAAATTATAAATTTTCCCCCTCTCATGCAAGGATACATGAAAAAGTTTATCAATAGAGTACCTATTGTATGTATTTATAGAACTTTTTCAATGCATTTCTATTGGTGCTTCGACTCCTATGATGGTAAGTCCTGATGATAAAATATTGATAACAGCTTGTATCAACCCCAATCTTGCAAAGGATAACTCTTTATCATCAGGTTGAATAAAGCGTAAATTGAGATTTTCACTCCCTTTATTCCAATGGGTGTGAAAGCTGGAGGCAAGGTCATAAAGATAAAACGCTAATCGATGCGGTTCCTTATGAACGACGGCCTGTTCAATGATACGTGGATATTCAGAAAGTTTGCGTATTAACAATATTTCATGGTCATCTGTTAATCGATGAAGATGGGCGATTAATGTATCATTTGAAAAGCTTTTAATATGAAGCGCTTCCTGTGCTTGACGAAAGACTGAGTGACAACGTGCACTTGCATATTGTACGTAAAAGATGGGGTTATCTTTTGATTGTTCTGTTACTTTTGTAAAATCAAAATCAAGAGGTGCTTCACACTTACGGTATAGCATCATAAAACGCACAGGATCACGCCCAACCTCTTCGACAACATCGCGTAGAGTGACAAAAGATCCTGCTCTTTTTGACATGCGTACAGGATGACCGTTGCGAAAAAGTTTTACCAACTGACATAAGAAGACGCTTAATTTAGCTTTATCCCCAGAAATTGCTTTTGCCATTGCCTCTAGCCGCTTTACATAGCCAGCGTGGTCTGCGCCTAGAATATAAATCATTTCATCAAAATGACGATTAAATTTATCCCGAAAATAAGCAACATCAGCAGCAAAATAAGTGTAAGAACCATCAGATTTGACTAAAACACGGTCTTGGTCATCACCAACATTTGTTGAACGGAACAAAGTTTGTTCACTTGGTTCCCAATCTTCTGTATTTTTTCCCTTGGGAGGGGGGAGTTTTCCTTTGTAGATATAACCATTTAAAGTGAGGTCGTTGATGGTGTTACGAATGGCGCGTGCATTATCTGCATAAAGCATTCGCTCAGAGAAAAAGATATCATGATAAATATTAAGAGCAGCCAAATCTTCGCGAATCATGGTCATCATTGCATGAATTGCACGTTCTTTCACAAGAGATAAGGCTTCATCTTTATCCATCGTGAGGAGTTGGTCACCAAACTCTTGAGCAAGCGATTGTCCCAATGGTATCAAGTATTCTCCAGGATAGAGCCCTTCTGGAATTTCATTAATTTCTTGCCCAAGAGCCTCACGATAGCGCAATAGTACAGAGTGGGCGAGGACTTCGATTTGTTGACCAGCATCATTGATATAATATTCTTTCGTAATGTTATAGCCCGTAAATTGCAGCAAATTGGAGAGAACATCTCCAACAACCGCTCCGCGGCAGTGCCCTACGTGCATTGGTCCTGTCGGATTTGCTGAGACATATTCAACATTGACGCGTTTTCCTTGTCCCATTGGGATACGACCATAAGAAGTGCCTGATTCAAGCATGGATTTTATAGCATCTTGCCAAAATAATTTTGTAAGCTTTATATTTATAAAACCAGGACCGGCAACATCTATATTTTCGATAGAGGAATCATTTTTAAGAAGTTCTATGATTTTATCTGCAAGTGCACGTGGATTGATTCCAATAGATTTTGCAAGCACCATAGCAGCATTGGTTGATAAATGACCATGGGAGGAATCACGCGGAGGATCAACAGTGATTTTTGATAAATCTAGATCTTCTCCATTTTTCCCTTTTATATCAGATAATTCAATTGATCTCTTAATTTTTTTTTCGAAGTTTTTAAAGATATTCATATTTAGCTTCCATGATGATTCCAAAAGCCATTAGACGAAATTATCTGTATGGTCAAATAAACGGTGATATTCACGTAGAGCGTAGTGATCTGTCATGCCTGAAAGAAAGTCAGCAATCAAACGTGCTAACTCTTGATTTTTTAAGTGCACTGTTTTGTTCTGCCAACTTTCAGGCATTGTATTTGGTTTTTCATAATAACAATTGAATAATTTTTGTACAATGCGTTTTGCTGCATTGCGACGACTAAGAACTTGTTCATGGTAGTAAAGATTTTTAAATAAAAAGTTTTTTAGTTCTTTTTCATAAACAGTCATTGTTGGTGAAAAGGTGACAATAGTTTGTTTTGCTTGGTGAATATCGTTTATGCTTGCTGGTTTGATGCGTGCTAAATTTTCTTGTGATTGTTTGATAACATCTTCAACCATGGTTGTTATTTGTCTTCGTACAAGTGTGTAACCACGACGCGCTTGGTCGAGATGGGGGTGCTCATCTGTTATATCTTTTAATATTGCTGCTGTTAGTGAAACATGTTCAAATTGATCGAGTGTTAAAAATTGCGAACGTAGACCATCATCAATATCATGCGCATTGTATGCGATATCATCTGCAATAGCAGCACATTGCGCTTCTAGTCCTGCAAAACAATCGAGTGCAAGGTCTTGCTTTGCATTGTATTGTAAAATATCGATAGGAACCTCCTTATTCTTCGCGTGAGGACCTAACAGGGGACCATTATGCTTTACAAGTCCTTCGAGGGTTTCCCATGTAAGGTTAAGTCCATCAAAATTTGCATAGCGCTGTTCTAGTTTTGTGACAATGCGTAATGCTTGTGCATTATGATCAAAGCCACCATAATGTATCATGGCTTCATTAAGCGCATCTTCTCCAGCATGGCCAAAGGGCGTGTGTCCAAAGTCGTGAACAAGGGCAATGGCTTCGGCAAGGTCTTCATCAAGACAAAGGGCACGGGCTAATGTTCTTGCAATTTGAGAGACCTCTATGGAATGGGTTAGGCGAGTACGATAATGATCGCTTTCATCAGCAATAAACACTTGCGTTTTATGTTTAAGACGTCGAAATGCATTAGAATGGATAATACGATCTCTATCTCGTTGAAAAGGTGAGCGTGTGGCGCTCATCGTTTCATGAAATAATCTACCACGGCTTGTTTGCGGATGAGCACTGTACACTGCTCGAGATTGGTAATTGAAGTTGATATTGCCTATATCCATTGCAAGCTGCCCATTATCATCTTAGAATTGAGAGTGGTTTATGACAAATAAACTTCTCTTTGAATATGGGATACTCTTTCTTGATGGTTTAATGCAAGGATATATAAAATGAATGTGAAAATTTCAGATGTTGCTGCCAAAAAAATTGCACAGATACTTTTGCGTGAACCCGATAAAATAGCATTGCGTATTTCTGTTGAAGGTGGTGGGTGTTCTGGTTTTTCTTATAAATATGACTTGGTTTCTGAAATGTGTAAAGATGACCTCGTTCTCAAAAAAGATGGGGCAGTTGTGTTTATTGATTTACTATCACTTCCTTTCATGGAAGGAGCTGAGATTGATTTTGTTGATGATCTTATGGGGCAGTCTTTTCAAATCCATAATCCCAATGCTGTTTCATCATGTGGTTGTGGTGTAAGTTTTTCAATTTAAAATGATGGCTTTGTGATATTGTTTCTTGAAAAAAATATCATGTTGGTCAACAATGTGAAAATGGGTATTCTTATAAAAATAGTGCACCGATGTGTATGGTTGTGCGTGGTGCTTGCTTTATTGATCTGGAGCCACTGTGCTTTTTCTGAAGAAGGAGAAGGGAAAGATCAGCAGCAGGGACAATCAAGGAGTTTTATTGTAAAGTCTCAAGAGCAGGAAAAAGAAAATGTAGCATCTCAAACACAACTCATTTTGAATGCTCGATTAACAAATAGTTATCCGGATATTGAAAAAGGGCTTGTCTGGCGGGTTTATGCCCCTATTATAGGGATTGATAATAAATTACCATTAGTGGCAACCTATAAGGGGGGAAGTGCGCGTTTTGATCTCGAACCAGGAAGTTATCTTGTTCATGTCTCATTTGGTCATATGAGTGCTGTGCGCCATATTCGTTTAAAAAATGGACAGAGTCTTGTAAAAAACTTTAATCTTGAGGCTGGTGGTGTCATTTTAAATGCAACACTGCTCAATGGTGTAATGAATGAAAAGGAATTACGTTTTACCATTTATGAGGATGAAAAAGAAAATGATGATACGGGGGTGATTTTATCAAATGTTAAACCCCAATCAGTTGTGCGTTTAAAAGCTGGCCGCTACCATGTTGCTTCCCATTATGGTTCTATTAATGCGACGGCTCGTTCGGATATTCAAGTGGATGCTGGTAAAATGACAGAAGTTACCCTTGAACATCAGGCCGCTCAGATTGTCTTAAAGCTGGTACGACAAGAAGGAGGGGAAGCGCTTGCAGATACCAGTTGGTCTCTTGCTAATGATTCTGGTGATATCGTTTATGAAACAGTTGGTGCTTATGTTTCACTCGTGTTAGCGGAGGGAGAGTATATTGCAATTGCTAAAAATAAAGATAAAATCTATCAAAAAGTTTTTTCAGTCGTTTCTGGTCATGATGAAGATATAAGTGTGGTGGCGAATGAGCAAAATATGCAACGAATTGATGAAGATGTGGATTGATCGTTGTTCATGGGGGTAAACTATGATGAGAGACGGGGTATGAGTTTTGATTGAAATTTCAACAGTTGGTGTGTTTTTTGCTGGGGCACTCTCTTTTTTGTCGCCCTGTGTTTTGCCATTAGTTCCTCCTTATTTGTGCTATATGGCAGGTGTTGGTATTGATGATTTTCGCTCAGAAAATCGTGATGAGAAAGTCTTTATACGGTGGGCTTTATTGTCTTCTGTTATTGCTTTTGTTCTCGGGTTTACGACTGTTTTTGTTGCTTTAGGTGCCAGTGCTAGCACAATTGGGAAATTCATCGGTTATTATCGTGATTGGTTCGCCCTTGCTGCTGGAATTGTCATTATTATTTTTGGTTTAAATTTTTTGGGGATTTTCAAGATCGCTTTTTTATTCCGTGAAGCGCGTTTTCAGACCAAAAAAACACCTTCTGGTCCTTTGGGCGCGTATATTATTGGGTTAGCTTTCGCTTTTGGTTGGACACCGTGTATTGGCCCCATTTTAGGTCCTATTATAACGCTTGCTGGAACAAAAGAAACTGTGGGAGAGGGAGCTATCTTATTAGCGGTTTATGCATTAGGTCTTGCTATTCCTTTTATGTTGGCAGCTTTATTTTCGAGCAGTTTTATGCGATTTTTAGGAGCTTTTCGTATTCATTTAGGAAAAGTTGAAAAAATTATTGGTGTTTTTCTTATTCTTACAGGGATTTTGTTTTTAACAGGCTCTATGCAGGATCTTTCATTTTGGCTTTTAGAACATTATCCTTCGTTGAGCTATATTGAAGATATTCGTTGGCACGATATTATGATTTTTTTTGGATTTTCTCGTTAGTCTTATGTGTTTTTATGGTTAGAAGTTGTCTTTCTATTGTTCTTGCTGCAGGTGAGGGGACGCGCATGAAATCGTCTCTGCCTAAGGTACTTCATAAAATTGCTGGATTGCCTCTTATATGCCATGTTCTAAAACAAATAGAATTGGCAGGCTCTTCACAATTAGCAGTCGTTGTGGGATTTGGTGCTAAGGAGGTTACGCACGTTGTTCAGTCATTTGTAAAAGATGCGATGATTTTTGAACAAAAAGAGCGTTTAGGAACAGCTCATGCTGTTTTATCTGCTCGTTTAGCTTTGCAAAAGGAAGTGGATGATGTTCTCATTGTTTTTGGGGATACGCCTCTCATTCAGCAAGATTCATTGCACCAGATGCGTGCACAGCTTGCTGATGGAGCAGATGTTGTTTTTGCAGGTTTTCATACCCAAAATCCAACAGGTTATGGGCGTCTTCTCGAGAAAAATGGTCAATTGATCGCAATTGTAGAAGAAAAAGACGCTAGCGATGAAGAAAAAAAGATTTCTTTTTGTAACGGCGGAATACTCGCTATGCGCGGAAAACATGCACTTTCTCTTTTAGAGAAAGTTGATAATAACAATGTGAAAAAAGAGTATTACTTAACAGATATTGCTTCTCTTGCAACACGTGAAGGATTAGATGTGCGTGTTGTTGAAGTTCCTTTTGAAGATATTGTAGGAATTAACAACGGTCTTGAGCTTTCTGAGGCTGATTCTTTATGGCAAAAACGTAAATCGCGCGATTTAATGTTATCGGGTGTTACGCTTTTAAAACCAGAAACACTCTATTTTTCTTATGATACAGAAATTGAACCAGGGGTGGTGATAGAACCAAATGTTTATTTTGGATTAAGCGTGAAAGTACAATCTGGTGCTGTTATTCATGCATTTAGTTATCTCGAAGGTGCTGTGGTTGGTAGGGATGCACAGATTGGTCCCTATGCACGTTTGCGTCCTGGAACAGAGTTGGCGAAGTCCGTAAAGATTGGAAATTTTTGTGAAGTCAAACAAGCTAAGGTAGGAGAATCTTCTAAAATCAATCATTTAAGTTATATTGGTGATGCTGAAATTGGTGCACATACCAATATTGGAGCCGGTACGATTACGTGCAATTATGATGGATTTAACAAATATAAAACCATGATTGGTGATCATGCTTTTGTTGGGTCTAATACGGCACTTGTTTCCCCATTGGTAATAGGGGATGGCTCTTATGTTGCTTCAGGAAGTGTTATTACTGAAAATATTCCTATGAACAGTATGGCTTTTGGGCGTGCACGACAGGTTATAAAAGAGGGCTACGCGACAAAATTTCGAGAGCGCTTGTTAGAAAACAAACAGAAAAAATGATTATTTTCAGCTTATTCCTTTGTTTCGTGTTATTCTAACGATCGATAGGATGTTTATTCTTAAAGATTGCCGTACTCCATGTTTGAATTATTTTATTATTTATAGTTTTAAATAAAGGCTGTTGGATTATTTTATAAGATTTAAATCTTAAAGATGTGGGTTGGAGCTTTTTAATGTGTGGAATTATTGGAATTCTTGGAAAGAGGTGTGTTACGTCTTCTTTGGTTGAGGGGTTAAAACGTCTTGAATATAGAGGGTATGATTCATCTGGGGTGGCAACGGTCCATAATGGGCATCTTTATCGTGTACGTTCTGAGGGGAAGCTTGTTCATTTAGAAGAAAAATTAAAAAAAACACCTCTGGAGGGAAGTTTAGGGATTGGTCATACCCGTTGGGCTACGCATGGAATTGCTGTTGAACGCAATGCGCATCCCCATGTGACTGAAAAGCTTGCGATTGTTCATAATGGTATTATTGAAAATTTTGTAGAATTGCAAAAGGAACTCATAGAGGATGGTTATATCTTTGAAACAGAGACGGATACGGAAGTTATTGCACATTTAATAACGCGTGCATTAAAAGATGGTCTTTCTCCGCAAGAAGCTATGCGTACCAGTTGGAAAAGGTTGCAGGGGGCTTTTGCTATTGCTCTTATTTTCGAAGGAGAAGATAACCTTATGATTGCGGCTCGTTCTGGTCCACCTCTGGCAATTGGTTATGGAAAAGATGAATTTTTTGTTGGGTCAGATGCGATTGCTTTGGCACCATTCGTTGATTATATTAGCTATATGGAAGACGGGGATTGGGCTGTTCTCACACGGGAAGGCGTCACAATTTATGATGTATATAATCAACCGGTAAAACGTCCTGTGACAACATTACTTGAAGAGGCTTTATTGATTTCTAAGGGTAATCATCGCCATTTTATGCACAAGGAAATGTTTGAACAACCTGAAGTGATTTCTCATAATTTGGCGCATTATCTTGATCTTGGAAATTATGCCGTTCGACCTTTTAAGAATTTGATTGATTGGAAAAATATTCATCGCCTCCTTTTTGCGAGTTGTGGAACGGCTTATTATTCAACCTTAGTTGCGCGCTATTGGTTTGAGAAATTTGCCGCTTTAAGTGTTGATAATGATGTTGCTTCGGAGTTTCGTTATCGTGAACCTCCTATAACATCTGATGTGTTGTCGCTGTTTGTTTCTCAATCAGGTGAGACAGCTGACACATTGGCTTCTTTGCGTTATTGTCGTGAGCGGGGTGTAAAAACAGCAACAATTGTGAATGTAGAGCAATCAACAATGGCAAGGGAGGCTGATTTTATTCTTCCAACACTTGCCGGACCGGAAATTGGTGTTGCGTCAACAAAAGCTTTTACCTGTCAATTGGCAACGCTTGCTTCACTAGCACTTAGTGCTGCTAAACAACGTGGCTATCTCTCTGTTCAAATGGAACAGCAATTGGTTCAACAATTGGCAGAAGTTCCACGTATTTTAAATGAGGTCTTAAAATTAGAGAGCAAAATTGAATGTATTTGTCGTGATTTAGTGAATGCAAAAAGTGTTCTTTATCTGGGACGTGGGACTTCTTATCCGATTGCTTTGGAGGGAGCCCTTAAACTGAAAGAGCTTTCTTATATTCATGCTGAAGGTTATGCGGCGGGTGAGTTGAAGCATGGACCAATTGCTTTGGTGGATGAGACAATACCTGTTATTGTTGTTGCACCTTATGATCGGTGGTTTGAAAAAACTTTTTCTAATATGCAAGAAGTGGTAGCGCGTAATGGTCGTATTATTTTAATAACCGATAAAAAAGGAGCAGAAGTAGCTTGTCTTAAGACTTTATCAACGATCACTTTGCCAGAAGTTCCAGAATTTATTTCTCCTATTATTTATGCACTCCCTGTTCAGTTAATCGCTTATCATACGGCTGTTTTATTAGGAACAGATGTCGATCAACCCCGTAATTTGGCAAAATCAGTCACGGTTGAATAAAAGTATATTTCTGAATCTTTGGGAGAATAATCAAGTGTAAGAAACTGATTGATAATGATAGCTTATTTTTTCCACTTTTCTCTGTTGAACGAGAATACCGGAGACGGGATTTTTCTTTCTAAATTCTTTACGATAAAACAAAAAATATTTTCTTACCTGTCAAAAAATAGATCAGCTATGTGAATATAATGATAGAAAAATGCGCAATATTTCTTCTACTGTTTTAATGCAAGAATAATTTAGATTGAAAGAAAAGATGCTGTTGTTGGGTTGTTACTCTTTCATGAAGCATAAAGATGGTAAGGGATTGCATAGATTGTTTATGGGTTATTCTAAGAGAGAAAACCGTATTTGAACAGAGAGGTATTTTAATTTTTATTAGAGGGTCTTTATTATCCTGCTCGCAAGAGGCGTGTAGCATCATCGTGTCCGAAAAGATAAAGCAGCAACCGTAAAGCTTGTCCTTGCTGAGAAGAAAGATGAGGATCGCGTTGTAAAAATAAACGAGCATCTTTTCTTGCCATTGACAAAAGATCACTATGAACAGCAAGGTTTGCTATATGAAATTCAGGGACTCCGGATTGTTTTGTACCTAAAAGCTCTCCTTCGCCTCGCAGACGCCAATCTTCTTCAGCGATTTCAAAACCATCTTCTGTATTGCGTATAATATTAAGGCGTGTTGCTGCTGTTTTAGTCAGTGGATCTTTATAGAGCAAAATGCAGGAAGATTTTTTATCGCCTCGTCCTACACGTCCACGCAATTGGTGCAGTTGTGAAAGGCCAAAATGTTCGGCGTGTTCGATGATAATGATCGAAGCATCTGGAATATCTACTCCCACTTCAATAACAGTAGTTGCAACTAAAATACGTGTATTTCCACATTTAAAAGATGCCATAGCGGCTTCTTTTTCTGCTGTAGACATTTTTCCGTGGATCATACCAACGTGTGCACCAAAGCGTTCATGGAGAAATGCAAAGCGGTTTTCAATTGAAGTGAGATCAAGAGCTGTCGATTCCTCCACTAAAGGACAAATCCAATAGAGCTTTTCTCCTTTTTCTAATGCAATTGCGATTCGCTCTATAAGCTCATGAAGACGTTTCAAAGAAAGCATTGCTGTTGTAATGGGTTGTCGTCCCATTGGTTTTTCTGTAATTTTAGATACATCCATATCACCAAAAGCTGTTAAGACAAGTGTGCGCGGAATGGGCGTGGCGGTCATAACCAGCATATCAGGTTTATTGCCTTTTTCTGTAAGAGCGATACGTTGATGGACACCAAAACGGTGTTGTTCATCGATAATGGTTAAGGCAAGATTGTTATAAGTAATGCTGTTTTGTATGAGAGCATGGGTTCCGATGATAATAGAAACTTGACCTGATAGAATATCATTCAAGATATTTGTCCGCAATTTTCCTTTTTCTCGCCCTGTTAAAAGAGTTGTTTGTAATCCGACCTTTTCGGCAAGAGGAGCGATGGTGGCAAAATGTTGCCTGGCAAGTACTTCGGTTGGCGCCATTAAAGCTGATTGTCCTGAATTTTCAGCAATTTGTGCCATTGCCATCAATGCAACAACAGTTTTTCCTGCGCCTACATCACCTTGGAGTAGTCTTAGCATCGGTTCTGGTGAAGCAAGATCATTTGCGATATCTTCTACTGCTTTTTTTTGTTCGGTTGTGAGTTGAAAGGGGAGGACATTAAGCAATTTTTTAGTATAAATTCCTGTTGCTGGTCGAGAAGTGCCTACAAGAGATTTGGTTTTTAAACGCACGAGTCCTAGCGCCAATTGACAAGCGAGCAATTCATCATAGGCAAGACGTTTGCGTGCTGTACTTTCTAGGGATAGATCGTTGGGGTTAATGGGCGCATGGATACGGCGTAAAGCAACAGAAAAAGAAGAAAAATTTTGCTGCTTTTTCACATTTTCATCTATCCATTCTGGGAGGAGAGGAATAAAATCAAGAGCGTTTTGTATGGCGCGTCTTAGTGTTTTTGCAGTTAGTCCTGCAGTAGAGGGATAGACAGGTTCGATGAGAGGAATCTGATTTGATTGTTCGCTTGGCGCAATATAGTCGGGATGCGCCATTGAAAATTGCCCATTAAACCATTCAACTTTTCCTGATACAGTAACTTTTTTTCCTTCAGGGAGTTGTTTTTTTAGCCAAAGAGGCTGAGCGTGAAAAAAGACTAAATTTATTTTTCCTGTTTGATCATGGGCAATAACACGATAGGGGATTTTGTTATGACCACGGGGCGGTGGTTGATGTTGATCGATGATGATTTCGAGCGTAACAGTGTCTCCTTCTTTTATACAAGCGATGCTGGGACGCATTCTGCGGTCTATGACGGAATGGGGCATTAATTGAAGAAGATCAATAAGGGTTGCTTCGCGTTGTGTAGGATTAACATTTAAGAGTTTGGTCAGTAAACCATAGGTTTTAGGTGTAATACCAGAAAGAGTTCGAATAGAATTAAAAAGAGGGGTAAGAAGATTTGGAGGCATGAGCAAATTTAACCTGCTCTTTTTGTTTTTTCTAGACCTTTAGAAGAGCTTTTTGGGGATAAAGTCATAAAGAGGAGGTTGCTTTATTTACATATTATTTACACATTGAATTTTAGGAAGAAAAATTAATATTTAAAGATAAATACAATAAAAGGGTGTAAAAATTAAAGTGCTTAGATGAGGTGTATTGTTTTTCTTTTTATTTTAGCTGTTTATTTGCTGTGAATAGAAGCATTTTCTTGATAGAACTCTCTTATAAATATTAATAAAATTGGGATATTGCTCCTATGTAGGATGATGAACTTATAGCTTTAAAGTTATGATAAACAGGAGTTTTTTTCTTTTATAAGGGGTGCTGTTTGGCATTTATTTTGTAGTGGGAAATTGTGAGAGTGGTAAAAAATAAAAATAAAACGCAAGAGAACAAAAATTCTCTTCCTCGCTTTATTCATTTGAGAGTGCATTCAGCTTATTCTTTACTCGAAGGGGCTTTAAAAATCCCTCAAATTATTCAACAGGCGATTTCAGATCATGCACCAGCGGTTGCTATTACCGATACCAATAATTTATTTGGTGCTTTGGAATTTTCACAGCATTGTCTTTCTCATGGGGTCCAACCTATTATTGGTTGTCAGCTTACTGTTGATTTTTGTGATGAAAATGATCATTCAGGTTTGGCTAAATGGCGTAATTCTGCTAATTTTTGCTCTATTGTTCTTTTGGCTGCTAGCGAAACCGGTTATGCTCATTTGGTTCGTCTTGTCAGCCGTGCTTATCTTGATAAATGTGATACTGATCCTCCTCATATTAAAGCTAATTGGTTGTCGGCACACAGTGAAGGAATAATTGCTTTAACGGGAGGTAAGGGAGGACCTATTAATCTTTCTTTGGCGGAAGAGAAAAAAGAACATGCTGTTGAGCGCTTGATTTATTTGAAAAAATCTTTTGCTGATCGTCTTTATGTGGAATTACAACGGCATGGCTCTTATGATCGGAGAGTAGAGGCTGATCTTATTGAATTGGCTTATGCGCATGAAATTCCTCTTGTTGCGACAAATGAAGCCTTTTTTCTGAAGAGAGAAGGGTATGAAGCGCATGATGCGCTGATGGCTGTTTCAGAAGGGCAAATAGTCTCTAATCCAGATCGCAAACGTGTGACGCCAGATCATTATTTGAAGTCACAAGATGAAATGGTTACACTGTTTTCGGATCTTCCAGAAGCTTTAGAAAATAGTGTTGAAATTGCATTGCGTTGCCATATTGCCACACCTCTTCGAAAACCGATATTGCCTCGTTTTATAGAACAATCTGCTAATTCAGAAGCTACTTTAGAAGTAGAAGATAGTGAGTTGTTAAATCAGGCTAAAGCTGGTTTGAAGATGCGGCTTGAAACAATTGGATTGGCTGAAGGGTATACGATTGCAGATTATGAGCAGCGGCTTGATTATGAAATTTCAGTTATTACGCGTATGCAATTTTCGGGATATTTTCTTATCGTTTCAGATTTCATAAAATGGGCAAAGGTTCATGATATTCCCGTTGGACCAGGACGGGGTTCTGGTGCTGGTTCACTTGTTGCTTATGCATTGACGATAACTGATGTTGATCCATTGCGGTTTTCTCTTCTCTTTGAACGTTTTCTCAACCCAGATCGTGTTTCGATGCCAGATTTTGATATCGACTTTTGTCAAGAGCGGCGCGAAGAAGTTATTCAATATGTTCAAAAAAAATATGGACGTAATCAAGTTGCTCAAATTATTACCTTTGGTAAGTTACAGGCACGTGCAGTTTTGCGTGATGTGGGGCGTGTTTTAGAAGTTCCTTATCGTCAGGTGGATTATCTTACAAAATTAATTCCTGCCACACCAGGAAGTCAGGTAGAATTGGCTGATGCTATTAAGGATGAACCTAAATTTGAAGAGGAAAAGAAAAAAGATCCCGTTGTTGGACGCGCATTAGATATCGCACTCCAGTTGGAGGGACTTTATCGTCATGCTTCAACTCATGCTGCTGGGATTGTTATCGGAGATCGTCCGCTTTGGGAGCTTGTCCCGATGTATCGTGATCCTCGTTCTGATATGCCTGTTACACAATTTAACATGAAATATGTTGAACAGGCAGGGCTGGTAAAATTTGATTTTCTTGGATTAAAAACGCTTACTGTTTTGAAAATGGCAGTCGATTTTGTTGCCAGAAAGGGGATTAAAATAGATTTATCAAATATTCCTCTGAATGATGAAACAACCTACGCTATGATGGCACGTGGTGAAACGGTTGGTGTGTTTCAGGTGGAAAGTTCTGGTATGCGCAAGGCGTTGATTGGAATGAAGCCAGACCGTATTGAAGATATTATTGCGCTGGTCGCACTTTATCGTCCAGGTCCAATGGAGAATATTCCAACCTATAATGCACGCAAACATGGGGAAGAGGAAATTGCTTCTATTCATCCTAAAATAGACCATCTGATCAAAGAAACACAAGGTGTTATTGTCTATCAAGAACAGGTGATGCAGATTGCTCAGGTGCTTGCTGGCTATTCGCTTGGAGAAGCTGATTTATTACGTCGTGCTATGGGGAAAAAAATTCATGCTGAAATGCAAAAACAGCGTACGCGTTTTGTTAATGGAGCTGTTGCAGGTGGTGTGGATAAAGATCAAGCTGATATTATCTTTGATCTTTTAGCAAAATTTGCCGATTATGGTTTTAATAAATCGCACGCTGCTGCTTATGCAATTGTTTCTTACCAAACAGCTTATATGAAAGCAAACTATCCCGTTGAGTTTTTAGCTGCTTCAATGACATATGATATGACGAATACAGATAAGCTCAATGATTTTCGGCGTGAAGCATTAAGGTTGGGTATTGAAGTTATTGCACCTTCTATACAAACATCTCATCGTGTTTTTGAGGTTGGTGATAACTGTATTTATTATTCTCTTGCTGCCATTAAAGGTGTGGGAGAAACTGTTGTGGATCATATTGTTACTTGTCGTGGGAATAAGATTTTTAAGGATTTGGAAGATTTTTGTGCGCGTATTGATCCTCGTATTGTTAATAAGCGTGCGATGGAAAGTTTAGTTTGTGCTGGTGCTTTTGATTGTTTTAACATTGCACGTGAGG
Organism: Bartonella sp. LB28NMGDW; assembly: GCF_042194435.1. NCBI lineage: Bacteria > Pseudomonadati > Pseudomonadota > Alphaproteobacteria > Hyphomicrobiales > Bartonellaceae > Bartonella > Bartonella sp. LB28NMGDW. The sequence continues at coordinate 102,888 of NZ_JBHIMX010000005.1, forward strand.
TTTTATTAGCCAATCTTGGAACCCTTCATGCGCGTGCACTTCGTATTCTCGATGACAATTCTAGCGGGCAGGTTGATATATTTGGAATGGCAGGCGGATTAAAAGAACCATTGATTTTATCGCAAACAACCCCTTGGTTGCCGGCTGAGAAACTTTATCGAGAATTTCAAGCTATAGGTTTTTACTTTTCTGCGCATCCTTTGGAGGAGTATCAAACTATTCTGGACAAAAAACGCATTCAGACTTGGGGTAATTTTGCCAATGCCGTTAAAGGGGGAGCAACGGCTGCACGGCTTGCTGGAACTGTTGTGGCAAAAAACGTGCGTAAAACAAAATCTGGTAAAAAAATGGGAATTATTCATTTTTCTGATACAAGTGGACAATATGAAGCAGTTCTCTTTTCTGAGGTACTATCGGATTATGAAGAGATGCTAGAACCCGGAAAATCTTTTATTATTACGGTAAGCGCAGAAAATCGTTCTGAAGGAGTTAGTTTGCGAATTGAAACAATTCAGTCTTTGGAAAAGGAATCATTACAACAGCATAAAATGATGCGTCTTTTTATAAAAACAGTTGATATGCTTCCACAAATTGAACAAAATTTAAATCTTGGGGGAAATGGAGAGGTTGGGCTTATTTTAATTCAAGAGGATGGATTGCGAGAAGTCGAAATTGCGCTTCCTAAGCGATATAAGGTAAATTCACATGTCGCAAATGCGATGAAATTAATTCAGGGTGTTGTTGATGTAGAACTGAGTTAAAGAAAGATAAAGATGGGAGCTGATTTTGAGTGGTGTTTTTGCTTTTAGGAGAGCTAAAAATTGAGCTTTTAAAATCGGATTGTATATTTTAAAAAATATAGCCTTTATTTGAGTAAATTATGATGGGTTTTAGTGTCATAGAGTCAAAAAATCTCGTTCTTTCGTAATATTCAAAGTACTGGAAAAATTTTATAAGTTTTTATCATTATTTTTTATGGAATTCATTGCATCATACATGTAAAGCCAATTGAGATCTGACATAATGCTCTCTGGTGTACGAATTTTCATCATGAGATTGCGTGCAATTGCTATGGGACCGGTTGCGTGATAGGCTAATCTATTGAAATCTCCGCGTTTTTTTACTGCTGCAATACGGGGGGTGCGTGTTGTTTCGTAAAGCGAAAGTGCTTTCGTTAATGAAAAATCTTGCAATGAAAGTGCTTCTGCTAATGTGGCAGCATCTTCGATTGCCATAGCGGCACCTTGTGCTGCAAAAGGTAAGGCAGCATGTGCGCAATCGCCAACAAATACTTGTCTCTCTAAACCGATAAAACGATTTTGTTTCATTTGAAAGAGTGGCCAATAGCTCCATTCATCAATATGATCAAAGATTTGTAAGATTTTTGAATTCCAATCTCTAAAAAGAGATTTGAGTTTTTCTTTATCTCCTTTATGAGCCCATCCTTCTTTTGAATTTTCTCCATTTGTGATGGCGACAAAATTAAAAATTTTTTCTGACGATTGAATGGGATAGACAACAAGATGATTTTTTGGTCCCATCCAAGCCGTAATTGTCTTCATATTTTGCAATGAAGAACGAAAGTTTTGAGGAAGATTATCAAATGTTGTTGTTGCACGCCAAGCAATAAAGCCACTAAAATTTGCTCTTTCATGAAAAGGAGATTGTTGCCGTAATGTTGACCAAACGCCATCACATCCGATCAGGAGGGGCGTTGAATGAAGCTGTTCTGTTGCCGTATCTGTTTTTATTGTTGTGATTTTAATGTTGCTTGCAGATTGGGTAGAAGATACAATCGTTTCGCCTGCTTTGTATTTGATCAAAGGATTTTCAATCACTGCATTATATAAAATTTTTTGTAAAGCCGCGCGGTGAATCGTCATATAAGGGGCTTTCCAATATTTTTCTGTTAGATTAATAAGATGAGCCCGTAGATGTATTTTTAAAGATAATCCATCTTTTAACTCAAGAAAATGTGGGATTGTAGCGACTGCAGTGAGTTTGTTAAGAAGTTTCCAGCGAGCAAGAATAGATGTTGCATTTGGTGTCAGTTGAATACCAGCGCCTATCGTTTCAAGTTGCTTATACTTTTCGATAATGGTGCTTGCAATTCCTTTATGAGCGAGTGCTAAAGCGGTGCTTAAACCAGCAATTCCTCCTCCAACAATGATGGGTGATTGTTCCACAAATGATTTCATATTAAACAAGCAGAATTAAAAGAGTGGTTATTAAGAAAGCCAAAAAACGCGATTATAATAGCTTTTCTGGATGATATAAGCATCCTGTTGGGTTTGTTTGATCGTATGATAGCGAGGGAACATAACGATAAAGGGTTGAGCAGTAAGGGCAAATTTTCTCATCTGCTGCTCCCATGTCGATAAAGATATGAGGATGATCGAATGGGTGTGTAGCGCCTACACACATAAATTCTTTCACACCAATTTCGATTGTTTTATATCCAAGGTCATTTTGGAAATGAGGGATATTGTGATCAGCCATGGGGTACAAACTCCAGAATAAATTGTCTCATCAGCTATGATTGGGCTCTTCTATTTTATAGGCGTGAGTTTGTAATAAAGCTTATGATAATGCAAGCTGCTTTTTAAGACAAATTTCTCCTATTTTATGCTATATTATAATAATTGTCTTACTTTTAGTGCTTTGCGCATAGAAGATAGTTCCAAGTATTTTTAAATATTAAATGGAAAAATGATAAGGAAAGTTAGGCATTGATATATTATTATGATGATAACATGTTATCAAATGTTATGTGAGATATTTTGTCAAGGATTTTAGAAAATATAAAAGAAAATTATTTAGGATATATGGAACAGAGGGTGGTAGATAAAATTTCTATATCGAATATAACAATGAAAAATCCGGTACGGTTTATTAATCGAGAGTTTTCATGGCTACAATTTAATAATCGTGTTTTGATGGAAGCGGCTAATGCGAGACATCCTTTATTAGAACGTCTACAATTTCTTTCTATTTCAGCTGCAAATCTTGATGAGTTTTTTATGGTTCGTGTTGCAGGATTAGCCGCTCAAATTCGTTCTCGCATTACAGCGTGCAGTGCAGATGGGCACACTCCACAGGAACAACTTGATATTGTATTAGCTGAAATTTCAAAGCTGCAGGCTCACCAACTACGAGAATTGAATGTTTTACGTAATGAATTAAAAAAGAATGATATTGAAATTATTTGTTCTGATGATCTTTCAGAAATTGAAAAATCATGGCTTGAAAAATATTTTCTTGAGACAATTTTTCCTGTTTTAAAACCTTTGCCTGTTGATTCTACTCATCCTTTTCCATTTATTCCTAATTTAGGGCTTTCTATTGCGCTTCAATTGTCTGGAGAAACTGATCAGAACTCTCACATAGTGTTGTTGTCTATTTCAATGCTTTTGAGGCGTTTTATTCTTCTTCCTCAAGAGGGTAATCATTTTCGTTTTATTGCATCTGAAGATGTTATTTGCCTTTTTATTAAACATGTATTTCCTAACTATGAGGTTACAGGAATTGGTATATTTAGAGTAATCCGAGATAGTGATATTGAAGTAGAAGAAGAAGCTGAGGATCTTGTTCATTTTTTTGAAACTGCTCTCAAAAGGCGGCGCCGTGGGCAGGTTATTCGAGTTGAGTTTGACGCAAGAATGCCAGAGAGTTTACGCCAATTTATAGCGAATAGTCTCGCTGTCCCTGATAATTGTATTAATGTTCTTGATGGATTTTTAGCGCTTAATATGGTATCAGAAATTGTTTCTATTCCTCGTGATGATCTCAAATTTATTCCTTATATTTCTCGTGTTCCAGAATGTATTCGTGAACATAAAGGGGATTGTTTTGCGGCTATTCGTGAAAATGATATTGTGATTCATCACCCCTATGAGACATTTGATGTTGTTGTCCAATTTTTACGTCAAGCTGCTTGCGATCCTGATGTTGTGGAAATCAAACAAACACTTTATCGTACATCAAATGATAGCCCAATTGTTAGCGCTTTGATTGAAGCAGCTGAACAGGGAAAGTCTGTGACTGCTTTGGTAGAACTTAAAGCACGTTTTGATGAGGAAGCAAATATTCGTTGGGCGCGGGATCTTGAATGTGCTGGGGTTCAAGTTATTTTTGGTTTTATTGCATTAAAAACTCATGCTAAGATGTCATTGGTTGTGAGACGTGAGGGAAAACGTCTTTGCTCTTATGTTCATCTTGGAACAGGAAATTATCATCCCATTAACGCTAAAACTTATACCGATCTTTCTTTTTTTTCCACGGATGATGATATCGCTCATGATGTTGCGTTATTGTTCAATTATATTGCGCAATATGAGCGTCCAAATGAAACAATGAAGATTGCTTTTTCACCCTTAACATTGCGTGGTCGTATCTTAGAGCATATTGAGGGAGAAATTGTTCATGCACAACAGGGAAGGTTTGCTGCTATTTGGATGAAAGTTAATGCATTGGTTGATCCTGAAATTATTGATGCTTTATATCGTGCCAGTCAAGCAGGGGTGCGAATTGATTTGGTTGTGCGGGGGATATGTTGTTTACGTCCTCGTATTCTAGGAATTTCGGATAATATTCGTGTAAAATCAATTGTCGGGCGTTTTCTTGAACATAGTCGCATTTTTTGTTTTGGGAATGGTCAAGATTTGCCTAATGAAAATGCACTCGTTTACTTAGGCTCTGCTGATATGATGCCTCGTAATCTAGACTATCGTGTTGAAATATTGGTTCCAGTTTTTAATAAAATAGTGCGTCAAAAAATTCTTTTACAGATTATGTTGGCTAATATTATTGATAATCAGCAAAGCTTTGATATACTTAAGGATGGAACATCAAAACGTATTACGCCGCAGATAGGTGAAAGTCTATTTAATGCGCAGGAGTATTTTATGGCCAGTACAAGTTTTGCAGGGGAAAATGAGTCTTTTGAGTCTTCTGTTTCGCGCTTGGTTGCGTTGCATCGGCAACAAGCCGAAATACATAAAGACTAAAATCCAATGACATATAGAGATGCTCAAGGTCGGTTAAAAGGGTGTAAGCCTGTTGCTGTTATTGACATTGGCTCAAATTCTGTTCGGTTGGTTATTTATGAGGGGCTTGTTCGCTCACCAACAGTTTTATTTAATGAAAAGATTCTTTGTGGTCTCGGTCATGGTGTGGCAAAAACGGGATTTTTAGAAGAACAATCGATGAAAATGGCATTGCAAACACTGAAACGGTTTCGTACGCTTTGTCGACAGATTGGGGCAGATGAGGTCTATACTTTAGCAACAGCAGCAGCACGAGATGCAAAGAATGGCGTAGCATTTATTCAGCATGCTGAAGATATTTTGCAAAATAAAATATATCTTCTTTCAGGAAGTGAAGAAGCTATGTATTCAGCATATGGAGTTGTTTCTACTTTTTATCAACCAAAAGGTATTTCTGGAGATCTTGGTGGTGGAAGTCTTGAGCTGATTGATATTGATCATTCTGATGTTGGTGAAGGGATAACTCTCCCATTGGGTGGTTTAAGGTTACAGTATATGTCAAATAATGATAGTGCTGTAGCTACAAAAATTGTACATGAGCAATTTTATAAATCGTCTGTTGTTCGTACTCGTAAAGGTACAGCACGTTATTTTTATGCAGTAGGGGGGACATGGCGTAATTTGGCAAAACTCCATATGGCAATGAAACACTATCGGCTCCCTGTTATGCATGGCTATGAAGTTGAAGCCGTTGAAATGGAGAACTTTTTACGTCTTGTAGCACGTGGCAATATTGATAATTTGAGAGGGATTGCAGCGATTTCTCAGAATCGTCGGAAACTTTTATCTTATGGGGCAATAGTTCTTATTGAACTCATTCAGTGTATGCAGTTTGAAAAGATAGTTTTTTCAGGTGCTGGCGTTCGTGAAGGTTTTCTTTATTCACGATTGCCGCAGGCGATTCAGCTGTCAGATCCTCTCATTGCAGCATGCACAGAAATGGCTATTTTACGGGCACGTTCACCAAAACAAGCAGAAGAACTCATTGATTTTACGACGAATGCTTTTGAAGTTTTTGGAATTTCAGAAACTGAAAATGAATGTCGTTATCGTCAAGCTGCTTGTCTTCTTGCGGATATTGGTTGGCGTATACATCCAGATTATAGAGGTAATGAAGCAGCAAATCAAATAGCTTTAGGATCTTATCCAGGAATTTCCCATGAAGGGCGCCTTTATGCGGCGCTTGCTGTTTTTTTTCGCAATACGAGTTTATTGGTTGATAAAGAATCTCTTCCCATTTTTCAATTAGCAACTCAAAATATAATTGAGAAAGCACGTATTCTTGGCGAAACTATGCGTATTGCTCATCTTTTTAGTGCTTCTGTTGCAGGTATTTTACCTCATCTATTGTGGCGTAAAAAAGCAGATCATATTATCCTGCAGATCCCAAAGAATTACGCTGGGTTATTAGGAGAACGTCCTCTTGGACGATTACAGACGTTATCAAAAATAATAAAACAACCTCTCGCTTTTGAAATTTTTTGATTTTTTTCCTAATTTATTCGTGTTTTATGTCTTATAATAGGGCTATTGACGAGGGATAAACTAGCTAACCTATCATCATGAGCTGGACAATAGGACTTGTTCCATAACTTTCATACCAGACACCACGCAAGGCATTGGTAATGCTCTGAGCATTCATAAAAGAAAACATAATTTTTTTATTCTGTTACTTGCGTCACAAGATGGATTTTTCACTTCATAAGCTTCATGTGAAAATGAAAGCCTTGTCCATTTTTACCTGAAAAGGTTTTCTTTTTATGCTGCGTCGTTATAACGTTTCTGTTTAGCTTGCTCGATTATATTGATAAGATTCGATTGTAACCAACGCGATAAAAAAAACAAACTTTTAAAGGTTTTGGGAGAGATCCATTGGTTACATGACACCGGAATGTTGAAATACTCATATGAAGCAGTTTTGCACTTTCACGGTCTGTCAAAAGAATATCATTTCAGTCATTATAAAATCCTTTCACTATAAAAAATAGAAATAAATCATAACTATTTATTAACCATGATTTTTTGAAAGGCGTTTAATCTATAAAAAAAACAGCGCTTTATCATATAATTTCTTATGTAAAACTTTATGAGTCTTATTGAGATGGAATGAGAGAATCTTATGATATTCGGGGGTCTAATTTAATATAAATAACGCTAGATTATCTTTATAAATCAGTATGTTGTCTTTGTTAGGTGTTTTAGTTGTTATGCTGGCTGGTTTTTGATTGTTATATTGCAATCTCGGTAGTTTTTTAATACGATATGGGGACGTAAGATATTATATCTTTGTTTGTTCCTATTGCTAGGCTGCTATTTTTGTAATGAGTGCGCTTTTATTATCAAAACTTTTAAATAAGGAGCTGTCTGTTTTTTTAGATTATTTTTAATAGGATTGCTATTTGATTGACTGGGTAAAGATTTAGCTGTCATTTTTAATAAGGGTTCACTATTTAATTTTTAACTTTGTCAGAAGTAGGCTTTATTTATCCTGTTTGCGTTGGTCTATAGGGCATACCAATTGATGTAGATAATGAGTAGCGTAATGGATTTTTCAAAATGAAAATGTAAATTAAAGCTGTTTTGTGCTTATTTTTCCATCGTTAAAGTAAAACCCTATCTGTCCCTTTAGCAGTTGTTCGGCTTTTTGACCAAATATTTCATAGCGCCAGCCATTCATAGCGGGAATATTTTTCTTTATTCCTCCATTGGCAATTTTTTCTAAATCATTAGATGTTGCAATAATTTTAGGGGCAATGCTGTTTTCATTTGCAACAATTTTTAATAACACTTTGAGTAGATCGATAACAGCGGCTGTCGTATCATTGAGTGGATTATGTTTAGGAATGGGGGGTAAAGTAGAAAGATCCACCTCTAAGCCTTCATGGACAGCTTTGATTAATGATTGAGCAATTGAGAGTTTATCCCAGTTCTTATTAAGACTGCGCAACCGTTTTAATGCAGATTCATCTTTTGGTTGTTGGGTTGCTATTTCTATAAGACATTCATCTTTTATGATATGACGACGTGGCATATTGTATTTTCGTGCTTCACGTTCCCGCCAAGCTGCTATCTTTTGTAATACAGCAAGTTCACGTGGCTTTTTAATTTTTCCTTTCACTTTTTTCCATGCTTCATCTTCTGGCATATCATAGGTCTTAGGATTTAAAAGGATTGTTATTTCATCGTCCATCCAGTGAGCACGTTGATTTTTTTCTAACCTTTTTTTCAATAATAGGTAAACGTCTCTTAAGTAGGTTACATCGGCAAGTGCATAGAGCAGTTGTTTTTCAGACAAAGGGCGGTAACTCCAGTCTGTAAAGCGGGAGGATTTATCAAGATGATGCCCCGTGCAGCGTTGTACAATTTGATCATAGGAGATAGAATCACCAAATCCACAAATTGATCCTGCTATTTGCGTATCAAAGAGAGGGGAAGGAATAACACCTCCAAGATGATAAATTGTTTCAATATCTTGGCGCGCAGCATGAAAAACTTTTACAACTTTTTTATCGATCATAAGGTCAAAAAAAGGTTGTAAATCAATATCCGGTGCTATGGGATCAATCAAAACTGTGATATCTGGTGATGCGAGCTGGATTAAACACAGTTGAGGCCAAAAAGTTGTTTCGCGGATAAACTCAGTATCGACTGTTACAAAATCAGAGGTATGTAGAGCGTTAAGTGCAATTTCAAGATCGGTTGTTTGTGTAATAAGATTCATCATTTTATTATAATTCGATAAATTAAATTTGTCCTTTATTGACTTTATTTTTGAGTTTTTATTCTCATATCTTGACAAATGGTTATTAAAAAGCGTTTGTAGCGCATATGAATATTATAATCAAAGGCAAAAAATATGCACCGTTATCGCAGTCATCATTGTGCGGCTCTTCGTAAATGTGATGTAGGAGCACAAGTCCGTCTTTCGGGATGGGTTCATCGTGTTCGTGATCATGGCGGAATTCTTTTTGTGGATTTACGTGATCATTTTGGAATCACACAAATTGTTGCTGACCCTGCTTCGCTGGCTTTTAAAGTTATTGAAAAAGTGCGTTCTGAATGGGTTATTCGTGTGGATGGAGAGGTATGTGCACGTTCCGATGAGGTTATTAATGCAACGCTTCCAACAGGTGAGATTGAAATTTTTGCACAAGAGGTAGAAATTCTTTCAAAATCTGATGAACTTCCTTTACCGGTTTTTGGTGAGCCTGATTATCCAGAAGATATTCGATTAAAATATCGTTTTCTTGATTTGCGTCGGGAGACTATGCACAAAAATATCATGCGTCGGACTGAAATTATTGCGGCTATGAGACGGGCTATGCAAAATAATGGTTTTACGGAATTTACGACGCCACTTTTGACAGCTTCATCACCGGAAGGAGCACGTGATTTTTTGGTCCCAAGTCGTGTTCATCAAGGAAAATTTTATGCGCTACCGCAAGCACCACAGCAATATAAACAATTGTTGATGATGTCAGGTTTTGATCGTTATTTTCAGATTGCTCCATGTTTTAGAGATGAAGATCCAAGGGCCGACCGTCTTCCTGGTGAATTTTATCAATTAGATGTTGAAATGAGTTTTGTTGAGCAAGAAGATGTTTTAGCAACTATGGAACCTATTATGCGTTCTATTTTTGAAGAATTTGCAGATGGAAAAACTGTGACACAAAGCTTTCCTCGCATTTCCTATGATGAAGCAATGCGAAAATATGGTTCTGATAAGCCTGATCTACGTAATCCGATCATTATGGAAGATGTTTCTCAGCATTTTTATAATTCTGGTTTCAAAGTCTTTGCTCAAATTTTAGCGAATGATGAGAATGCACAAGTGTGGGCTATTCCAGCTAAAACGGGTGGAAGTCGTGCTTTTTGTGATCGTATGAATGTATGGGCACAAGGCGAGGGGCAACCAGGGCTCGGTTATATTTTTTGGCGTGAAGAAGAAGGAAAATTGGAAGGAGCAGGGCCTATCGCCAAAAATATTGGTGAACAGAGGACTGAAGCAATCCGTATACAGCTTGGACTTGAAAGTGGTGATGCTTGTTTTTTTGTGGCTGGAGATCCAAAAAAATTCGCATCTTTTGCTGGAGCAGCCCGTACACGGATAGGGGAAGAATTAGATCTTCTCGATAGAGAGAGTTTCTCTTTGGCGTGGATTGTTGATTTTCCATTTTTTGAATGGAATGAAGATGAAAAAAAGATTGATTTTGGACATAATCCTTTTTCCATGCCTCAAGGGGGAGAAAATGCTCTTGAGACCCAAGATCCTCTTACTCTTAAAGCTTTTCAATATGATCTTGTTTGCAATGGTTATGAAATTGCATCAGGTGGAATTCGTAATCACTTACCAGAAATGATGCTTAAAGTTTTTGAACTTGTAGGACTTTCTAAGGAAGTTGTGAAAGATCGTTTCGGTGGTCTTTATCGTGCATTCCATTATGGGGCTCCGCCACATGGTGGCATGGCTGCGGGAATTGACCGCATCATTATGCTGTTGCAGGGTGTTAAAAATTTGCGTGAAGTTGCTTTATTTCCTATGAATCAACAGGCACTTGATCTTTTGATGAGTGCTCCGTCTGATGTTTCTCCTACACAATTACGTGATTTAGGAATCCGTATGGCTCCTACTCACAAAAATAGCTCATAAAATTGATTATGGATTGTTTTCATCTTTTCTACGTAGAGTGAAGTTTTGATGCCTCTCAAGAGCATCATGTGTGTGTATGCTGTTTGTGAAATTTAGATAGACAAAAACGCCATTGTGTTGATTCTTTACGAGGCATTTTTATTCCTTGTTTTTATAGTGGCTGTTTCCTTTGTGATAGGTGAGGAAATGATTGTGATTGTTTTATCATGAATACATTAGAAATGAGAGAATTCTGTAATATTTGGAAGTCTCATTTTAGTTGAAAAAAAATGAATTATCTTTATACGACAATATATTATTTATTTTTTATTGAAGTTTTTACAATGTTGTAGCAGAGAATTGTGTTTCTTCGTTTTTATGAGAATAATGCGGTTTTCTATTCTATGGACTTACTCTGAAAAGTTTAAATTTTATAAGCTTTGAATATTTTTTTAGTTTTTCATGGAAAAACTGAATGGGGTTGTTATACAATTTATCTTTATAATAAAAGATGATGTTTGAAAGGTGCTTTTGTCATTCCAAAAAGAATGAAATAACTCTTTGTGAGCAGTTAAATTATTATCGGATTTGACAAAGCTTTCAATAAATTACTTAGAACAAGGGGGGAAGGACATGTATAAATTTTTCAAATTGATATAATTTTCTGTTCATGTTCTAATCGCAGCGTTTGTTTTTATGTAATTGACTTTTAATAAAAAAGTCGACTCATAGAAGATTTCATTAAATAAATCCTATAAAATAATTTCTTATTATTGTGGGAATTGTTGTTTTAATACTATGTCTGATAAAATGAATTTACCTTTTGATAAAGAACACATTGAACCAATAGAATTACGCTCTGCTTTACAGGAACGTTATTTGGCTTATGCACTTTCTACGATTACACACCGTGCATTGCCTGATGTACGTGATGGATTGAAGCCTGTCCACCGGCGGATTGTTCATGCGATGCGTCTTCTCAAACTAAATCCTGGACAGTCTTATGCGAAATGTGCGCGGATTGTCGGTGATGTCATGGGAAAATTTCATCCTCATGGGGATGCGTCTATTTATGATGCTTTGGTGCGCTTGGCTCAAAGTTTTGCTGTTCGTTATCCATTGGTTGATGGGCAAGGCAATTTTGGTAATATTGATGGTGATAATGCTGCTGCCATGCGTTATACGGAAGCACGTATGACTGAAGTGGCTGCATTGTTACTTGAAGGAATTAATGAGAATGCTATTGATTTTCGTTTAACCTATAATGAAGAAGATGAAGAGCCTGTTGTTTTACCAGGAGCTTTCCCTAATCTTTTAGCAAATGGTTCTTCTGGTATTGCTGTTGGTATGGCAACATCTATTCCACCCCATAATGTTGCTGAGCTTTGTGATGCAGCGCTCCATTTTATTGCGCATCCCGATGTAAATGATGAGGAATTAAATCAATTCGTTCTTGGTCCTGATTTCCCGACGGGGGGAATTTTAGTTGAACCTAAAAAAAGTATTGAGGAATCCTATCGTGTTGGGCGTGGATTCTTTCGCTTGCGTTCACGTTGGCATCAGGAACCTGGTAGCCGTGGTTCTTATGTGATTGTTGTGACTGAAATTCCCTATCAGATTCAAAAGTCACGTCTTATTGAAAAAACAGCAGAGTTATTGCTTGCACGCCGATTGCCAATGCTTGAGGATATCCAAGATGAATCAGCAGAAGATATCAGAATCGTGCTGGTTCCTAAAAATCGGTCGGTTGATCCGGAGCTCCTTATGGAGTCTCTTTTTAAATTGACTGACTTTGAAGTAAGATTTCCCCTTAATCTGAATGTTTTGTCTTTGGGAAAAATACCCAATGTTCTTTCTTTGCGAGAAAGTTTGCAGCAATGGCTTGAACATCGTCAAGAAGTGCTTATTCGTCGCTCTCATTATCGGCTTGATCAAATTGATAGCCGATTGGAAATTCTTCATGGATATCTTATTGCCTATTTAAATCTCGATGAGGTCATTCAGATTATTCGTGAAGAGGATGAACCGAAAAAGAAGCTGATTAATCGGTTTGAATTAACAGAAAATCAAGCTGAAGCTATTCTTAATATGCGCTTGCGTTCTTTGCGTAAACTTGAGGAATTTGAAATTCGTAAAGAATTTGAAAGTTTGAAAGCTGAAAAAGAAAAACTACAGAATTTATTAGCTTCTCCTATAAAACAGTGGAAAATAATTTCAGAAGAAATCAAAAAAGTTCGAAACACTTTTGGTCCTGAAACATTCTTAGGGAAAAGACGTACGACGTTTGAAGAGGCACCAAGACATGATCTTGATGATATTCAACAAGCAATGATCGAAAAAGAACCGATTACTATTGTTATTTCTGAAAAGGGGTGGATGCGTGCTTTGAAGGGACATTTGACCGATTATAAAGCGCTTTCTTTTAAAGAAGGAGACAGTTTAAAGTTAGCATTTCCAGCATTTACAACCGACAAGATTGTGCTGATCAGTACGGGTGGAAAGTTTTTTGCTATTGGTGCAAATAGTTTACCTGGAGGGCGGGGACATGGTGAACCTATTCGTCTTTTAGTTGATATGGATGATGAGCACGATGTTCTCACAGCTTTTGTGCATCACGCCGAGGAAAAATTGCTCTTGGTTTCATATCACGGTAATGGTTTTATTGTTTCTTCTGCAGAAGTGATCGCTAATACACGAAAAGGAAAGCAAGTGATGAATGTGAAAGCTCCTGATAAGGTAAAGCTTTGTGTTCCGGTAAATGGTGATCATGTTGCTGTAGTCGGTGAAAACCGTAAAATGCTTATTTTTTCTATTGAACAAATACCAGAAATGAATCGCGGTAAAGGTGTTCGTTTACAGCGTTATAAAGAAGGTGGTGTTGTTGATGCCAAGACTTTTAATTTATCAGAAGGCTTAAGTTGGCAAGATACAGCTGAACGAATCTTTAACCGCCAGGCGGACGATCTCTTTGAATGGATGGGAACGCGTGCGGGTGTCGGGCGTTTGGTTCCAAAAGGATTTCCAAAATCAGGAAAATTTATTAATTAAATGTATTTTATAAATGGGAAAATTCCCTATGGTTTTATGATTGTGTAAGATATTAATTTATAAGGATAATTTATTATTTTTATATTGAAAGAAAAATCTAAAGCGTGAGGTTTTTTCTATTTTGATCTTGTTTAGGTTAAATCAATCAAAACTGTTTTTTAAACATTACAGCATTTATGGGTGCTGTCGTGAAATGATTTGATATTTTGAGAGCTGTACCCTTAAACAAACAATGTGAATGTTTAACACAAGAGTGTTCTATTTGGAGATGTTTTATTTGTCTGATAGGTTTATCTCCTTATTGTTCAAGAGAGATGTTATTAATTTTTCGTAAGGGATATTTATTCGTTAGGATTGCTATGATATTGCCTAAAAAGATGTCCACGTTCCGCCCATAAGACGAGGAGTATGGCAATCAGACTAAGAAAGAAAAATCCTGCCGAATTAGGGATGGTCGTCTCATTAAATTGTTGAGCAATAAAAAAACTGAGACCTGTGCCAATAGATGTTTGCAGAAAACCAGATATAGACGACGCGGTCCCAGCTATTTCTCCTACAGGTTCAAGAGCGAGTGTATTGAAGTTTGCCATAATACCACCGCAGGCAAACATCAGTATACAGAATAACAGCATGTAAAAAGCAAAAGGAAGAATACCATCTGTTAAGATAGAGCCAACAAACCATACACATGAAGTGATACAAAAAAGTAAAAGCATCGCGTGAGCGATACGCCGCATTCCAAGGCGTCCAACGAGTTGAGAGTTAAAGAAAGATGATAGAGCTTGAAATGCAGCACCAACTGCAAAGGCAATAGGGAACCAAAGTCCTAGATTATAGATCCCTTCATACGTTTGTTGTGATGTATTAACGGCAGTAAAGATACAGCCTAAAATAATCGAAGTTGCTAGTGTATAGCAAAGTGTTGTGCGATTGGTTATTACAATCCATAAATTATGTTTGACTGAAGAAAAGGAAAGAGAGCGTTGCGCATAAAGAGTTTCCGGCAAGCGGAATTGAATCCAAATCATCAACCCGAAACCAATCATTGCCATGAATATGAAAATAAATTGCCAGTTTCCAAACAGTAAAATGATCTGTCCTGTTGCTGGTCCAATCATTGGTGCAATAAGGAAAACCATCATCACGATAGACATCACTTCTGCCATTTTCCGACCACTATAGAGATCACGTACAATGGAAACTGTGAGCACGCGCATAGCAGCTCCTCCCATACCTTGTAAGGCACGCAAAATAAGCAAGAGAGAAAAATTTGATACAAAGGCAGAACCAATCGCTGCAAATGAATACAAAGCAAGACCAATAAGAATAATCTTACGGCGCCCATAACGATCACTTATGGGACCAAAAAATATCTGTGTGACGCCATAGCTGATAAGATAACTAGAAATGATATAATGCTGATCGTTTTCATTGATAACATTTAAACTGTTTAAAATGTTGGGCATAGCTGGCAACATAATATCAACAGCTATAGAATTGATGGCCATGAGTGAAGCAATGAGAATAACAAATTCTTTATAGCCAATTTTTTCTCTAATCGCATCACTATGCTTTTGTTCGTCGACTGAATATGACATATGCACCCTTTTAATAAAAGTTTCGACTGAACACGGTTCTATAAGAAGCAAATAAAATGAGAGACATCTATGATTTATTGCAAGGAATGTCTTTTTCCTTTAGCAGTTCTTGCAATTCGTTATTTTGAAACATTTCTTTAACAATATCACAGCCGCCAACAAATTCACCTTTGATATAGAGTTGCGGAATTGTTGGCCAATTTGAGTAGTCTTTTATCCCTTGACGCAATTCGTTAGAAGTTAAAATATTAATTCCTTTATAATTTAACCCTAAATAATCAAGGATTTGAACGACCTGCCCAGAAAATCCACATTGTGGAGCGTCAGGCGTTCCTTTCATGAATAAAATGACATCATTTGTTTTAATTTCGTTGTCAATAAAATCATGAATAGTAGTCATCTCTATTCCTCAATAGTATAAATTCTTGGAAGTGTGCATTCACGCTCATATTATTTCTAATAGTATTGAGTGAATGAATGCAAGAAGAAATTTTTAAATTATTTGGGAATACTCGTTTGCAGTGCTAAAGCGTGCAAGTCATTTCCCATATTGCCTTTAAGAGCATCATAAACCATTTTATGTTGTTGAACACGGGTTTTACCACGAAAACTTTCAGAAATAACTTCTGCAGCATAATGTTCTCCATCTCCAGCAAGATCACGAATTGTTACAGTAGCATCAGGAATGCCTTCACGAATAAGCGTTTCAATTGCATGGGCACTCATTGCCATCATTATTCTCCTATGTATTCATTTCTTATAAAGGCTGTTGCTTAAGAGAAAAAACAATTTTTACTCTTCACCCATAAATTGTGGAAACCAGTTTTCATAGGCTTTTGTGAGTTTGTCTACTGAAAGTGTTAATATCCCATCTATATTGAGAGAAGTCCCCTCAACTTGACCTAGCTCTGTTAAAGTAACTGTATTGATTTGTGCACGCTCTTTAAGACTATTGAGAGAGTGAGGTTTGACGGCTAAAAGATAACGTCCTTGGTCTTCTCCAAAAAGTTCTGCATGATGGGGTGATTTATTGCTTAACGTTACTTTGATTCCTTTACCTGCTTTAATCACCATTTCGGCAAGTGCTATCGCCAATCCCCCGTCAGAAAGGTCATGGGCAGCGTGAATAAAACCGCTATTAATGGCATCTCGAACAAATTGACCATGTTTTTTTTCAAGTTGTAAATCTACAGGGGGGGGGGCACCTGCATCAATATTTAAAATGTTACGTGCATAGATTGATTGTCCTAAATGAGAGCCGCAATTTCCTACTAAAACAAGAATATCTCCATTTTGCATACCACTTATTGTTACCATTTTAGACCAATCATTAAGAAGGCCTACACCAGCAATTGTAGGGGTTGGAAGAATGGCTTCCCCATTTGTTTCGTTGTAAAGAGAAACATTGCCTGAAACGATAGGAAAATCGAGGATTCTACAAGCTTCTCCTATACCTTTAATAGCCAAAACCAGCTGTCCCATAATTTCAGGTTTTTCAGGGTTACCAAAATTGAGATTATCTGTAGCAGCCAGTGGTGTTGCACCTGTCGTACTAATATTTCGCCAGCATTCTGCGACAGCTTGTTTTCCTCCTTCATAAGGGTCTGCTTCACAATAACGAGGTGTTACATCAGAAGAAAAAGCAAGAGCACGTTTGCTGTTGTTTCCTACACGGATAACGCCTGCATCACCTCCTGGACAAACAAGGCTATTTCCTTGGATAAGGGTATCATATTGTTCATAAACCCATCGCCGTGAACTTTGATCAGCAGAATTCAATAAGGATAGAAGGGCATCACCAAGATTTTCAACCTTTTTGACGTCTTCTGCTTTCAAGGGTGTTTTTTTTGCCGGCTCACTCCAAGGACGATCATAAACAGGTGCTTCATCACCAAGCTCTTTGATGGGAAGATTGACAACTTCTTCCCCTTGATGAAATACACGAAAACGTAAATCATCGGTTGTTTTCCCAATGATAGAAAAATGTAGCCCCCACTTATGAAAAATTGCTTCTGCTTGCTTTTCTAGTTCTGGTTTAAGGACCATGAGCATACGCTCTTGACTTTCAGACAGCATCATTTCATAGGCTGTCATATTTTCTTCTCGAACAGGAACTGTATCGAGATTAAGCTGTATCCCTAAATTTCCTTTTGCACCCATTTCAACGGCAGAAGAGGTGAGTCCTGCTGCTCCCATATCTTGAATAGCAACAACGGCTCCAAGTTCCATGAGCTCTAAACATGCTTCAAGGAGACATTTTTCTGTAAAAGGATCACCTACTTGAACAGTTGGGCGTTTTTCACTGATTGAATCATCAAATTCAGCAGAAGCCATTGTTGCTCCACCGACACCATCACGTCCTGTTTTTGCACCAAGATAAACAACAGGGAGTCCAATACCTTGCGCTTTAGAATAAAAAAGGGCGTCTGTCTTTGCAATACCGGCGACAAAAGCGTTAACAAGGATATTGCCATTATAACGCTTATCAAAATTTACTTCTCCACCAACAGTTGGAACGCCAAAAGCATTGCTGTAACCACCAATTCCAGAAACAACACCAGAAACAAGATGGCGTGTTCTTGGGTGATCAGGAGCACCAAATCGCAATGCATTCATAGCAGCAACAGGACGGGCTCCCATTGTAAAGACATCACGTAAAATACCACCAACACCTGTTGCTGCACCTTGATAAGGTTCAATATAAGAAGGGTGGTTATGGCTTTCCATTTTGAAAACAACACATTGCCCTTCGCCAATATCGACAACACCAGCATTTTCACCAGGTCCTTGGATAACACATTTTCCTTCTGTCGGAAGAGTCTTTAGCCATTTTTTAGATGATTTATAGGAACAATGTTCGTTCCACATTGCAGAAAAAATTCCTAGTTCAGTAAATGTTGGTTCTCTACCGATTAACGTCAGGATACGTTCATATTCATCTTCTTTTAGCCCGTGTTGTGCAATGAGCTCTGGTGTAATAGTGATGTTATTGCAAGGCTTCATGAGTATTTATCCGTCCAATTAATCGAAATTTAGCATTTTTATTTTTTTAATCTAGCAGCTTATATTATAAGCAATACTGTTGTTTAATAATAAAAATATTTATAGACAGTAAGCTGAAGATTTTGTTCGTTTGTTTGGTGGGATTTAAGACTAAAAATGGTCTTAAATAATTATGTGTTTAAAAAATAATATCCATTGTTGTTTGTGAAAAGCTTTGTTCATAGATTTACGATGCGAGAAATGGTATAGATCCTTGTTTTTTAAAAATTATGGAGCGCGAGTATTTTTTCAGCATCATCCATTTACTAACTCTAAAGCACTTTGAAAAAGTAAACGACCGTCAATACCTCCGTGGGCGGGTTCAATAAAGTTTTCAGGATGAGGCATCATACCAAGAATATTACCAGCTTTATTAACAATACCAGCAATATCTTTCATTGAGCCGTTCGGGTTTGTGTTTTCTGCATAGCGAAAAACAATTTGTTCATTATCTTCCATTTGCCTTAGTGTTTCACTATCAACAAAATAATTTCCATCATGATGGGCAACAGGACAACGAATAATTTGTCCTTTAGAATAATATCGAGAAAATTTTGTTTTGGCGTTGACGACTTCAAGTTTGATTTCACGACAAACAAATTTTAAAGAAGCGTTACGCATTAAAGTCCCAGGTAATAATCCTGCTTCCAACAAAATTTGAAATCCATTACAGATACCTATTATTGTCGTACCTTCTTGTGCTTTTTCACGAATGGCTTTTAAGATGGGAGTTCGCGCTCCAATAGCACCACATCTTAAGTAGTCGCCATAGGAAAAACCACCAGGAATAATAATAATATCTACATCTGGAATTGTTGTTTCTGTTTGCCAAATTTTTAGTGGCTCAACTCCCGTTATATGATGTAATGCTGCAACCATATCTCGATCACGATTTAATCCAGGAAGTTGAATGATGGCAGTTTTCATGAGCGTTTCACTTAAAAAAGTTCGATTGTATAATTTTCAATGACAGTATTTGCGAGTAACTCTTCACACATTTGTTCAAGTTTTTTCTTTGCGGTTTCAGAAGGTAGATCATCAAGAACAATATCAAAAACCTTTCCTTGACGAATGGATTGAATGCCTTCGAAAGCTAAACTTTTTAAAGCACCGAAAATTGCTTCTCCTTGTGGATCAAGAACGCTTTCTCTTAAAGTAACCGTAATGCGTGCTTTCATTTTTTGCTTCCTGCTTGTTAAAAGAACCTCTCCTTTGAAGAGGGGTATTTATATAAGGTGATGTTTTTTACCTTGTTTTTACTTTACGAGAACGGGACCAGTTGGTCGTGTTGGTTCGTTTTCATTCATAATACCAAGACGTTTGGCAACTTCTTGATAGGCATTAATAAGCCCACCCATATCACGACGAAAACGATCTTTATCCATTTTTTCTTGTGTTTGCATATCCCATAGTCGTGCAGAATCAGGTGAGATTTCATCAGCAAGAACAATGCGCATTGTTTCATCTTCCCACAGGCGACCAAATTCCATTTTAAAATCAATTAATTGGATGTTAACACCGGCAAAAAGCCCAGAAAGAAAATCATTAATACGAATTGAAAGTTGCATGATATCTTCTATCTCTTGTGGGACAGCCCACCCAAAAGCTGTGATATGTTCTTCCGTTACCATGGGATCATCGAGAGAATCATTTTTATAGTAGAACTCAATGATGGATTGCGGAAGCGGGGTTCCTTCTTCTAAACCTAAACGCTTAGCAAGAGAGCCGGCAGCAACATTGCGAACAACAACTTCCAACGGAATGATTTCCACTGCTTTAATAAGCTGTTCGCGCATGTTTATACGTTTGATAAAATGTGTTGGGATGCCCAAACGCCCAAGATGGCTAAAGATATGTTCCGAAATTCGGTTGTTTAAAACCCCTTTTCCGTCGATAATTTCATGTTTTTTTGCATTAAAGGCAGTTGCATCATCTTTAAAAAATTGAATATAAGTCCCTGGTTCAGGTCCTTCATATAAAATTTTAGCCTTGCCTTCATAGATACGGTGGCGACGATTCATCATGATTCTCTATTTATCTTGAGAGGTTTTTAATAACATTGATAAATGATACTATCCTAATTAATAGAATTTCTCAATGATATTGCTATGATACTTTTATAATTTTTGTCATTACACGTCTACCCAAAGGTGAAGATACATAAGCGATGAGAAAGAAGATCACCTCTTTTGGATCAAATTTTTGCAAGAAAGTGAGAGAGGACCATAAGCCCTTCAGGCCAAGGTCCGTGTCCGGATTCTGCGTTAATATGGCCAGAATACCCAGCATCAACAAAGAGTGATCCCCAATCATTGGCAATTTTTTCTGCTACTGAAAATTGACAAAACTCATCGTTGCGACTGGCTATGACAATAGAAGGAAAAGGAAGCTTTTGGCGATGATAGGGGCCAAATGTCATTAAATGTTTGGGACGTATTTTCTCATTGGCGACATCTGGAGGAGCAACAAAGAAAGCGCCACAAATTTTTTCTGTATTTTGTACAGTTGCGTGAATAGCACTGGGAACTCCTAATGAATGAGCAATAAGCATAACAGGCCTTTGAGCTTTTGCAATGGCGGTTTTAACTTTGTTAACCCACTCTTCACAAACAGGCTTTGACCAATGGAGTTGTTCAATGCGGCGGGCTGTCGACAATTTTCTTTCCCAGCGTGTTTGCCAATGATCTGGACCAGATCCTTTGTAGCCAGGAACAATAAGAATATCGAGTTGATTTGCTTTCATGAATTGTTTTCTTTGTTACAACAGATTTTTGATCATAGGTGGAATAGATTTGAGGTTTCTATGTCGCTTTACTGTTCTTCAAAAACACGTTTAAAAATCGTATTGATATGTTTGGTGTGGTAAGAAAGATCAAATTTTTCGCGAAGTTCTTCTTCACTTAAAGCTTTGATAACATCTTTGTCGTTGAGGAGTTCTTCTAAAAAATCTTTTCCTTGTTCCCAAACTTTCATCGCATTTCGTTGTACAATCCGATAAGAATCTTCACGACTGATTCCTGCTTGGGTGAGTGCTAAAAGCACCCGTTGTGAGTGAACAAGGCCACGGAATTTATTGAGATTTTTTTGCATATTTTCTGGATAGACAATGAGATTTTCAATGACAGATGTGAGGCGAGAAAGAGCAAAATCAAGTGTAATAGTCGCATCTGGAGCAATATAACGCTCAACAGATGAATGCGAAATATCACGTTCATGCCAAAGTGCAACATTTTCCATGGCTGGGAGTGCAAATGCACGTACCATGCGGGCTAATCCAGTTAAATTTTCTGTTAAAACTGGATTACGTTTATGAGGCATCGCCGATGAGCCTTTTTGCCCAGGTGAGAAATGTTCCTCTGCTTCCAGAACTTCTGTTCGTTGTAAATGGCGTATTTCTATCGCTAACCTTTCAATAGAGGAAGCAATAACACCAAGTGTTGCAAAAAACATAGCATGACGATCTCTTGGTATTACTTGGGTGGAAACTGGTTCAGCACGCATCCTCAAGGCTTTTGCTACATGTTCTTCAACGCTTGGATCGATATTTGCAAAAGTTCCTACAGCTCCTGAAATCGCGCAAGTAGAAATTTCTTCTCGTGCTGCAAGAAGACGTTTGCGACAACGGGAAAATTCAGCGTATGCAAGAGCAAATTTTACTCCAAATGTTGTTGGTTCAGCATGAATGCCATGGCTCCGCCCAATGGTGATTGTCTCTTTATGCTCAAAAGCACGTCTTTTTAATGCCTCAAGAAGTTGATCTATATCCTCTAGCAAAATATCACTAGCACGCATCAATTGAATATTCAGTGTTGTATCAAGAACATCAGATGATGTCATGCCTTGGTGGATAAAACGTGCCTCGGGTCCAATGAATTCAGCTAGGTGGGTCAGAAATGCGATAACATCATGTTTGGTAATTGCTTCAATTTCATCAATGCGATTGACATCAAATTTAGCTGCTGCGCCTTTTTCCCAAATGACTTTGGCGGCTTCTTTCGGAATAATCCCTAAGTGAGCAAGGGCATCACAGGCATGGGCTTCAATTTCGAACCAAATACGATATTTTGTTTCAGGAGACCAAATTGTTACCATTGCAGGGCGGGAATAACGTGCGATCATCATTTTTTTCCTTGTTGTGAGAGGATTGCGGCTTGGCGCAATGCACTCATGCGTGTTTTGTAAAGCTCTTTATTTCCATCTTTATAAATTGCAGAGCCTGCGACAAATACATTTGCTCCAGCTTTTGCAGCTATCCCAATTGTATCAACGGTGATACCACCATCAACTTCAAGATCAATAGGGCGGTTTGCAATCATGCTTTTAACGCGCTTAATTTTATCTTTAATTTCTGGAATAAAACTTTGTCCACCAAAACCGGGATTGACCGTCATGATGAGAATGAGATCTAATTGATCAAGCAAATATTCAAGTACATGTTCAGGGGTGCTTGGATTGAGTGCAATTCCTGCTTTTTTTCCCATTTTTTTGATTGTTTGTAATGAACGATGAAGATGTGGACTTGCTTCAGCATGAATGGTTATAATATCTGAACCCGCTTTTGCAAAAGCTTCCAAATAAGGGTCTACTGGTGCGATCATCAGGTGGACATCAAATATTGCTTTGGTTAATGGGCGTAGAGCCTTGACGATTTCAGGACCAAAGGTGATATTAGGAACAAAGTGTCCATCCATGATATCAAGATGAAGCCAATCTGCACCAGCATCAACAACATCTAACATTTCTTGTCCAAGTTTAGAAAAATCAGCAGCCAAGAGTGAAGGCGAAATGAGATGAGAATGGGGCATTAAAATCTCCTTGATTGGCTGTTTTTATCATATCGCAGTGTATACACAAATATCTTTTGTGTTATGACGGAAAAGAAAAAATATGTATTATAGATCTTTTTATGGAAAGATCGCTTGAAATTTTAAAGCTTTATAAGTGAAAGATATGTCGAATCATAAAACATATTTGATGCCTGAACTTCAACATAAACATACTATCGCGGTTTCTTCCCAAGAATATCGAGATGCCATGAGTCTTTTTGCAGGAGCTGTGCATATTGTGACAACAAATGGTATTAAGGGAAGACGCGGGGTGACTGTTTCGGCGTGTTGTTCTTTATCTGATGATCCTCCGACCCTTCTTGTTTGTCTCATGCGCCATAATTTAAAGAATCAGGTGTTTATGGAGAATGGAAATTTTTGTGTTAATAGCTTGGCAGGAAAGCATCGTTCATTAGCGGATGTTTTTTCGAGGCGTTGCAATTCTACACAAAATGAGCGTTTTGATGTTGCTCAATGGGGAGCTTTGCAAACGGGAGCGCCTAGTCTTTCAGACGCTCTAGCATCGTTTGATTGTCGTTTGATTTGTTGGCATGAGCACGCAACCCATTGTGTTTTGATTGGTGAGGTTGTTGCAATCAACTGTAATAAAGAAAAAGATGCTTTGATGTATTTGAAACGTGAATATCACACTTTGCCTTTATAAAGATTTTATTTTTTTGCATTGCTGAAATGATTTATTATTGCCTCATTTAGATTTTAAACAATGAGAAAGCAGGGGAGAGATCACTCTGATATCTGAATATTAGATTTCCTTCTTTTTGAAGTTTCTCAGTAAGCAAGAAAAATGTTCT
The DNA here is from genome assembly GCF_042194435.1 of Bartonella sp. LB28NMGDW. NCBI lineage: Bacteria > Pseudomonadati > Pseudomonadota > Alphaproteobacteria > Hyphomicrobiales > Bartonellaceae > Bartonella > Bartonella sp. LB28NMGDW. Next base: position 126,888 of record NZ_JBHIMX010000005.1, read on the forward strand.
GGATGAGATTTGATCAAGAATCCAACCTAAATAGAAAAGCGATTAAATCTAAACAGTGTATTTAGACATATTTGTAGATTGTTATGAAAAACATTTTACTCTTGTGTTGATGGGTATTGCACAATATATAGACCGCACATAGCATATGTGGAGGTTTTTTATTGCATGAGCGAAGAGATTGATGGTCAATATCGCCCCAGTGAAGATGAGCCTTTTATGAATGAGCGGCAAAAGGCGTATTTTCGTGCTAAATTGGTTTCTTGGAAGAATGATATATTAAAAGAAGCTCGTGAGACTTTGGAAAATTTGCAGGAAGAGAATGTTGGTCAACCCGATTTGACTGATAGGGCTTCTTGTGAAACTGATCGTACAATCGAATTACGTGCGCGTGATCGTCAGAGGAAACTTATTTCAAAAATAGATGCTGCTTTAGAGCGCATTGATAATGGGACATATGGCTTTTGTGAAGAAACCGGCGAACCCATTAGTATAAAGCGTCTTGAGGCTCGACCGATAGCCGTTTTATCATTGGAAGCGCAAGAACGTCACGAACGACGTGAAAGAGTTTATCGCGATGATTAAGGTCATTGAAATGATAAACAAACGAAACTCGTGGTGATAAAATTGTATATTTTTATTTTTGAGGGGTAGGAATGAATAAAGATGGTTCTTGCCTCCCCTCAATTTCGGCGGTGATTGCTGAATCTTTTACTGCTTGATTCGTAAAAGGAGAGGGATTTTTATCCGATATATCGTTTCTTTCTGTAGGGGCGGAATTTGGATGTGTGTGTGTTTCTCTCTTTTGTATTTTGGATGTACTGGTAATATCGGATTCTACAACCACATCTGTTAATCCGCCAATAAGGAGCAAATGTTCTTTATTATCGCAACGGACTAAAATAAGGCGGCGTGCTCGATCTATAGAAATTACTTCACATAATGCTAATCGTGATAGACTTTTTTTTCTATTATTGCTGAATCTTCCCGTACTTAAACGACGTAAAAACAAGATAATTATGGTAATAGCCACGATTGTTATTATAAAAAACAAAAAGCTTATCGTTATCTTCGCAGCAGATACACCTATTTGCTCTGATAACCAGATATACATAGATTTTCTCCCATTTTTGTGTGAAAATATCGTTTTTATTGAGATAAATTTATAAACACACCCTTAAAAGGTTCACTTAAATACAAGAAATAAAATTTTTAACATTAAGTGAGCTTTCTTTGAAAGATAATATCATAGTATATACTTTATAACAATGAATATAAAGGAAGTTTTGTGATATAAGAAACAGCTAAATCTAAGGCAATGAGAGATGGATAAAGGTTTTGATAATAATAAAAGATCAGCGTCTTCTGTTCATCGAAGAGTTGTGATTTTTGGTATTGTTTTTATATTATTTTTTCTTTTCATTGTGGGTATTTTAGGTTTTTTTTATCCACAAAGCTATTTGCAAAAGGCTATATTGATATCTTTTTTGATTCTAGCAATTATCGGCGTTGCAACACTCGTTTTGTGTGGAATGGGAATTTTAAGATACCATGTGTGGTCGCATGAAGATTTTGATTTTAGCATCTTTAATCGGAGCGATGATGCAATTGTAATCTCTGACCTTTCTGGTTTTGTTTATTATTCTAATCAAAACTATCGAAAAATTGTGACTTATAAGCCTGAAGTGTCTTGTTATATGGTTATTGCTGATCTTCCAGGAGCTGGTGCACTTTCGTATCGCTTAAAGGTTGCAGCCTGTAATAATCTTGCGGCGCAAGAGGAATTAAGAGTAGAACAACCAATATTTACCGATTCTACACCAAAAAAATCTGTTTGGTATAATATTTCCATTCAACCTATCACAAAACAGAAAAAAAAGCTTTTATTTTGGCGTATTGCTGATATTTCGCATTTACAACAAACACGAGAAGTTTTTTTCTCGAACCTTCAAGAAGCTATCAATCACTTGGATCAAGCTCCTATTGGTTTTGTATCAGTTAATACACAAGGAACTATTCTTTATGCGAATGCGATTTTTGCCGAATGGTTTTCAATTGATTTAGCGAATTTCTCAGTTGGTCAATATAATTTTGATTCGTTATTTGATAGCGTTGGCGCTAAGAGCTCATGGAGTGATATCTGTTTGCAAACCAACAGATATCAAAGTTCAGGTTACTCTTTACCTTATAAGTTTTCGTTATGTTTAAATTCACAAGCGACTTGTGAGAAAATATTCCATTGTCTTATCTCTGTTTCTTCTCTCTTAGAAGAGGAAGCCGTTTATCGTATTGTGATCATTCCACAACAAATACAAAAAGAAGAGGACGACCAATTAAAATTACCCACTATATTAGGAGAATATTTTGATGCGAGTCCTTTTGCAATAGCCGTGGTAGATCATGAAGGGCAATTGGTTCATATGAATAAAGCTTTTTCATCACTCACGGGATGTATGGACAAAGCTGTCAATTTTTATGACGTTATTTCTCGTCGTGATTGTGTGCAGTTAGAGCGTTCTTTTCAGAGAATTGCGACAAATAAAAATTATTTTGTTTCTCTAGAAACTGTTTTAGAAAAAAATGAAGAATGCCATTTACGGCTCCATATTATGTCTGTACCACCCCATCATGGTGATGCATTGCAAGATTTGCTTATTATCTCTGTGATTGAAACAACCGAACAAAAAACGCTTGAAGATAAAATGATGCAAAGTCAGAAGATGCAAGCTGTCGGACAATTGGCTGGCGGCATTGCTCATGATTTTAATAATGTTTTAACAGCAATTTTAATGTCGTGTGATCTTCTTTTAAATACGCATCGTAGTTCTGATCCTGCTCATGCTGATCTGATCAATATTAAAAATAATGCTAATCGTGCAGCTGCTCTTGTACAGCAATTATTAGCTTTTTCTAGAAAGCAAACACTTCGACCTGAAGAAGTTGATTTTACTGAATTTTTATCAGATATTCGCAATCTTATTTTACCACTTTTGGGGAATAATGTTCAGTTAAAAATTATCCATGGAAGAGATTTGTGGAGTGTTGAAGTCGATCAAGCATCTTTTCAGCGTGTTATTATGAATTTGGTTATTAATGCGCGTGATGCCATGTTAGATGGAGGTATTGTTACGATTGCGACAAACAATATTACAAAGCAACAAAGTGCTGAATTTAATCATCTTGGTTTAGCAATTGGTGAGTATGTACAATTGACTATTTCAGATACAGGGGCTGGTATATCTGCTGCTATACAAGAAAAAATGTTTGAGCCATTTTTTACAACAAAAGAAGTTGGAAAAGGAACAGGACTTGGTTTATCAATGGTTTATGGAATTATCAAGCAGAGTGGTGGGTGCATTTATTGTGAAAGTAAAGAAGGTGAAGGAGCAACATTTTATATTTTTCTTCCCCGTTATATCCCCAATATAAAAGGAAAAACTTCTCAAAAGATTGAAAAAGATGAAGAGAAAGATAAAAATATAGACTTAACAGGGTCTGCAACTGTTTTATTGGTTGAAGATGAAGATGCGGTTAGAATGGGGGGGGTAAGAGCTCTTCAAATGAGAGGATATACGGTTTTAGAGGCAGCGAGTGGGGTGGAAGCACTCTCTATTCTTGAGAAACAAAAAGGAGCTATTGATATTATTGTTTCCGATGTGGTGATGCCAGAAATGGATGGACCCACTTTATTGAAGGAAGTACGTAAAAACTATCCTGATATCAAATTTCTTTTCGTTTCTGGATATGCAAAAGATGCATTTGCTAAAAATCTTCCACAAGATGCTGTTTTTGGTTTTTTATCTAAACCTTTTACACTCAAACAGTTAGCTCTAACAGTTAAAGAAACACTTTCATCATGAGGCGAAATACGAGAGTATTTTGATAAATAGAACTTGTGATAATGTCATAGAACTGAATAAAAAAGAAGAATTTGAAAATTTAATTAAAATTCAAAAAAAACACACATTCTGTGCAAAAATTTATGAAAAGATAGGCTCTATTACGTCAACATTTAATAGAGATTTTCAATTATAGACACTGAGCACGAATTATATGTAAAACATTGAAAAATGCTTATTAATAGATTGCTGATACACTCAAAAAGATAAAAGCTGTTGCTGCGCATCTACCATTTTACTCTTCCCTTCAATAAATGCTTTTAAGGCTTCGGGGTAGAGTTTATGTTCTGCTTTAAGAACTCTTTGTCCTAAGCTCTCAGCAGTATCATGAGGATAGACTGGAACGGCTGCTTGGGCAAGGATTTTTCCTGCATCCATGTCTTCTGTAACAAGGTGAACAGTGCAACCCGTGATTTTTACGCCTGCTTGTAAAGCTTTTTCATGTGTGTTTAAGCCTTTAAATGAAGGCAAAAGAGAAGGATGAATGTTTAAAATTCGTCCTTCGTAAAGTTTTACAAAACGTGGCGAGATAAGGCGCATATATCCTGCAAAGCAGAGAAAATCTGGTTTATATTGATTTAAAATCGTAAAAATACTTTCTTCATGCTCTTCTTTTGTTTTGTAAATTTTGCGATCAACAATATGAATAGGTAAGTTATGGTTTCGCGCCTTTTCAATACCGTCTGCACGCGGATTATCGCAAATAACCGCGATGATTTCAGCAGGATATTCCTTTTGTTGACTAGCTTGAGCAAGGGCGACCATATTGGATCCATTACCAGAAATGAAAACGATGATTTGTTTTTTCATAAATGCAGTACCCCTTTATAAAGTATTCCTTTATTTTGATCTTGGCGTTTTGTTAAAATGCCAAGAGGAGTTACGCTCTCTCCTTTTCTTTCAAGAGCTTGCGTAATTGTTTCAGCTGCATGCTGTGCTACGATAATGATCATGCCAATACCACAATTGAATGTTCTTAACATTTCTATTTCTTCTATTTTACCTTGTTTGGCAATCCATGAAAATACTGCTGGAACATTGATGGTAGAAAGATGAATTTCAGCGCATAGAGAAGATGGAACAACACGTGGAATATTTTCAGGAAAGCCTCCACCCGTAATATGAGCAAGAGCTTTAATCCCTTCGTATTTTTTCATGATGGGAAGAAGCGATTTTACATAAATGCGTGTTGGTGTAAGGAGTGCTATACCAAGGCTGTTTTCGGGAGCAAAAGGGGCAGGGTCATTCCATTTAAGATCATGTTGCTGGATGATTCGTCGAACAAGCGAAAAGCCATTGGAATGAATTCCAGAGGCGCTTAGACCTAATATAATATCACCTTCTGTTAAATCTTTTGAAGGGAGTAGCTTGCTGCGTTCGCATGCTCCTACAGCAAAACCGGCTAGATCATAATCTCCCTCTGCATACATTCCTGGCATTTCTGCAGTTTCTCCTCCAATAAGAGCAGCACCGGCTTGTTTACATCCTTCTGCAATACCAGAAACAATTGCAGCACCTTGTTCAGGGTCAAGCTTTCCAGTTGCAAAATAATCCAGAAAAAAGAGAGGTTCAGCCCCTTGTACGAGTAAATCATTGACACACATAGCCACAAGATCAATACCTACAGTGTTATGGTGACCTACTTCAATGGCAATTTTTAATTTTGTTCCCACACCATCATTGGCTGCTACTAAGATAGGATCCGTAAAGCCAGCTGCTTTTAAATCAAAAATTCCACCAAAACCGCCAATTTCTGCGTCTGCTCCGGCTCGTTTTGTCGCGCGTATAAAGGGTTTAATTTTTTCTACCATGGCATTACCCATATCGATGTTTACACCGGCTTTTGCGTAGGTAAGACCAACTTTGGATTTATTATTTGTAAGATCTTGGTTGCTCATTGGAGCCTTCCTTTAATGGAAAATCGGGTTTTGATATTATGCAATGCCATGATAGAGTTCTCTCTGCAAGAGATATTGATAAGAAAATAAGCAACTTTGCTTGTACCTTATTTTGAAGATGTTTATAATTTTTTGTGAAGAATTTTTTAGGATATTTTATGAGCAAGATATCAGATAATCACGGTCAGTCTTCTTGGCAACTTATGAAAAAGAAAGTGAGTGAGAATACATCTCGTGATCGTTATAAGACTTATGTGCCAGCGTATACTCAATTACCGTTGCCGAATAATATGAAAAGGCAAATCTTTTTTTGGCTTGGTACGCTGATTTTTTTCATTTTTTTTATGTTTGTTTTTGGATCGATTTTGCTTCCTTTTGTGGCAGGGATTGTGCTGGCTTATTTTCTCAATCCCATTGTTCAATTACTTGAAAAATTTGGTATTCGACGGGTGTTTGGGACTGTCCTCATTACCTTATTTATTGTTGTTACCTTTGTTGCTGCTTTAGTTATTTTGATTCCTGTTATTAGTTGGCAAATACAGCAATTCATGAGTGATGGTTTACCTGTTTATATTAATCGTATTCAAACCTTTTTTGTTGAGCATGATTTTGATTGGATAAGGCGCTATTTTGGAAGTGATCCAAATGAATTACGGAATAATATTAAAGGATTTTTGGGAGAAGGTTCTGATTTTATTACGTCTCTTTTGAATTCACTTTTAAAGTCAGGAAAATCTATCGTTAATATCGCTAGCTTATTTGTTGTGGCACCTGTGGTGGCATTTTATATGTTATTAGATTGGCCGCGTATGGTAACAGCAATCGATTCGTTAATACCGCGTGATCATCTTGAAACCGTTCGGAGTATTTTTTATGAAATGGATAGAGCTATTGCAGGCTTTGTTCGTGGACAAGGAACAGTTTGTCTTATATTGGGAGGCTATTATGCTATTGGTTTAACGATTGCAGGACTCAATTTTGGTCTTTTAATTGGTATGTTTATTGGTCTTATTAGCTTTGTTCCTTATATCGGCACAATGAGTGGTTTGGTCCTTTCTGTTGGTATTGCATGGGTCCAGTTTTATCCCAATAATTGGGGAGGAATCATCGTTGTGATGGCACTTTTTTTAATTGGTCAATTTATTGAAGGTTATATTCTTCAACCCAAGCTTGTAGGTTCATCAGTGGGATTACATCCCGTATGGCTGATGTTTTCACTTTTTGCTTTTTCTTCACTCTTTGGTTTTACTGGTATGCTTGTTGCTGTTCCTGCGGCAGCGGCTGTTGGCGTTTTAGTTCGTTTTGCTCTTCATACTTATCTTAGTTCTCAGATGTATTCGCGAAGGGGAAATTCGGAGCCGCTAAAATGAATGGGTGTGAAACGCAATTATCTTTAAATTTTCCTTATGATCCGATTTTTCAATTTGAGGATTTAGTGGTAACGGAAAGCAATCGTATGGCTTTTCAGCTTATTGATCACTGGCCCAATTGGAGCTTACCTATTGCAGTTTTGGTTGGCAAAGAAGGATCTGGAAAAACGCACTTTTCTAATATATGGCTCCAAAAAGCAGATGCTTTCAGGATTCAGCACAATGAGATTGATCAGGCTGTTACTGTGGCTTCTTTAGGCAGATCATTTTTGATAGAGGATATTGATGCAGATGAAATCAAAGAGACAGAACTTTTTCATTTAATTAACAGTATTAAGCAAGCAAATCTTGATGCACGACAAGCTACTTTATTGATGACGGCACGGACACTTCCTTCCGCTTGGAATTTAAAGTTAAATGATCTAAAAAGTCGTCTTAATTCGGTGATGTTCGTTGAAATTAATCAGCCTGATGATGCATTATTAACAGCTGTTGCATTTAAGCTTTTTTCCGATAGGCAACTTATTGTACATCCAGACACGGTTTATTATCTTGTAAGTCGTTGTGAACGTTCTTTATTTTCATTGAAGCGTGTTATTGATTCTGTTGATCAGTTGGCATTACAAAGAAAAAGAAAAATAACACGTGCTGTTATTGCTGAAGTTTTGAATAGAAGAAATCCGTAAACACTCCCTATCATGGCTTACTTATTCTGTCTTTCTATTATCGTTTCAATATGTGGCAAGACAAGTCATTTAAATTTTCTTCTTTTTTGATATCCGTTAAGAGTGAAAAATAGTATTTTTTACTTTAGTCATGTGTTTATCTTAAATAGCTTTGAGATTTTATTGTATGATGTTGACTTTTTTCCATCTTTGCATTTGAAATTTTTTCTAAAAAAAGCGCTTTATTTTATTTATAATAGAACTTTCGTGCTTTGAAAAAATGTCTGTTGTTTATGGATTTGGATTGTAGAAGATTCTAGAATTTTTATAAAAGAGTTCTTTGCAAGATAGAAAAAGAGGGGAAAAAGCTTAATACAGCTGATTTTTTGGCTTGTGTTCTCTTTTGGAAAGTTTTTCTATGATATTTAAGTCGTTTTTTTCTAAAATTGTATCTGTAGAATGCGTTTTGATACAGTGAGAGTTTGCTTAAAGCAGGATGAAAATTATGAAATCCTTACAGAGAAATTCGTTATTTTTTAATATAGATTGGATTCTTTACGGAGGTTGTTTTCTATTATTTGTCAATAAATATGTTATTGAGTAGGGAAAAAATTTTTAAAACGTGCTTTTTTGTAAAGAAATGCAACAAAATTAAAAAAAAGTGTGTTTTTCTCTTGCACTTCTGTTGTGAAAATTTTAGGAAATGTGCATCAAGTAAATGTAAATGGCGGAGCGTAGCGCAGCCTGGTAGCGCACCTGATTTGGGATCAGGGGGTCGTAGGTTCGAATCCTATCGCTCCGACCATATTTGATTAAGTGTGTGAGAATGACCCAATTGGGTACGTGTGGTGGAAAACTATCATTCAAGCGTTGTGTAATCTGAAGGAAAAAGGCATGATCGCACGTATTTATAGTCCTGCTAAGACAGCTATGCAGTCAGGTAAGGGGAATAGAGGTTTTTGGATTCTAGAGTATGAGCCGGTGAAAGCAAAAATGCTTGAACCTCTTATGGGGTACACGGCAACGTCTGATATGAATAATCAGGTGAGGATCAGATTTAATAGGAAGGAAGAAGCGATTGCTTTTGCGCGTAAGAATGCTATCTCTTACCGTGTAGAAAAGAAACGTACGTCGATTCGACGTGCTATTTCTTATTCTGATAATTTTCGCAGTGATCGGCAGCACTCTTGGACACATTGAATTAAAGATGCTATTTTGAATTGAGAAAATAATCAGTTGGGTCCCGTAGCTCAGCTGGATAGAGCAACGGCCTTCTAAGCCGTGGGTCACAGGTTCGAATCCTGTCGGGATCACCATCCGGTTTTTACCCATGTATAATGTATTTATTCTTTGTAATCTTTTTTAAAGTTCGGGAATAGGATTTTCCAACATACTTTTACAAAGCTCATCTGTTTCCTCCAATGTTCTCTAATAATTTTTTAAATTCTTTGAGAACCACTATTTTAAATGCGCAAAGACATTATCTATCGCATCCATAAAGACAAGCAAAATTAATAATCCATTTTCTAAAGAATTTCGCGCGTCTCAGAGTATGTGTAGAGTCGAATATTTGGTTTTTGTGTAAAAATATTTACTAATGCATCCATAAGGCGTGCAAAATCAATGATAAGCAAAAAGAGGATGAATACTATCCACTTCATCAAGCGAGACATCATTTTTACACTTTGATAGGTGACGATCATTTCCTGAAGTATTTCTTTTTCTGCTTCTGTAAGCTCTATATCGTCTTGTGTTTTTTTTCTAGCCATGTTTCCACCCACACACACACGTTCACCTTGTTTATTGTGCTTTAAGATCTCTCTTGCTAAGTTTGAACTGATGGCGTTCAGATCTTGCTTATCTAAATAAATTGGCAACCAGCCAACACAAGAAGAAACATATTTATTTGTTGCGCAACCAATCAGAGAGAGCGGCACGCACATCAGCATCACTTTTTTGATTAATTTCATTTTCTACCTCAAGCCGTGTTGTGGCTGCTTTTAAAGCTTTTTCTGCTTTTTCCGATTCAGATGATGGTGGTGTTGCTCTGTCATTGTCATCCATATGGATAAAGTTTTCATCATCATCAATCTCTTCTGGTTCTCGTGCATCAGCCGCGGCTTTTTGGTCGTCTC
>NZ_JBHIMX010000050.1:0-3233 GCF_042194435.1 Bartonella sp. LB28NMGDW
TAAGCAGCGGTGGTGAGATCAGCCGAAAGCAAAAACTCTTTGCCACTCTCTCCATAATTTTTTACACCATAGCCAATACCGACAATGCGATCGGGAAGATGATAATGCGCAAAAGTATCACCCACGTTATCACGATAAGGCTCCCAGCCCAATCTTTTTAAAATCTCTGTGACATCTTTGGTTTGCATCATGACTCACTTATCAACCAATTGTGCAACATCATCTAAGGTATAGGTTTTCATAGATGATCCTCAAAACTTGCGTTATAGACACTCCATATTTCCTCTATCAATTTCACCTCTTCCATAGTTTTTTCCAAAAACTCTTGTAAAAAGAGATAGGTTGCGGAGTGGGAGTGTTCTCAATCTTTTCAATTGGTTGATCACCATCAGGTATCTCAACTCCCACGCTTTCTTTAATTCTTTTGCAAAGGAATTCATAAAAATTACTGGCGTAATATTCGCAATCTTCAGATGGAAGCATGACATAAAGTGGGCATTCACCATCCCGAAACTGCGTATAATCAAAGTAAAAGGTTTCACCAAAGTCTGTTCTACTAACAACAAGCTGTTCTGGTGTTGCAAAACCATCTTTTCTATCATTTAAGTTCTGAAAAACAATGTCATTAACAGAAACACCTATAGGATACTCATAAAGACTATAGATTTCATCACCACCAATGTCCCCGCCTTTACAATGTTCTAAAAAACTCTTGTAAGACGATGTGAATTGTAAACCGAGAGCTTTCTCCGCCCTTTCAATCACGAGATCATCAACTGCGTCATCTTCAGTACCAAAATTGATAATATCACCATTATATTTATCAACTAATTGTATAACATCATCTAAGGTATAGGGTTTCATAGATGATCCTCAAAACGTGCGTTATAAACGCTCCATATTTCCCCACTATCAATTTCACCTCTTCCATAGTTTTTTCCAAAAGCTCTTGTAAAAAGGGATAGGTTGCGGAGTGGGAGTGTGCTCAATCTTTTCAATCGGTTGATCACCATCAGGTATCTCAGCTCCCACGCTTTCTGTAATTCTTTTACAGAGGAATTCATAAAAATTACTTGCGTAATACTGGGGATCGCTAGGTGGAAATCTAAGATAGAGTGGGCATTCACCATCCCGAAACTGCGTATAATCAAAATAAAAGGTTTCACCAAAATCTGTTCTGCTAACGAAAAGCTGCTCTGGTGTCACAAAACCACGTTCTCTATTGAGTAAGTTTCGGTAAACAATATCACCAGCAGGAATACCTTCCCCACAATCTCCATAAATGCTAAAGATTTCTTCACCACCAATTTCCCCTCCTTTGTAATTTTTTAAAAAAACTTTGTAAGACGATGTGAATTGTAAACCGAGAGCTTTCTCCGCCTTTTCAATCTGCAAATCATCTGTTTCATTCTCTTCATCATCTTCACTACCCAAATTGATAATCTCATCATCATATTTATTCACTTTATCAATTAATACTGCAACATCAGCTAAGGTATAGGTTTTCATAGATGATCCTCAAAACGTGCGTTATAAACGCTCCATATTTCCTCTATCAATTTCACCTCTTCCATAGTTTTTTCCAAAAACTCTTGTAAAAAGGTACGGGTTGCGGAGTGGGAGTGTGCTCAATCTTTTCAATCGGTTGATCACCATCAGGTATCTCAGCTCCCACACTTTCTTTAATTCTTTTGCAAAGGAATTCATAAAAATTACTTGCGTAATATTCGCAACCTTCAGATGGAAGCATGACATAAAGTGGGCATTCTCCATCCCGAAACTGCGTATAATCAAAGTAAAAGGTTTCACCAAAATCAGTACTACTCACGACAAGCTGTTCTGATGTTGCAAAACCACGTTTTCTGTAATAATTTAAGTTTTGACAAACAATATCATTAAAAGGAAAATCTACACAATCTTCATAAAGACTATAGATTTCATCACCACCAATATCTCCCCCTTTATAATGTTTTAAAAAAGCTTTATAGGAAGATGTGAATTGCAAACTGAGAGCTTTCTCCGCCTTTTCAATCCATATATCATCGACCGCATTTTCTGCAGTCCCAAAACTGACAATATCACTATCATATTTATCAACTTTATCAACTAATTCTATAACATCATCTAAGGTATAGGTTTGCATCAATTATTCTCCATAAGTTATCCTACAAGTTTCTCTTTTTATCAACCGTAGAGCATTACTACCGATGCTCCTGTCCCCATCTGTCAAAATCTATCCCTATGATACTCCATTTCATATCAATTATTCCTCCTAAATTACTGTTTTTTTGTTCTCTATACCCTTTAGCACGTTCCTTCCAATATTCCGCTCTCCACTTCTCAAACTTTTTTCTCTCTATAAGCGATTGATGTGTTTTGGAAGGAGCATGAATTACGGAACTATATTTGTTATGAGATTCCTTGCTCATTTCTGCTATGGGACCCTCAGGCGTTTGTTTTAGGTGATGCAACTCAACAGATTGACCATCAAAACCTATAGGTGCTCTTCCTGCTTCCATTCTCTCAATATTGGTACCCCACACTTCTTTTTTGTTTTCCATCCATTTTACCCTTTTATTAGGATCAAACAAATCGTCTCTCTGATAGGCTTTGTTAGTCTGTCCAAATTTGCTATCAGTAAATTTAGTGGGTTTCTTTTTTAACCAAAGCTTTTTTTCTTTAGCGGCGAGTTTGGTCAGTTCTTTCTTCGCCGCAAGTTTGTCAGGATCTCCCTGAGCTGCAAGTTTGGCAAGATTTTTCTTGGAAGCAAATTGGGCAAAATCTTTCCTAGCATTGAACTTGATCACAGCCTTTTCGCCAAGCTTTATGCCTCCCTTGGCTGCTCCAGCACCTCCCAAAAACAGCGTTGCTACTTCAGTCAATAATTTTCCAAATTCAAGACCAGCATTAAAGGAACCACCGGCACCGGCTCGCTCATATTCCTCCTCCATTTTATTAATGCGATCTACATAGGGCTGTGCAAAGGCATGCCCAAGGGTAGCCAAAATCTCACCACTGCTGAAAAAATCTTTGAGCGCTTTCAAAATCTCTTTGGAATTTTTGGCTATTTGTATCAAGTCACCAACCGTAGGAGAACTGATTATTTGCAAAAAACCATCAACCGTATCGTATACTTCAGCCGGTACACTAGCTACCATACCAGCCCCAAAGCTTATACCTTGCCCTGTACTAATCGCAGACCACTTCGCAGACACTTCTGCTTCACATAAAAG
>NZ_JBHIMX010000051.1:0-3188 GCF_042194435.1 Bartonella sp. LB28NMGDW
AATGGCATCAACCATATCACCATCTTTGGTCATATAAAGATCACTCATAGGTCTTCACCATATTCTCTCAACTTTATTGTAAATTCTTGTTTTTTGGGGGTGCCATTATGATGAAAAACACTTTGCTTTTCCTCTACAGAAAGAATGACAAACTTACCTAAGATTTTACCTTGACCGGTAACAAGAATGTGAGGTCCCATATGCGCTATTTGTCGCAAATATTCGAGCTGTCTGTGACCACCTTTGAAATCTGGATAAATCACGCCTGCTAAAGAAAACTCCGCATTTGCAACAGCTGGCAATTGAAGAGCAGCTTTTCTCCCCAATCGCCCTTGCTCTACCCATGGAACCCCATAAGACATATCAAGTGTTTGATAAGCTGCTGTTTCAATCGAAAAAATAAAACCACCCAAAGCTAACATCATAGTATTTAATCCGAAAGGCTAGAGGCTATAAATTTGAAATCATCACGCGTGCGTCTACTTCAATAGATTTGTGAACCTGTAATGGGCTTTGGAGCTTTAAAGGTAGCCACTTTTGCATTTGGAGCTTCTATGTGTCCTGTTTCGACTATGCCTGTATTAAAATCACTTTTACCTTTTCCAGATGGAGAGCATAGGGGACAATTACGGTATCCAGCATTCTTTTTGCCCGTGCATTGGTTTCTTCGGTAAAGGTTTTTAAAGTTTGGGTTGAAGTTTTGTTGATTGAAACATTAAAGCCTAGCTTTTCTTTCATCCAAATTAGGCATCTAGCTGGTTAATTTGCTTATCATACCGCTAAACCATTCGGACAGGGCTTGCCACTTGCTTTTGATGCCGTCTCACAAGCTACCAATGAGATCGGATTTTATCTCCAAAAATGCATGCAACTCATGAGCATTTACCGTTTGAACGGTATCCTGCTCAATAATTTGTTCTTTAATTTCTATAAGGGTATTCATAAAGGACTCCTAGTTGTTAGACGTTTCTTAATGACACTCTAAAAGAGCTCTGGGTGCTAAGAAACATGGGCAACTAGCTCGTCCGTTACATTTTCCCCGTAAAAGGGTCTTGTATAGTGTAACTACATCTTACAAAGTCATTATATGGGTGTAACATACAACGAGTCAAAACTTTAATTGGCGAAGAAGATATTGTTCCAGCAATCCGTTCGCTCATTGCTTTAAAGTGTTTCTTAGGTACCTGATTCGATTATTCATATCGCTGTAATAATGTCACGCAGTAATATCACTTTTTTCTAAAATTATAAGCACATCTTTACTTTATTTGTCGACTCACTTTAAATTTTTCGGCTTAGTTTTTTATTTATAGTGAAGGGGAAAATAATGCTCAATACGCTTGATACAACTGCGGTGATCGTATGCTTGTTATTATTCCCAGTGATGTTTGTCGGACTTGTTTTAGTGTGTATAAAAAAATGGCGGAAAAACGGATTGAAAACTCTTGGTATTGGAGTTTTATTATTTCTCGGCTCTGCAATATTAGGTGCGTTTTTTTTGCACAAACTCGAACCAGATCAAGTTACATACAATAATGAAATTTTTTCCTCCTCCTCGACTTTATTAACATATGTTGCTACTCAAAATGAAAGCGTGAAACATGTACTACCTGAGAATACTGATAAGAAAAGTATCCATGTTCAAGACAAAAAGTCAGACGAAAATGATGGTCTAGGTTTTTGGGGATGGTTCAGGTTAATTTTCTTTGCATGTATTGCTTTGTCTATTTTTGTTCATTGGCAAGATAAACGCAAAAAACGTTTTAAAGAAAAAGTTTCAGAGCAGGTTTTAATACCTCCCCCCCATATCCACCCTTCTTCTGATTTATCAGTTGTTAATAAAATGTCGCCGGAACTTGAAAAAAAGCGGTTAGAAAAGAGGGTACAGATCTTTCTCCTTTGTGTTCTGTTGAGTGGAGGCATTGTGGTAACAGTAACTATTACACCATGGTTATTACTACCCATTCTTATTGTTTTAATTTTTGTTATTATTGCCTATCGTGAGGCGAAAAAGGAAAAAAACTTTGAGCAAGAAGTTGCTTTGTGGCAATCAGATATTCCTCCCTCTAATTTTGAGGAAGCATGTGAAATGTTTCAAGAACTTGACGCAAGTGAATATGATTATCGTTTAGCAAAAAATGAAAAACTGTTGGGAGTTCAAGAACGCGTTACCTTCAATATTGGCGAAAAGACTCCAGCTTTAGGACGTCTTTTAGTAACAAACCAAGCTATTGTATTTGTAAGCCCTGAAGATAATGAAAGGACTACTTGGGCAGGAATTGCATCAGTCATTATAACATACCAAAGATGTCACATCAGTCACCGTACTGGCTCACCATGGAGTTACCGATTTAGTGCCATTCCAAATCCAAGGTTTGTAGCAGTAATTCGGGCTCTTGGGCAGCCTTATTAATTTTTAAACACACAAGATAAAGATACGTCCATTTTTTATCTCCCGCAAGATAAGCTTATACATACTAGATTCTGAGGCTTGGACATCTGTGACAGTGAAGTGCTCTTGAGAAGAGGGCGCTTTGCTGTTTTCAGGAGAGAGGACCACAATACTATCTTGAGGTTTTGGTGGTAAGCCTCCGATATCATTGATGCAAAGATCAAGTTCCTTTCTTGCAATTGTGGTAGGGATTCTGCCACCGGCGTCCGATTCCGAATGTTTAATGCCGTAAATCGCTGTGATACGAAAAGATTGCTGGTTGTCCTTTCGCGTGTAGATGATGGGCTGCCCAAAGGTGTTGCGTACATCTTTAACCATTTGGTTTAGCAGCCCGTGCCATCGCATGTTATTTTGCTCCAATCACGGCTTTAAACAGCATTTCTGGGCGTGTACAGATGTAAAGCGGATAGCTATAGACCTCCGGTTTTACCCATGCATTACGGTCGTGGTCGACGATTAGCATCGTGTAGAGAGGTCTTCCAACCGTGTTGGCAAAATCCAAGCTTTCACTAGGCGCAAAGGTTTTTTGGAATACACCAGGCGCATCAACAGGGAAGAATTGACATTCATCAGGCTTAATTCCTATGGCGCGTTTGGTTCCAGCCTTCGCACTCACATTATAGTTGTGGATACTCCGGTAATTAATAAAGGTTACACCCGCAAAGTCAAAACTGCCAAAGCTGCCCGAGCCAAGAGCGCTTGGTGTTGCAATACCTCCGGCGCTATTGAGTGTCTG
>NZ_JBHIMX010000052.1:0-3088 GCF_042194435.1 Bartonella sp. LB28NMGDW
TATACGGATGAGAAAGTTTCTCATATTGTAAAAGATGGAGTTAATGAGGCTAATTCGTATACGGATATGAAGTTTGAGACGTTAAATTATGCTGTTGAGGATGTTCGCAAGGAAGCAAGACAAGCTGCAGCGATTGGTTTGGCAGTATCGAATTTAAGCTATGACGATACACCAGGAAAATTGAGTTTTTCATTTGGTAGTGGTTTATGGCGCAGTCAATCCGCATTTGCTATTGGGGCTGGTTATATGTCTGAAAATGGAAGATTTCGCTCTAACATATCTGCAACGAGTGCTGGAGGACATTGGGGGATAGGTGCTGGATTTAGGATAACACTGAATTAAAAATAGAAAATTCGAAGTAAATTTTCCTTCTCTTATCAAATGCGTTACATGTGGCATTTTAAGAGAAGGAAAGTTATTCTCATCATAAATGAATAGCAATAGAAGATAAGGGTGTATTTCGAGTAAAAATGTATTTTTTATTGTGAAATTTTATATGAAAAAATCATTTATCATCTCCAAAAGGAATTATTTGAATAATCGATATTTCTTTTTAAGAGAGTGTTTTCCTTATGAGAGAAATATATATTATAATAATATTATTAATGAGGGTGATTTTTTTTACAGACGTACAGTATTTATCTAGAGATAAGCATAATATTTGATGACGATATAAACTTTAAGGTTTTATAGAAGACCCTTATATGCTTTTATTGCAAAAATATCACAAATAGAATCCGTATTGCTAAAAAGTTATATTTTTATGTTGCTATTTTCTTGAACAGTCTATAACGATACGGAAATGTATATTAGTAAGACTCATTTTGATAAAATAACTTTCAAAGGGGAGATAAGTAGTGCGTAAAAATAAAAGGCACATCACAAAATCACACATATATCATTACATGACATTTTAAAAAGAGAAAACCTAAATAAAAAACGATTTTCCAAGGAATCTATATCCCGAACATATTACAATTTCTTTTTACTTTACTTGTTATTAACAAAAAAATGCTTTCTAATAAAACTAAAACCTTTTTCAAAGGATTTTATAGTAGAGACTACAAAGTAAAAAGTAATATTAAATATGCAATACCTCTTTTTTATTTAGGGAAAACAGAACATCAAAACCCATAGACTTTAAATGCATTACCTTTATGTCCAAAAAACATAAATCAAAAATAAACATTTAAGCCTCAACACAGAAAGCGCAAAAAACTAAAGACTCAAAACGTTCACACGCTAAGCAACGATCCTCCATTCTGAATTCCGAGAAGATCAATAATGCTAAAATGTGTCTTTTTTATGTTTTGGAGGTGTTTTTAAGTTTTTTCATTGGAGAATTTATTATGAAAAAATCATATGCCACACTAGCACACGATGATGCAAATGGGATTCATTTTCCTTATCCGTTGTCTTTGGTGAGGGCGCTTTTGTTGGCTGCAATAGTTGCGTTTTTATCGAATGTTTCTCCTAGTTTTTCGGCAAATGTCGATGTAAGCAAAATATTCCTTGAAGGTGTCGAGAGCGCTGTTGTAGGAGCTCCACGAAATGTTATTTCTGCTTATGATGGCGATAACAGTGAGTTAGATGCTTCTAATGCATCAAAGGAAAATTATATAACAGCGTTGAATGTTGCGACAACACCTAAGGTGGATGCTACCAGTGACTACGCAAATTTTCTGGTCAATACTCTTTCTAGTAACAGTGATAATAATTCCACAATAAATACTTTGACAACAAGACAACTTATTCCTGTTAGTGAACTGCAGCGAGACACGAAAGCTGATCAAGGTATTATGTTGGGCGATACTGCAAAGGCAACTACTTATTCAAGTATTGCAATAGGTAGATCTGACCCAGATTGTGAAAATACAAGCGGTAAACTTGGTTGTGCTGGAGCGTTGGCAACAGCTGAAAGAACAATTGCTATAGGTTTATCAGCTGAAGCTAAGGAAATACAGGGGATCGCTATTGGTGTTAATTCATTGGTATCGGCTAGCAGTGCTATTGCTATAGGTCCCTTTACAAATGCTACAACAAAAAATAGTATAGCCATGGGTCATCAAGCAAATGCAAATGGGAATAGAGGTATTGCTATAGGCCATGCTTCGCTGGCCTCAAAAGAGGATACCATTGCTATAGGTTACACAGCTCATGCCTTGGGTAAAAGCAGTGTCGCAATAGGTTCTGAGTATCATGAAAATGATGCGAAGGATGATCATACAACAGCGAAAAGTGATTATTCCACAGCCGTTGGTGCTGTTTCTAAAGCTTTAGAGTATGCTACGACTGCTATAGGTCATCGTGCAAAGTCAACCGCAAAGTATTCTACTGCTTTGGGTTTTTATGCAGAAGCAAGGACAGAAGGAAGTGTTTCTTTAGGGGATGATTCTATCGCTAATATTGCTGCTGGTGTGCGTGGTTATGATCCTATAGCGAATGCAGATGCAACAGATAGTGCATTGTCATGGAAAAGCACATCAGGTGCAGTGAGTATTGGAAGTGTTGGTGATAAAAAAACGCGACAGATTATAGCGGTAGCAGCTGGTAGTGCAGATACAGATGCAGTGAATGTTGCGCAGTTGAAAGCGCTAAGAAAGTACGCCGATAAAGGTTGGAAACTCTCTGTTGGTGGTGCAAATTCTAAGGCTGTTGCGATTGAAAGCACGGTAGATTTTTCCACTGGAAGTACAAATCTTAACATTACAAAAGGCGATAAAGATAATAATGTAAAATTTGATTTGGCTCAAGATGTTGCATTAACGAGCTTAAAGGCAGGCACAACCACCCTAGATGCAAAAGGTCTGGTCATTACTGATGGTCCGAAAATAACGACCGATGGTATTGATGCTGGAGGTAAAGAGATAAAGAAAGTTAAGGCTGCAGAACTCACTGAGACTTCACAACAGGCAGTGAATGGATCGCAGTTATTTACAACAAATAAGGAAATTGCTGATGTAAGAGATAGTATCCTTGTTAAGGAAGAAGAAGAGATTACTTTAGCACGCAGTCTCCGTTCGGGGGAATCGACTGTTATCACCATTGGTAAGGCATCAGGCGGCACTAAACTAAGTATTTTAAACAA
>NZ_JBHIMX010000053.1:0-2846 GCF_042194435.1 Bartonella sp. LB28NMGDW
TTTATCAATAATTAGAGATAAATTCACTCTCCAGCTCCTCTAAGCCACTCAACACGCATATAAACGAGACATCATGCTATCAAGCACATCCTATCGTCAAAAACAACAGCATAAAACAATAAAGAAATCTCTTTTGAAGTCTTTAAGACAACCACGCAAAACTCTTTTTATGGCATTCTCATCAAGGAACTTTTTTCCAAAAGCAAATGATCTGAGTGACCTTATCAGAAGAGTTTTGTCAGTCTTGTCAGTTCATTCTAGCTCCTATATTATTTTTTTTAAATGAGAGAAAATTAAAAACATTATATTTCAATATGTTAGTATTTTAACGATACAACCTATATCGACAATACAACCTTAAATACAATCAATAATATATATTTGTCAGTTTGTGTCTGTAAATTGAACTAACAAACTAGATTATTTTAGTGACTCATAAAATCTATCAAAATAATCATTATGATATTTTAAAAGCACATGCTTCATTTGTCTTTTTTCCATAAAATAAACAGCAAATTTCACTATTTTGCTGATCTGATCTCTCTCATGGGCATGGGCTGTGGATAAGTACCTTTAAAACCCCTTTTGAAAAAATTATCCGCTTTTTTTAGCATTTTTTCCAGTTTTCTCACTATTCATTCAAAATGGATTTAATAAGCTTCGTTTTAATTCTTTTGAAGAGAATTAAACCCCTTATACGAAAACGGAACTCTGTTGTAACAGGGCGTGAACTGGATCATTTGCACGTGAATTATGAAACTGTAAAACCTTATCCCGTAACCTTTAAAAAAGGTAATCCAAAAGTTACAGAGATCTCTAATCCAGAAAAATTCTATTACGTGACTGAAATGAAATTCGCAAAAGCAGGTAAAGAGAAAGATAAAACCACTGTTATTTATAATAACAATATCACAATAACAGATATCCCTCTTGACGCTTGTGAGTATATCGTTAATGGTAAACCCGCTCTTGAATGGGTTATGGGGCGTCAATGTGTTAAGACTGATAAAAAGAGTGGCATTGTTAATGATGCCAATCGTTATGCTGTTGAAACCATTGGCAACCCTGCCTACCCTCTAGAGTTATTTCAGAGGGTTATTACCATAAGTTTAGAGACAATGAAAATTGTTAAGAACCTACCAAAATTGGAAATAAGAGAAACTGAATAACTTAAAAGCATGCTCACATAATGGGTATGATAAACTCATAAGGGGTATAAGGTTTTATACCTATAGGTTCTTATATCCCTTTTATAAATTGCTGACATACAATCTTTAAAAGGATAATTTATCATACGTTATTTAAAAAGAAGAAACTTGCACTTTTAGATACTCTTATTTACATTGCCTTTAAAAGATTAAACCGTAATCTAAAATGATAGCTTTATTGTTATCAGAAGCTTTATTTAAAGAGGGTTATGTATATTCATTTTCTTATATTACTTATAGGTTTTGAATGTTTCTACCCCCCCCCAAACCCCTTACAAAACATAGAGCATTAGTTGAATTTATAGGTTGTACTATTGATATAGGTTGTTTTTTGAAAAATTGATAAAAAATAACATATTGAAATATAATGACTTTTATTTTTTATTGAAAAATATGTAAAGGGGGGCGTAAAAAGCACCTCCAAAACTCATAACCATAATGGTCTTGATAGCATTTATTATGATTATAATCCCTTTCTTTTGAAAGGCTTTAAAAGATCACATACTCTCATAAGACATGTTTTAATCATTCACTAAATGATCACTTTTGTCGATTCAATGTACTGACATAAACTGACAAATATATATTTACAGTTGTATTTATTTGTTATGGCTGTTTTAATAAGTTGTATTTTGAAAAATTGATAAAACTTAACTTATTGAAATATAATGATTTTAATTTTCTCTCATTTAAAAAAAATGATATAGGTTCTAAAAAGAACTGACAAGACTGACAAAAGTTTATTAAAAGGGATTTTGCTCATCTCTATAATGATCAGTTTCTATTGAGATGTTTTCATAAGTGTTTTCATAACGGTCTATAAATCACAATTATCATATATCCTATTTATCACTTCTCTTATGAACATGAAAAATGATGCCATGGCTATAAAGAACATAACAGCTATAGAGAAAGCAAAAATGCAAATGAAAGCATTTGTTATAAAGACAGTCCCTATAAAGGCTGTTAAGTCTAAAATGTGTTATTAAAAGAAATTAACAGAAATCTTAAAAGCCATTTAGTGACAAAATTGATAGGTTATAAAGTTTAAAATACGCATAATGAGAGCGTTTCTAAAATATTATAAATGTATAGATTCAGAAAATACGCAATCGTTTCACAAAGCCCGTAATATAGCTTTAAAAGCACATAAATATAAAAGAAGCAATTAATAGGCATAAGATATTATCAATACACAACGTATTTAAAAAATACAAAAAAATATCAAAAAAGATAAAATATTATTTGACAATAAATACGTATTTTGCTATATAAATAATCAAGTGATCAAAACACTTAATAACTAGCGGGTAAACCACGATAAGGTTTCTCCCATTTCTTTAAAATATCGACTGTCTTTTGTGCTGTGATTAGCATATAATGGTTTTGTCGGGTGTAGCTACACCATAAAATACCTTTATGGGAAAAGTGTAGCAACGGACTAGTTACCGTGTTTTGAGCGCCCGGCGCCCTTATAGGGTGTCAATTTCAAAACTCTAAATAACTAGGTTTAATAAAATGAATTATATCTCAAAAAACACCCCCGTTATCTCTAATATTTCAAATGAAACCGCGTCTGTTAATCAACAAGAGCCTGCAAAAAAATACGAATTTATTGATGATTGTGAATATATCGAT
>NZ_JBHIMX010000054.1:0-2565 GCF_042194435.1 Bartonella sp. LB28NMGDW
AAATTATATTTGTTGATGCGATATTTAATCCAAGTAGAGAAATCTTTACCTACTTCTAAAAACGCATGCAAATCACGAGCGTTAACAGTTTGAACAGTTTCCTGATCGATAACCTGTTCTCTAATTTCTATAAGAGTATTCATAATGAATTCCTTATGGTTAGATGTTTTTGATTGACACTCCAAGAAGAGTGCCGGGTGCTCAAAAACACGGCCATAAGTCCGTCGTTACACTTTCCCCGCAAGGGTATTGTATAGCGTAACCACACCCGACAATATTATTATACGCATGTAGCATATAATGAGTCAAAGTCTTTAATGTATAGAAGACTGATTATTTCGGTAACCAATCCGCTTATGGTTTAAGGTGTTTTTGAGGCACCTGATTCGATTATTCATACTCCTACTATAATGTCAAGCCACGTTCGATAATTTTTAAATTTTTGCTATTGGCAATTTGTAATTATTGTAAAAAAAGAGTTGATTTATACCTTAAGATAAAATATATTCAACTTATTAAGATTAATTATCCGTCCTTTGGAGTTCTATTTGATGCTTACATCCTTTGGTAAAACCTTACGGAAACTCCGTATTGATCATGCAGAACGCCTTTTAGATATGGCTAAAAAATTAGATATATCTGTAGCATTTTTATCTTCTGTTGAGATTGGCAAAAAATCTGTACCTGTTGGTATGGAAGAAAAGATCATAGAATTATACGATTTAGATCAAGATATGGCTTCTCTCTTAAGAAAAGAGGCTGATGCTTGCCGCAAAAGTTTTACAATAAAGTCTTCTAATTCATCCACAGGTGAACTTGTTGGTATGTTTGCTAGAGTTATAGATAACATTTCTCCAGAAGATGTAGAAAAAATGAAAAAATTAATGAAACAGATAAAAGAAAAAAAAGGTAAGTAGAAGGTGAAGAAAAGTATTGATTACGAAGTTCCTCCTTATAGTTGGGAGAAAATTGGTTTTTTTACTGATTTACTTCGAAAAGAACTGAAATTGTTAGATTACCAAGCTTTCCCAGTTATGGATTTTGCTGAATACATTTTGCCTACTATGAGACCAGGATATTGTTTACATATCGCAGATGAGGAAGAACTTGGAAATGTGGGTGGTTTAACAGACCCGCAAGGCAAATTCATTGTTTTAAGAGAGGATATTTATAAAGATGCGTACGATGATAATGGTCGCGCAAGATTTACAGTTGCTCATGAACTTGGTCATCTTTTTTTACATACAAATTTACCTTTTCAACGCGTAGTCAATTCTCATGAAATACCTGTCTATCGCAGTGCAGAAAAACAAGCTAACCAATTTGCTGCTGAGCTTTTAATGCCACGTTCAGGAATGTCAAGATTTAAGACTCCAAGAGAGGTAGCTAATTTCTATGGAGTTTCATTACAAGCAGCAGAGATTAGGATAAATTACATGACAAATTATTTTAAATCACAACAATAATGGGTTTGAGTTGCAGCTCAAACCCATAAAGA
The DNA here is from genome assembly GCF_042194435.1 of Bartonella sp. LB28NMGDW. Lineage (NCBI taxonomy): Bacteria > Pseudomonadati > Pseudomonadota > Alphaproteobacteria > Hyphomicrobiales > Bartonellaceae > Bartonella > Bartonella sp. LB28NMGDW. The sequence continues at coordinate 1,499 of NZ_JBHIMX010000054.1, forward strand.
GTTTACGTCAGGTTTCGGTTAGCTGACGTAAAACCAGACAGGAAACAGAAAAATGCAACCTGCAACGACATGCGGAATTGTATCATTGTAAATGTTTCCTGTCTAGGTTCATCCACCGAAAAAGGAGTCTTTATGAGAAATAAAGACAAAAAAACGTACGTTTTTCGTACATGGCGTAGATGTCCTTATACAGGTCAAAAACTTTACGCAAAACACTATGGGCGAAAGGCTTGGCGTATTCCAATAAGTAGGTGAAACACAGAAGGGGGATAATTTATTCCCCTTCTGCATCTCAGAAATATAATCAAAATTGCTTTTTAGATGAAGATTCATTACGCAGAATAAGCTTATACATACTAGATTCTGAGGCTTGGACATCTGTGACAGTGAAGTGCTCTTGAGAAGAGGGCGCTTTGCTGTTTTCAGGAGAGAGGACCACAATACTATCTTGAGGTTTTGGTGGTAAACCCCCGATGTCATTGATACAAAGATCAAGTTCCTTTCTTGGAATTGTGGTGGGGATTCTGCCACCGGCGTCCGATTCTGAATGCTTAATGCCGTAAATCGCTGTAATCCGAAAAGATTGCTGATTGTCCTTTCGCGTGTAGATGATGGGCTGCCCAAAAGTGTTGCGCACATCTTTAACCATTTGGTTTAGCAGCCCGTGCCATCGCATGTTATTTCGCTCCAATCACGGCTTTAAACAGCATTTCAGGGCGTGTGCAAATGTAAAGCGGATAGCTGTAGACCTCCGGTTTTACCCATGCATTACGGTCGTGATCAATGATCAACATGGTGTAGAGAGGCTTTCCAACGGTGTTGGCAAAATCCAAGCTTTCACCTGGTGCAAAGGTTTTTTGGAAGACACCAGGCGCATCAACAGGAAAGAATTGACATTCATCAGGCTTAATGCCTATGGCGCGCTTTGTTCCAGCCTTCGCACTTATATTATAGTTGTGAATACTCCGGTAATTAATGAAAGTGACACCTGCAAAGTCAAAACTGCCAAAGCTGCCCGAGCCAAGAGCGCTTGGTGTTGCAATACCTCCGGCGCTATTGAGTGTCTG
>NZ_JBHIMX010000055.1:0-2433 GCF_042194435.1 Bartonella sp. LB28NMGDW
ACCCAGCAATTGCCATCATGGGATAAGTTACTTTCATTTTCAATAAAACCGCCGAGGTCCCCCGCCTTAACATCATCGAAATCTCTTAGAGCACGAATGCGGTGTAAAGTAAGACCATCAAAAGTGAATTTTTCATTGGTAAATTCGTATTTTTTCATTGGAAATTCTTTCTTAACGTAAAAAGTTTTGAAATTGACACCTTATAAAGGCGCCGGGCGCTCAAAACACGGCGTTAAGTCCGTTGCTATGCTTTCCCCTAAAAAGGGTATTGTATGGCATAGCTACACCCGACAAAATCACTATATATGCTAACAAAAGCATAAAAGATAGTCAGTATTTTAAGAAGTGGATAAGGTCGTTTCGTAACCTACCCGCTTAACGTAAAGTGTTTTGATCACTTGATTATTTATATAACAAAATACGTATTTATTGTCAAATAATATTTTATCTTTTTTGATATTTTTTTCTTATTTTTTAAATACGTTGTGTATTGATAATAACTTATGCTTATTAATTGCTTCTTTTATATTTATGTGCTTTTAAAGCTATATTATAAGATTTATAAAACGATTGCGTTATTTTCTGAATCTATACATTTATAATATTTAGAAACGCTCTCATAATGCGTATTTTAAACTTTATAACCTATCAATTTTGTCACTAAATGGCTTCTAAGATTTCTGTTAATTTCTTTTAATAACACATTTTAGACTTAACAGCCTTATAGGGACTGTCTTTATAACAAATGCTTTCATTTGCATTTTTGCTTTCTCTATAGTTGTTATGTTCTTTATAGCCATGGCATCATTTTTCAGTTTCATAAGAGAAATGATAAATAGGATAATTGTGATTTATAGACCATTATGAAAACACTTATGAAAACATCTCAATAGAAACTGATCATTATAGAGATGAGCAAAATCCCTTTTAATAAACTTTTGTCAGTCTTGTCAGTTCTTTTTAGAACCTATATCATTTTTTTTAAATGAGAGAAAATTAAAATCATTATATTTCAATAAGTTAAGTTTTATCAATTTTTCAAAATACAACTTATTAAAACAGCCATAACAAATAAATACAACTGTAAATATATATTTGTCAGTTTATGTCAGTACATTGAATCGACAAAAGTGATCATTTAGTGAATGATTAAAACATGTCTTATGAGAGTATGTAATCTTTAAAGCCTTTCAAAAGATAGTTTGTAACTCATAAGAAATGTTATCAAGACTTTTATGGTACTTAGTTTTGAGGGTTTTAAGAACCTTAAAAACCTATAAGTAATATAAGAAAATGAATATACATAATTCTGTTTAAACAAAGCTTTTGAAAAGCATAAAGCTATCATTTTAGATTACGGTATAATCTTTTAAAGGCAATGTAAAAGAAGCGTATTCACTTTAAGATGGGATTTTTTAAAAGTCTTAAAGCAATCAAAATAAGAGTATTTAAAAGTGGAAATGATTTCTTTTTTAGAATAACGCATATTAGGATTGTATCTAATCAACTTAACAAGAGAGGTATAGATTATAGTTATAAGATTCTATACCCCTTGTGAGTTTAGCAAGCCAAGTCTATTCAATTTCTCTTAGTTCTAATTTTGGTAAGTTCTTAACGATTTTCATGGTCTCTAAACTTACAGTAATAACCCTTTGGAATAACTCCAATGGATAAGCAGGGTTGCCAATGGTCTCAATAGCATAGCGATTGGCATCATTCACAATGCTGCTCTTTTTATCTGTCTTTACACATTGACGCCCCATAACCCACTCAAGAGCGGGTTTACCATTGACGATATACTCATAAGCTTCAAGAGGGATATCTGTTATTGTGATATTGCTGTTATAAAAAACAATCGATTTATCTTTTTCCTTACTATTCTTAATTTTTGCGAATTTCATTTCAGTCACATAATAAAACTTTTCTGGATTATAGATCTCTGTTTGTTTTGGATTACCCTTTTTAAAGGTCACTGGATAAGGTTCTACAGTTTCATAATTCACGTGCAAATGACCCAGTTCACGTCCTGTTACAATAGAGCTCCGTTTTCGTATAAGGGGTTTAATTCTCTTCAAAAGAATTAAAACGAAGCTTATTAAATCCATTTTGAACGAATTAAGAAAAAATGCAGAAAAATGCGAAAAAAGCCGATATTTTTTTCAAAAAGTTTTTTAAATGCTGCTTATCCACAGCCCATGACATGGGATAAGATCAGCAAAATAGTGAAATCTGCTATTCGTTTTATGAAAAAAAGACAAATGCACTATGTGCTTTAAAATATCAGAATGAGTATTTTGAAGAATTTTATTGCGAATTTTGCTTATAGGTTTTGAAGGTTTCTCAAACTCTCAAAATACTCAAAAACTTCAAAACTCATAGATAAGGCGTTCTTTGGAGATTCACTCTATGAATGCAAGGGGATATGGTTGAGCA
>NZ_JBHIMX010000056.1:0-2357 GCF_042194435.1 Bartonella sp. LB28NMGDW
TTGTTTCTAAATTTTCAAAATCAATTTCTCTTTTTGATAAAATAATATTTTTATTTTTTTTGTTATTGTTAATGTTAATGTTATTGTGCATTTCCAAGCATTGCTCGTGCATTGCGTATGCATTGCTTGTGCATTGCTCATGCATTGCACGTGCATCATCATTACTTTTATCTTTGTTTTTATCCCATCTAGCTTTTGCTGCTTTTGAAGCCTTTTCCGAAGCTTTATCTAAATTCTCATTAGAGTTATTGAGTTCTTCCTCAACATCTAAATTCCACAAACGACCGTCTGCTAAACGAACAAGGTATCCTTCTTCAAGCAAGACATTTAACGCTGCTTCGAACTTCTTCACTGAATAACCAGTGTAATTAGATAAAACTTTAATATTATAAAAAAGAGGTTCACCAGTACGCAACATACGTAACCGTAATCGCATATAGATATTGCCCTCTACAGCAGGCAAATAATCAACAACTATTGCCCACTGGTCTGCAAAAAGCCTCGTCCATGGCAACTTAGTTGACATACTTCACCTCCCTTTCTTTATTATTATTGCAAGTGAAATTATCTAGCTCTTCAGTGACGTTATTGAGTTCTTTTTCAACTTCTGAATTCCACAACCCACCATTGTCTAAACGTATGATGAATCCACCTTCAATCAAGGAATTCAAAGCTGCTTCAAACTCTTCTACTGGATAACCAACCCAAAAAGCTAATACCGTTAAGTCCTTTAAAATAGGTTCACCAGTATGGAGCATTAGAAGTCGCAACATGACATAGATACATTTCTCGGTCGGCGACAAACAACCAAGAGTAAGAAGCCACTTGTCTGCAAAAAGCCTCGTCCATGGTAATTTACTGGACATACCCCAATTCCCTTTCTTTAACTAAATATAAAATTGCTAAAGCATCTGCTTCGTTATCATCTTTCGGATTGTGCCCTTTTGCACGCACCGCCTTAATCATCTCTTCTTTCGACGCATTCCCCTTGCCTGTCGTCGCTTTCTTAATCGTACTTACTGGTATCCCCTCATACGGTATCTGATGCTGTTCACACCACGTCGCTAACGTTGCTAAAAAACCTCCATAAACATGCGCAGCATCAGTATCCGCATGCCGGCGCACCTCTTCAAAATACACCGCGTCAATTTGACCTGCTGTCTGCTTTATTTCTGATAGCCATTGCTTAAAGCGCAAATAACGCATTCCACCGCCTTCAAAACGGCGCGATTGAAAATTCACGGTACCACTGAACATGTCACCACTTGCACCACGTATCGCCCACCCCGTTTTGGTACCTAGATCAAAACAAAGAATCGTGTTAATCACCACACCACTCCATACAAAATGTGTTTTAGAAGATTGCTCTTTTTACGAAAATGCTGCCGTAGATCCTCAAAATCCACCAGAAAAAGTGAATTTTCCCGTCCGCGATATTCAATACTTTGAACCAGAAATCTTACAGCTGTTACGTTCAAAGAATAATGGTTTTCCAATTTGAACAATAACGCTGTTGTTCCTCAATACTTTTTTCAGCCAACTCGGCCCATGTCAGTGGCTTTGGCCTCACAAGATGAAATAATAAATATTGCGATCTATCCCATTTATTAACTTCTTCAATTGTAACGGTTTTTTTTGCCATAAACCATGTATGGACATCGTTAATAATTTGAATTGCTTCATTCTTTCTCTGTTCATCCATCATCAATTGTTGCAATATCTTTCGTGCTCTATTATCATCTTTTTCATCACTATATTCATTTATAATTGGAGCTTTGTTTACAAACTCTCTTACAAGCGCACGAACATCTTCAGGCTCTTGAAGATTGTCATTAATATTTTCATATTCAGTCAAATATTCTTGCTCTTTAGATTTCTTCTGTTCAGATTCCAACAAACGTTCTTGCACTTCTTTTTGTAATTTTTGTAAATGTTGTATTTTCTCTTCATTTTCTGCTAGCTGTCCTTCCATCAATGCTTTTTGTGACGTTATTAACTCATTTTTTTCTGCTAGCTCTTTTCTAAGCCTTCGCACTCTTTTAGAAGAGTCATGAACAGCATAAAACGAAATCACATTCGCAATTAAGGAAATAACAATTGCTACTAAACTCATCTTTCTCTCCTCACTTACCCTTCTTCTTACTCTTCTTATTCTTATGAGACGGCGCTTTTACTGCTTCATCACGCTGTTTAAGCTCTTGTGTTAGTCTTTCAACTTCCTCGTCGCGTGATGCAACATCTGCTTTTAGTGCCTGTATCTTTTCACTTTTCCGTTTAAACTCTTCTCGGTACGCATCTATCTTTTGCTTCAATTCTTTAATTTCCGCATCACATGATTGAACATGTACTGTTAGTAG
>NZ_JBHIMX010000057.1:0-2297 GCF_042194435.1 Bartonella sp. LB28NMGDW
ATCCTGAGTTTGGTAGCGAAGATGATTATTATCGTCATGAGTATTATGCTGATTTTGAAGGGTATTATGACGATGATGATAACAGCGAATATGAAAGTGATGCTGCGTAAATAACGGCGCGGGCGCGGCGGGGGCGCCTCCTTATAACCATTTCATTTAAAAATTTGTTTGAATATTAGATTAGGGAGCTACCTATGACCACTAAAAATGTATCTAAAAAATATGAGCTTATAAATGAAAGTCACGTTAAAGGGATTACTTTATACCGCATTCGTGCTTTAAAAGACTTTGCTGATGTTAAAGCTGGTGATTTAGGCGGCTTTATTGAAAAGGAAGATAACCTTTCTCATGATGGCAATTGCTGGGTTTATGATAATGCTTGTGTTGTAAAATCTGGTCGTGTTTATGAAAATGCAAGGGTATATGGCAACGCTGTCATTGGTGGTTTTGTTTATGGCAATGCGCATGTATATGATAAAACCCGCGTGTATTTTGGAGCTCATGTTTATGATAATGCGCATCTTTCTGATAAGGTGTGGGTTTATCAATATGCAAGGGTTTATGGGAATGCAAAATTAACAGGAAGTGCACGCATTTATAGCAAGGCTGAGGTTTATGATTATGCTGTTGTAAGTAGCTCTTCAAAAATTTATGGCAAGGTTTATGGCAATGCTAGCGTGGGTGGGTATGTTAAGGTCTATGGTTCTGTTTATGGGAATGCAAAAGTGACTGGTTATCACACCATTAGAGGTTTGGTACATGGCAATGCAAGATTAAAAAGAAATGATTATTCATATGTCAAACAAAACTTTTATTATGCATATGGAATTCCTGAAGATTGTGAAATTTATGAAAACGATACCGTTGTAAAGATTGTTGAAAATAAAGCAGCGTAAAGACGCGCGGGCGCGGCGGGGGTGCCCCTCTTTTAAATTTTCCATTCCAAATTTTAGCAAACGTTTATCACATTAAATTGTGAGGGTATCTCTATGTGCAAAAAATACGAATTAACCAGTGAAATCAAAAAAATCAAACATGCTCTTACTCGAAATATTATAAGCCTTTATCGCATTAAAGCTTTAAAAGATTTTGATGATGTAAAGGCGGGGTCCTTAGGCGGCTTTATTGAAAAGAAAGTTAACCTATCCCATGATGGTAATTGCTGGGTCTATGATGAGGCTTGTGTCTATGGTCATGCAAGAGTGTATGAAAATGCAAAAATACGCCATTTTTCTCAAGTCTGTGGTCAAGTTTATGGCAATGCTGAGGTCTATGGAAAAGCTTTTATCTCTCAATATGCTAAAGTTTATGACCATGCTTTTGTCTATGGCAATGCTCATGTTTATGGCAATATTTATGGGTATGCTCATGTGAATGGTAGTGCCCGCATTCTTGCTGATGCTCATATTTATGATCATGCGCATGTTTCTTATGATGCTACGGTTTTTAGTTATGCACGCGTTTATGGTCATGCCAAGGTTTCTGGCTTGGCTTGTATTTATAGCCATGCAAAAATTTATAATTATGCTGTTATTAATGGTCGTGCAAAAATTTATGGCAAGGTTTATGGGAATGCTTGTGTGAGTGGCTCTTGTGAGATTTATGGCTCTGTTTATGGCAATGCTAAAATCTCATATTGTGCAACGATCTGGGGGCGTGCTTATGGCAATGCAAAAATCAATAAAAAAAGCAAAGTAAGGTTGGTTCCAAAAAATTGTGAGGTTTATGAAAGGGATAATGTTGTCAATATAACTGATAAAACAGAATAAAAACACGCATGGGGCGTGCATTCTTTATGGTTATAAACGCATATAAAATGCATTGCTATAAACATATCATAAAAGAGAGAGTAAAATAAAAAAAAGCCGTGCCAAGTGATATGACGCGGCTTTCAAATAGCGTTTTTTATTGATTAAAATGAATCATCCACAATGGAGTAATGAATGCATATATACAAAACGTATCATATTGCAAGCGCTCTATTAGAAATATAAAAACTTATCAAAAGAAACGTAAACGATGCGTATGATCTTTAATCACTCATTTGAATGAGAGAGCCTATAAACGCTTTCATGGCTATCAAACCTACCAAACAAATCAAAACGCTCGGTAGCTTTAACAATCCAATCAAAAGCAAATGCATATTCAATAAATATCTGCAAAAAACGTTCTTTTTACATTTGGAAGCGTTGGTTTTTACAAAGCAGCTTTTCATAAAACAAATAAACAATTATGGTTTTTTGTTACCATTTTTATCAAGTCAATTTTATTAATAATAGTTATTAAAAAATCACAAA
>NZ_JBHIMX010000058.1:0-2297 GCF_042194435.1 Bartonella sp. LB28NMGDW
TGATATTTTTCGCATATGATTCTCCATAAAAAAAGCCCCGCAAAAGCAGAGCTGGATTAAAAAATTGACATCTTTCCCATTCGGAAAGATAGCTTGTTAAAACTCATGTCGCTTTTTCATTGGAACAAAAGAATGTATTTGACATTATCAATTTTGTAGCATATAAACTACAGATGTTTATTGTTAAAAAAACACACTATTTTACAGAGTGGTTAGACTCATTAAAAGACAAACAAGTGCAAAAGAAAATTGCTGCACGTATTTTCCGCCTTGAATATGGGCTTCTAGGAGACGTGAAATATTTCCGTGGCATTGGTGAACTAAAAATAAATTATGGACCAGGCTATAGGATTTATTTTGTAAAACAAGGGAAACAAATCATTTTGTTATTAAATGCTGGTGATAAATCCACACAACAAAAAGATATCGAAAAAGCCCTTCAATTAGTAAAGGAAATGAAACATGGAAATTACTAAATTTGATGTAAGTGAATATTTTAATACGCCTGAAGACTTTAAGATTTTATTAGATGATGCTTTAGAAACCAAAAATAGTGGCTATATTGCACATGTATTAGGTATTATTGCGCGTAAACAAGGAATGACAACTGTTTCTCAAGAGACAGGACTAAATCGCGAGTCTCTTTATCGTTCTTTAAGCGATAAAGGTGATCCACGACTTTCTACTTTTCTTAGTGTTTTGAGTGCTTTAAATTTGCAGATTAGCTTAACGCCTATCCAAAATAATTGTAAGGAACAAGCGGCTTTAGAAGAAGCATCTTGACCACCTCCCCATTTTTGAGAACGGGGAGGGGAGGCATATTTTTTACTTAAGCGGCTTTCACTACAGATCTTTCTAAGACTTGTTTTGCTTCTTTGATTATGGCTTTGTAATGCTTGCTTTCTTCTACCAACGTAAAGGCTTTGACAAGATGCATGTGGAGAGGTCCATAAATGTAAACAGCCTTTTTAGTTGGAGACATTTTATCCCAATCTTTTGGGAAAGCAAAACGTATATCATCATAATCAACAAATTGACTTTTTAGTTTCTTTTCACATTCAATAAAGTAACGACGAGCTTGACGTCCTTTCTCATTGCGCTCAACCATTGAGAGCTCTTTCGCCATATCTAAGGTGAGATGATATTCTTTACTTATAACATTTTTACGTTTCTCATTTTTGAGAAACGTAAAACCATAATCTTGATTTTCCAAAAATCCATATTCTTTAATACGACGTACAATCCAATCTGCAAATTTAGAGTTGACTTCTAAAAACGTATGTAATTCACGTGCGTTAACCGTTTGAACAGTTTCTTGACCAATATTTTGTTCTTTAATTTCTATAAGAGTGTTCATAAGAATTCCTTACTATTTAGATGTTTCTTAATGACACTTTTAAAAAGTGCCGGGTGCTAAGAAACACGGTAGTAAGTCCGTCGTTATGCTTTTCCCAAAAGGGTATTGTATAGCGTAACTACACCCGACAAGATCATTATATGCGTGTAACATACAATGAGTCAAAGCCTTTAAACGTGCGGAGAAGAGATTGTTTCGTAACCAAATCCGCTTACTATTAAGGTGTTTCTTAGGCACCTGATTCGATTATTCATATTGTCGTCACATTGTCAAGCTGCTTTCGAGATTTTTTACGTTTTTACTAATTTGACTTATCTATCCTCTTCATCCATATGGATTACGCCTTCGCCTTCGTCGCATGCGTTTGGTGGGGCGTTTGGATCAAGGGTATCGTCCTTGTCTGGTGTTGTGTTTGCAACGTTTCCAGCCGCATCTTCTTGTGATGCATCAAAAAGTTCGCACTCTATTTTTGTGGTGTAACCACCCGTTTTATCAAGTTTGTGCTTAACGCTCTTGATGCGCCATTCTGCTGGAATATAGGGGCGGAAAGGGGGCTCTTGAACAAGCTTTGCTTCTGCTTGCACAAACGGATCACCACCGATATCACATGAGAAAGAAGACTTACCGCGTGATGATTTATTGCGATAAGCAGCAATGGCCGCAACAGCCTCTGATTGGTTATGGTAGGTGTATTTGAGTTCATGAAACGGCGGATTACCAACCTTGACTTCTTTTTTTTCACCACTGCGGATATCATGATAAGTTGCGAGAACACCGCCTTTTTTCTCTTTGTCTTCTTCTTCTTTCTCAGGTGTTGTTTCTGCTTTTTCCGATTCAGATGATGATGGTGCTCTGTCACTGTTATCCATATGGATAAAGTTTTCATCATCATCAATCTCTTCTGGTTCTCGTGCATCAGCCGCGGCTTTTTGGTCGTCTC
>NZ_JBHIMX010000059.1:0-2210 GCF_042194435.1 Bartonella sp. LB28NMGDW
CTATTGCCATACTTTATGCTCCTTTAAATGAGGGGTGAATTAAAATGAATGGGAAAAATGAGAGGTAAAAAGCCGCTTTTGAAAACGACTTGACAAAATATTCAAAACCGTTAGATTCATACAAAGGTGCTTGAAAAACACCTTAAAACAACAAGCGGATTGGTTACCGAAATAATCAGTCTTCTGTGCATTAAAGACTTTGACTCATTATATGCTACACGCATATAATAGCTTTGTCGGGTGTGGTTACGCTATACAATACCCTTTCGGGGGAAAGGCATAACGACGGGCTTGTTGCCGTGTTTTTCAGCACCCGGCATTTTTATAAAAAATGTCAATGAAAAACGTCTAACAACAAGGAGTTCTCATGAATACTCTTATTCCAATATCGGAACAAATCATTGATCAGGAAACTGTTCAAACTGTTAACGCTCGTGATTTGCATACGTTTTTGAAGGTAACATCTCGTTTTAACGATTGGATTATTAATCGTATTAAAGAATATGGTTTCCTAGAAAATAAGGACTTTGCGAGTTTTACTAAAAATTTAGTAAAACCTAAAGGCGGTCGTCCAAGTACAGAATATCACATCACTTTAGACATGGCGAAAGAGCTCTCAATGGTGGAACGTAACGAGAAAGGACGTCAAGCACGCCGTTACTTTATTGAGTGTGAAAAGAAACTGAGAAACCAATCTGTTGATTATGATCGTGATACGCGTTTTGATTTGCCAAGTTATTGGGAAGGTATGAAACCTGGTGAAAAAGTTTTGTATCTTTTAGGTCCAATTCATATGCGTCTTCTTGATGCCTTCAGAGTAGACGAAGAAAACAGAAAATATAAAGCCCTCATTAAAGAAGCAAAAAAGGTCTTAGCAAGTCCGATTACAAAAGCTGCTTAACTTTAAAAACATGATTTTCTCTCCTCGTCTTTTAGGCGGGGAGGTGGTTAACAGCATAAAATATCTTTACATAATACATATTGTACGTATAATACGTATTATACATTAAAGATAGGATGTGCATATGAAAAAATATAGTTTTACAGATGTAAACCGCGGGGCAGGCGATATTTTAGACGAGGCTATGTCTACACCTGTAGCTTTAACAAAGCGAGGGCGTGAAAAAATCATTATGCTTCCTGTTGATTTATATCATGAATTAATAAAAGCGCGTTCTCGTATACAATCTTTTGTTTATGCAGATGCACCGCAAAATATATTAGACGATTTAGATCGTGGTTTAGATGATATTTTAAATGGCGACGAATATGTTTAAAGCAGGGGATGTTGTTCAATATTATTATTTATGGCACGAACAAGCGCAAAAAGGTGAACATTCGGGGCGCAAAGCGCGTCCTTCCTGTGTTATGGTTAAAACTGAAAGCCATTTCTTTTTGTTTCCTATCACTTCTCAAGAGCCTATTAATTTACAATATAGCTTAAAAGTACCTGAGATAGAATGTAGACGTGCGGGGTTGCAAATGCAATCTTGGGTGCGTGTTGATGAATTTAATGTTGTTCCTTGCGAATCTTTGTTTGACTTTGAAGATTTAAAACCACAAGGGCGTTTTAGCCTCGCTTTCGTGCGTAAAATTGCACTTAAAATTAAAGAAGTTAAAGCAATAAAACCACTTGGAAAAGTCTCTAGAGATTGAGTCACAAAGTCAAACAGCGTGGAGTGTTGGAACTTTGCTAACATCTGTTTCACGTTCAGCATGCCACGCATCATAATTCGCTTGCATACGTAACCATATGGCAGCTCCATTCCCAAACATTTTGCCAAGACAAGCCGAAAGAGAAGGAGATATAGGCTTTTCGGCATTTAGAATATCATAGAGATGTTGGCGTGATATACCAAGCATCTGTGCGATTTCTGTATTCGTTTTGCCAGTTTCAGGAATAATTTCTGCCAAAACTTCTCCTGGATGAGTAGGACAACGGTTTTTATCTCTTTGTGCAGGAATGTCATTCATAACTATATCCTTTCTTAATAAAGTGAATACGAAGTTTAAATTCTATTGCCATCTTGCTCTCCAAATCAATGAAGAGACTATAACAAGCATCACCATGCTCCATAAGACTGACACTGTCAGTCAAAAAAAGCCCTTTCAAAGGGCTTTTAAAGAGTTTTAAAAAGGACTTAAAAACATATAAGCCTGCTTATAGAACAGCTATCCATTTGACTTCTGTCATATCTTGGTTACTTGTG
>NZ_JBHIMX010000006.1:0-136202 GCF_042194435.1 Bartonella sp. LB28NMGDW
TCTTCCCATGATCAACGTGACCAATCGTACCAATATTAACATGCGGTTTTGTTCGTTCAAACTTGCTCTTCGCCATCTGAGCTCTCCATTTTCCGTCCAAGCCAAGGACTAAGTTAAAAATTAATTACCAACCTGAAATTACGCGTATTTCTTTTGAATCTCCAAAGCAACAGCCGAAGGTACAGGCTCGTAATGATCAAACTGCATTGTATACTGTGCACGCCCCTGACTCATAGAGCGAAGGGTATTCACATAACCAAACATATTTGCCAAAGGAACCATTGCATTCACAACCGTTGCAATACCGCGCGCTTCAGTTCCCGAAATCTGTCCTCGACGAGAATTGAGATCACCAATAACATCACCAACATAATCATCTGGTGTAACAACTTCCACCTTCATGATCGGTTCAAGAAGCTGCGCACCAGCCTTCTTTGCTCCATCACGAAAAGCTGCACGAGCAGCAATTTCAAAAGCCAAAACCGAGGAATCAACATCGTGATAGCCACCATCAATGAGTGTCGCTTTTACACCAAGCATAGGAAAGCCCGCAAGAGGACCTGACCCCATAACACTTTCAATCCCTTTTTGGACACCAGGAATATATTCTTTAGGAACAGCACCACCAACAATCTTTGACTCAAAAATAAAGTCATCACCATCATGAGGCTCAAAAATAATTTTTACACGAGCAAATTGACCAGCACCACCCGATTGTTTCTTATGCGTATAATCAATTTCCGCCATTTTAGTAATTGACTCACGATAAGCAACTTGAGGCTGCCCAACATTTGCTTCAACCTTAAATTCACGGCGCATACGGTCAACAATAATATCAAGATGAAGCTCACCCATTCCAGCTATAATAGTCTGACCAGATTCCTCATCCGATTTAACACGAAATGAAGGATCTTCGGCTGCCAGACGATTAAGAGCAATACCCATTTTTTCTTGATCTGCTTTTGTTTTCGGTTCAATTGCAATCTCAATAACGGGCTCTGGAAATTCCATCCGCTCCAAAATAACAGGCTTCAAAGGATCACAAAGAGTATCACCTGTTGTCGTCTCCTTAAGTCCTGCGAGAGCAACAATATCACCAGCAAATGCTTCTTCAATATCCTCACGAGAATTTGAATGCATTTGAAGCATACGCCCCAAACGCTCTTTCTTCTTTTTCACAGTATTCTCAAGAGAAATACCTTTCTGAACTTTACCTGAGTAAATACGACAGAACGTCAACGAACCAACAAAAGGATCATTCATAATTTTAAAAGCAAGCATAGATAGTGGAGCATCATCTGAAGATTCGCGTGTCGTCTCAGTCTCAGTCTTCACATCAATACCACTAATTGCCGGAACATCAACTGGAGAAGGAAGATAAGAAACAACAGCATCCAAAAGCGGCTGAATTCCCTTGTTTTTAAAAGCTGTACCACAAAGAACCGGATGAAACTGAACTTCTACTGTCCCCCTACGAATGAGAGAAACAAGCTTTTCATTGGTTGGCATAACACCTTCCAAATAAGCCTCTGTCGCAGCTTCATCAACCTCCACAGCCATCTCAATCAATTTCTCGCGATATTCTTCAGCTTTCTCTCTTAAATCAGAGGGAATTTCACTTATCACCGCCGAGGCACCAATAGAACCATCCCACTTTAAAGCCTTCATTTCTACAAGATCAACAACGCCTTCAAAGTCATTTTCAGCACCAATCGGCAACTGCAAAACAAGCGCTTTAGCACCCAACCGAGAACCAACCATCTCCACACTACGATAGAAGTCAGCTCCTATTTTGTCCATTTTATTAACAAAAACCATACGAGGCACACGATATTTCTCAGCCTGCCGCCAAACAGTTTCCGTCTGAGGCTCCACACCAGCATTTGCATCCAACAAGGCTATCGCACCATCAAGAACACGCAAAGAGCGCTCAACTTCAATCGTAAAATCAACGTGCCCTGGCGTATCAATAATATTAAAGCGACGCTTCCGACCATCACGCCCTTCCCAAAACGTCGTTGTCGCAGCAGACGTAATCGTAATACCGCGCTCCTGCTCCTGCTCCATCCAATCCATCGTAGAAGCACCATCGTGGGTCTCACCAATTTTATGATTCTTACCGGTATAGAACAGAATACGTTCAGTCATCGTAGTCTTACCAGCATCAATATGCGCCATAATACCAAAATTACGATAATCTTCAATTTTATATTCGCGAGCCATTATATTTGCCTTAGTTTAAAACTTCTACCAGCGATAGTGAGAAAAAGCACGATTAGCCTCAGCCATACGATGAACATCTTCACGCTTTTTCACGGCAGAACCGCGATTATTAGCCGCATCCATCAATTCACCAGATAAACGCTCAATCATCGTCGTTTCATTCCGACCACGTGCCGCAGCAATCAACCAACGAATAGCAAGAGCCTGACGACGATCAGGACGAACATCAATCGGAACTTGATAAGTAGCACCACCAACACGGCGTGAGCGAACCTCAATATGAGGAGCAACATTCTCTAAGGCCCGATGAAATAGAGCCACAGGATCTGTTTTTACTCTTTTTTCTACAGAATCGAGCGCACCATAAACAATACGCTCTGCAACTGATTTTTTACCATCAAACATAATGGCATTCATAAATTTCATAATAACCAAATCACCAAACTTAGGATCTGGATTAATTTCACGCTTTTCTGCTCTATGACGACGGGACATTAGCTTTGTCTCTCAATATTATTTTGGACGCTTTGCGCCATACTTTGAACGACGCTGTTTACGATTCTTGACACCCTGCGTATCAAGCAAACCACGAATAATGTGATAACGAACTCCTGGCAAATCTTTCACACGACCACCGCGAATCATCACAACAGAGTGCTCTTGAAGATTATGTCCCTCTCCAGGAATATAACCAATCACCTCAAATCCATTCGTCAAGCGAATCTTAGCAACTTTACGAAGAGCAGAATTAGGTTTCTTCGGCGTTGTTGTATAAACACGCGTACAAACACCACGCTTCTGCGGATTCGACTGCAAAGCAGGAACCTTATTACGTTTAACTGGCGCTACACGCGGTTTGCGAATCAACTGGTTTACGGTAGGCATGCAACCTTCCTCTTTTCGATCTATATTCGTCTCACCCAATCGGGCTTTTCTATTTCATTTCTATCCACTCCAACAAAATTGGAACAGATATCTAAGTCTACACACAAAATCGGGCACACCTGCAAATAACAGTTCACCCGACCACAAGCAGAGAAGGCAATAGCCTTTTGCACTAGCATTTGCTTTTAATCTTCTTAACACCTGTGAATAATCTTCCGGTTCATATCCAAAACACCTGATCACATCCACATCGGTTATGTCCATCTCTAATAGCGAGAACACTTACATTCGTCAAGAACTAAACAGCAGAAAGTTTTTAAAAATGAAAATAAATTAAATTTTAAAACTTTAAATTTGCTTTTACCGCTACTCTTGATAAATCAATTTACCATAGTAATATCCCTATAAATAAAAGAAGCAGCAATGTGACTGTAATAAAACATGAATGCAGTAAATTAAATTGAATTACATGCTTGATATCTAATGATGAGCGCCATGAAAATAGTAACGTGGAATATTGCTGGAATAAAAGCACGACATGAAACATTATGTCAATGGCTGCAGCAAAGCCAGCCGGACATAGTCTGTTTACAGGAAATTAAAAGTATTGATGAAAATTTTCCACGCGATGCAATTGAAAATTTAGGTTACCACATAGAAACACACGGACAAAAAAGTTTTAATGGTGTTGCGATTCTCTCTAAAAAAACACCGGATGAAGTGATCCGTCGATTACCAGGCAATGATAATGATGAGCAAACACGTTACATTGAAGCTGTTTATTCAACAAACAAAGGTGTTGTTCGTGTTGCATCTCTCTATTTACCAAATGGGAATCCTATTGAGAGTGAAAAATATTCCTATAAAATAGAATGGATGGAAAGATTATATACACATGCAAAATCATTGCTTGCGTATGAAGAACCCCTTATTCTAGCAGGTGATTATAATGTCATCCCCGCTCCATTAGATGCAAAAAAACCTCAAGAATGGTGTCAAGATGCCTTATTTCTTCAAGAAACAAGAAAAGTATTTCAACGTATTCTTAATTTAGGTCTTTACGATGCTATCCGGAATGTCACCGATACTCCCTCCTTCAGTTTTTGGGATTTTCAGGCGGGTGCTTGGCCTAAGAATAATGGGATTCGCATTGATCATTTATTATTATCACCAGAAGCTGTTGATCAACTTATTTGCGCTCATAGTCAAACAGAAGTAAGGGGATATCAAAAACCGTCCGACCACGTTCCCGTTTGGATTCACCTTAATATCAATTAAGAAAGTCCAACCCCCATTATGAAACACCAAAAAAATTCCACTCAAACATAATAACTATGCTACACCATGTAAACAGTATATCTTAAACAGCTAAAGTAAAGATAAATGAATGGAGTCCATAAATGAAGAAATCATTATTAATGTTTATTGCAGCAACGGCCATTGGATTCACAAGCGTCGCGCATGCTGAACATGATACTCTTGAAAAAATAAAACGAACAGGGGAAATTACTTTAGGTGTCCGTGAATCATCTGGTTTAGGCTACGCCCTTGGTAATAATAAATATGTAGGTTTTCATACAGAAATGGCAGAACGTATCATTGATGATATCTCAACAAAAATTGGTAAACCAATTAAAATTCATTATCTTCCCATCACTTCTCAAAATAGAATTCCTCTCTTAAAAAATAAAACCTATGATTTTGAGTGCGGCTCAACAACAAATGATATTGCCCGCAGTAAAGAAGCAGCATTTGCTTATACGACATACATTGAAGAGGTCCGGATTGCTGTAAAGAAAAACTCTAACATTAAATCTCTTGACGATTTAAATGGAAAAACAGTCGCAACGACCACCGGTACAACATCTGTTCAACTTATTCGTAAAAACAAACGTGCAAAAAACATTCAGTTTAAAGTTTTAAAGGGGAAAGATCACGGAGATAGTTTTTTATTATTAGAATCTGGTAAGGCAGATGCTTTTGTTATGGATGCTTCAATTCTTGCTGGACATATTGCTAAATCAAAGAATCCATCTGATTATGTCATTCTTGATACTGTACTTTCAGTCGAACCTATCGCCTGTATGCTCAGATTAAATGACAAAAAATTTGAACAAACAATCAACGATAGTATCGTACGTCAGATTAAAGATGAATCACTTGAAAAGCTTTACAATAAGTGGTTTATGAAACCGATTCCACCTGCTAACACTGTTATGAACCTTCCCTTGTCAAAACAAACAAGATATGCTTGGGATCACCCAAATAATAAGCCTCGAGAAAGCTACACAGAGAAAGATTTATAAAATTTAATAAAGAAGAACCACACTCTTTAAAAATTGAGTGTGGTTTATATTTTAATTCACTTTTTAATAAATTTAGCCTATGTAGATGCGCTTAATTTATTGTCCTATTTGTGAATGACTAATTTGAGGGAATATCAATTAATGGACTTTTCTTTCCTTTGTAGAGATGACCTTACCCAAACACTGGTAACAGGATGCATGGGAACTCCCGGCGTAAGTCATACCTATTTAGATACACTTCTCGATGGCTTAAAAAATACGGTTATATTGTCTATCACTTCACTTATATTAGCTGTATTGTGTGGTGTTATTATAGGAACAATGCGCACTTTACCAAAAACATCTATAATCAATTATATATTTCGCATTATCGGTACTATTTGGGTAGAGATTATGCGTAATATTCCCCTTCTTGTACAAGTATTTTTGTGGTATTTTGTTGTTCCTAAGATTTATCCACCAGCGATGAAATTTTCCCCCATTCTCTTAATAACATGCGCATTGGGATTCTTTACATCTGCACGCATTGCAGAACAGGTTCGTTCAGGCATTGAAGCGATTCCTTCTGGACAACGTTATGCTGCTATGGCAATGGGATTTACAACTTATCAAAGTTATCGCTATATAATACTACCACGTGCTATACGTACAATTATGCCGCCTCTTACTTCAGAAGCAATGGGCATTGTAAAAAATTCATCTATAGCATTCGCCGTTTCAATAAACGAGCTCATGCAATTTCAATACCAAGCAATTGAAGAGGTAAGCCATGTTTACGAAAACTATTTGCTTGTTACGATTCTTTATATTCTAATAGCCTTATTCGTATTCATTGTGATGACCGTCATTGAACAAATACTCAAAATTCCTAATTTTCAAACAAAGGGAAATTGAAAATGATGAATTTCATAAGCTCTCAGTTTGGACTTTATTTTCCTTTCAATTTTTCCGACTTTGATTTTTCCTTTTTTACCTTTGATGTATTTCGTTCTTACATTTTATCAGGTTTGCTCTTTAGCGTTTTTCTAACTCTTTTTGCAACGGTATTGGGGTTTGTTTTCGGCGCCCTTTTAGCAATGATGCGCCTTTCTTCCATAAAACTTCTTTCTTGGTTTGCAATCGTTTACATAACAGCTATGCGTTCAATACCACTTGTGATGGTTATCTTATGGTTTTTCGTGCTTTTGCCTTTTTTAACCGGTACATCCATCGGTGCAAATAAATCAGCACTCATTACCTTTACCGCATTTGAAACGGCTTATTTTGCAGAAATTATGCGTGCTGGCATAAACTCAGTTTCGCAAGGACAAAAATATGCGGGACAAGCTCTCGGAATGACATATTGGCAAAGTATGTACATTGTCATTCTTCCTCAAGCCTTTAGGGACATGCTACCAGTTTTTTTAACACAAGTTATTATCCTTTTTCAGGATACAACCCTTGTTTATGCAATCAGTGGCAACAGTCTTTTAAATGGTTTTGATATTGCTGCTAATAATTTTGGTGTAAAGCAAGAAGCTTATATCTTAGCAGCTGTTTTCTATTTTGTTATCTGTTTTACACTGTCACAAATAGTTTTGTATTTACAAAAAAAAGTATCCATTATTCGCTAATAGGAAAAAAAATGTCTACTCATATGATCGAAATAAAAAATGTTTCTAATTGGTATGGCGAAATTAACGTCCTTAAAAACTGTACAACCAACATTAATAAAGGAGAGGTCGTTGTCGTTTGTGGTCCATCAGGATCAGGAAAGTCAACACTCATTAAAACTATTAACGCTCTCGTTCCTTTTCAAAAAGGTGAAATTTGGATTAACGGAGTACCAGTTCATTCAAAAAAAACGAATCTGCCTAAATTGCGAAGTCAGGTGGGAATGGTATTTCAACACTTCGAGCTTTTCCCCCATTTATCTGTCACAGAAAATTTGACAATTGCGCAAATCAAAGTCCTAAAACGAAGCAAAAAAGAAGCACTTGAACGTGGATTGTTGTATCTTGAACGCGTTGGGCTGATTGAACACAAAGATAAATATCCTGGTCAACTTTCTGGAGGGCAACAACAACGTGTTGCTATTGCACGTGCCTTAACTATGGATCCACTTGTCATGCTTTTTGATGAACCAACATCTGCTCTAGATCCTGAAATGGTAGGTGAAGTGCTCGATGTCATGATTAGCTTAGCAGAAGAAGGTATGACGATGATTTGTGTAACCCATGAAATGGGATTTGCACAAAAAGTCTCGGAGCGTGTTATTTTCATAGATCAAGGAACAATTCTTGAAGACTGTTCATCTAAAGAGTTCTTTTCTGATCCACAAGCGAGAACACCAAGAACGCAAGAATTTTTGTCTAAAATCTTAAGTCATTAGCCGTTATATTATCACAAAAAGCTATCTCTACTGTAAACTTAGACACAAGACAGTAGAGTTTAATAACGGATGAGAGAATGTAAAAATATTACAATCAGATGTTTAAAAACTGTTATTTTTTAAAATATCAGCAACCAGTGAAATTGCTGTACGTCTCTCAAATTCATTACAAAGAGCAAAAGCCTGTTCTTGCAAAGGGCGAATCCAATTTCTGTCTTTTACATTAGCTTTTTCATAGGCAGCAGTTAACAATGCTGCCCCACGGACAATTTTTCCTTCTTGAAGCAGCATATTTCCAAGCATTGCTTGGGCGGAAGGATTTCCTTTTTTTGCTGAAAGTTGAAACCATCGTGCTGCTTGTATAAGATTCTTCTCCCTTCCCTCTCCCTTTAAAAATATTTTTCCTAAATGATACTGAGCTTTAGAATTTCCATAGTTCACCGCAGCCTGCATATAAAGATGAGCAGCATAAGAAGGATCAGGTTTCACAGGTGATTGAGGAATACCTTTTTTTATATATCCCGCAAGTTTAACCAATGCATCAGAAACATAACTTTCATCCTCTGAACCAAGATCAGTGCCTTTTTCAACAATATATGCAAAAAAATAATATGCCTTATAATCATTTTTAGGGACACCATCACCATTTGCATAGATAGAGCCTAGTTTCCAATTCGCACCAATATGGCCTCTCTTAGCCGCACGACGTAATGCTGCAATAGCCTGATTTATATGCCCATCTTTATAAGCAGACATACCACGTTTAAAAAAATAAAACGCACCATCATTCGCTTCTTGCAAGCTATTGACATCTATTGCATAAACAGTCGAAAAAAATCCCCCTAAAATCACAACAATAGTGGCTTTTTTCCATATCTGAAACCTATTAACCATTTCCCCCCTATCTCAATTTTAATGATTATATCTGTTACAAATTTCTTTGTAGATATTTAAACCCTTTTTCTTAGTAAAAAGCACACGCGATTTCAAAATAAAAATTTTAAAAGAAAAGATCAATAAATAAAAACCATCCAAAATGTTCGATAAAATTAAGTATCCATTTTTATATATAACAAATTGATTTTTAAATATAAATCATTATCCTATATTTTGTAACACCTCCTTTAACATTCTAGGATTTATTGATTTTAAAATTTTATACGTATAAGTAAAAATCGCTCAATAAAATAACGTGCATTAAACAGCAACTTGAGAACGAAGAGAATACATGATGAATGGTAAGCATTTAAGTATAAAAAACAATACGAAAGATAGATAAATATAATGATGATCGTTAACTTATAACTTCACAACTGCCTTACCACCTTAAAGATGAAGTTTTTTGCCACCGTCAATCTATAAACAATACAGCTTTTTGCTTAACAGATTCCACCTAACATCATTTCACATGGAATTACTTCATACTTTATACACAAGCCCTACCTCAGAATACTCACCATTACATACAACAAAAATACCACATGTGTAATTTTACATGCCTTATATTGCTACTCTAAATGATGATGTTTTACAGTAATAAAACAACGTACTGATTTATAATGATAATTTACTTTTTTGCATATTGAATGAGTCCCTCGAATATCGTAAGATTCTCTTATTCAAAACCTGTTCCATGTTGAATCAATCAAAACCATCCGCTTGCACATTACAAGCAGAGAGAGCTATGTGGATAAAAACTCTGTGTAAGAAAGAACTAACAATGCCTCTCATGAACGGTCTTAAGTGCCAAGTCCTTGTCCGGATTGGGGCGGGATAGCGCCACAGCGCTTGTTACTTTACAAGCGTAAAGAAGGGGAGCTCAATAGATTTACCGTTATACTATTCATGATCTCCGTCATGAGATAGGCTTGGGTACCTTAAAAGATGTTTTTTTAATGATAAACAGAAAACTATGGATTTCAGTAGAGATTTTATGATCGTTCATGAAAAACTAACAAAAGAAAAAGTCTCTTTAAAGAAGATCTATACCAAACCTAATGGTATGAAATCATCCACAAAAAAGTAAAAAGTTGAAATCAATCCAACCGCTCTAAAGCAACAAATATCTTCTTCTGCGCTGCACGCAGTTCTACAACCCTGTTCCGTTCACGCTCAACAATTTCTGCTTTCGCATTTGCTATAAATTTGGGGTTGTTTAACTTAAGCGATATTTTCTCAATATCTTGTTCAATTTTACTGACATCTTTCCTCAAACGAACACGTTCAGCCTCCAAATCGATCAACTGTCCTAATGGTAAACAAAAAACAGCCTCTCCCAAAATCATTTGTGCCGACACTTCCGGAACTTTATCAGAGAAATCAATAACTTCAATACGCGCTAATTTTTTAAGAAGTGCATCATAACGCTTCACACGCTCTCGCGTTACTTCCCCTCCTTCAACAACAACAAGAGGTGCTTGTGTTGCCACTGGAATATTCATTTCAAAACGTACAGACCGAATCCCTGTAACGACATCAATAAGCCAATTAATATCATCAGCAGCTTCTTCATCTATCAATGTTTCCTCTGGCCATTTTGTCAATGCGAGCATATCCTCACGCTTGATGGCTTGCGTTTCTGTAAGAGACCACAACTCTTCCGTCATATGAGGCATAAAAGGATGAAGAAGTTTATAAACTTCATCTAAAACCCAAGCAGTACAAGCTTGAACCTCATTTTTAGCATCTTCATTTTCCCCCTGAAAAATAGGTTTGAGAAGCTCCAAATACCAATCACATAATGTATTCCAAACGAAACGGTAAAGTGTGGCAGCAGACTCATTAAATTTATAGTGTTCAATACCAGTCGTCACTGCTGAAATCGTTTTAGATAACTCTGTTAAAATCCAACGATTAAGCGCCAATTTTGCTTGTTCTGGCTTAAAAGTTGGATCATGCTTCACACCATTCATCTGTGCAAATCGGGTAGCATTCCACAATTTCGTAGCAAAATTACGATAACCAGCAATACGAGAAGCGTCAAGTTTTACATCACGACCTTGTGCTGCCATAATAGCTAAAGTAAACCGAAGTGCATCAGCACTATATTGATCAATAAGCTCTAAGGGATCAATAATATTTCCCTTTGATTTTGACATCTTCGCACCCTTTTGATCCCGAACAAGAGCGTGCACATAGACCGTTGGAAAAGGAACGTCACCCATAAAGTGAAGTCCCATCATCATCATACGAGCAACCCAGAAAAAAATAATATCAAATCCTGTCACAGACAAAGATGTTGGGTAAAAAGTAGATAATTCAGTCGTTTTATTTGGCCATCCTAATGTTGAAAAAGGCCAGAGAGCTGATGAAAACCAAGTATCTAAAACATCCGGATCACGGATTAATTCAACAACCTCACCATAATGAGCATAAGCTGAATCTAAAGCCTCTTTTTCACTTTTTTCAACAAAAACCGTCCCATCAGGACCATACCAAGCAGGAATCTGATGTCCCCACCACAATTGGCGAGAAATGCACCAAGGTTGAATATTTTCCATCCAATTGAAGTAAGTCTTTTTCCAGCTATCAGGAACGAACCGCGTTTTGCCTTGTTGAACAGCCTCTATCGCTGGCTTTGCTAATTCAGCAGCATGAACATACCATTGATCTGTCAAAAACGGCTCAATAAGAACACCACTGCGATCTCCATGAGGAACCATATGGGTATGATCATCAACAGAGGCTAAATATCCCTGTTCTTCCATCAAAGAAACAATCTTCTGGCGCGCAACAAAACGATCAGATTTATCGAGATTTTCTACTAACATTTTTAATTCATCTGACAAAATCAAACCATCAAAAAAGGCTTCATTTTCACGGAGAAAAATCTCGGCTTTTTGGGTAAAAATATTGATCAAGCGTAAATGATTACGCTGTCCTACTTCAAAGTCATTAAAGTCATGAGCTGGTGTGATTTTTACAGCACCACTTCCAGCTTCAGGATCAGCATGCGTATCACCAACAATTAATAACCTACGACCAACAAGTGGCAAAAGAGCATTTTTACCGATAAGATTTTTATAACGCTCATCTTCAGGATTAACAGCAATTCCTGTATCACCAAGCATTGTTTCTGGTCGTGTTGTCGCCACTGTTATAAAAGTTGTCGCATCATTTGGATCAAAAATTTTACCCTCAAGTGGATATCTAAAGTGCCACAAATGTCCTTGAACTTCTTTTTGCTCAACTTCAAGATCTGAAATAGCTGTCAACAATTTAGGATCCCAATTGACGAGGCGCTTATCCCTATATATCAACCCTTGCTTATAAAGCGTGACAAAGACTTCACGAACTGCCTGCGACAACCCCTCATCCATTGTAAACCGCTCACGCGACCAATCACATGAAACCCCAAGGCGACGCAACTGGTTTGAAATAACGCCTCCAGTTTCATAACGCCACTCCCAAATACGCTCAATAAACTTTTCTCTCCCCATTTCTTGACGCGTTGGCTCTTGGCGTTCTGCAAGTTGACGCTCTACAACCATTTGTGTAGCAATCCCAGCATGATCCATACCAGGCTGCCACAAGACGTTTCTGCCACGCATCCGCTGAAATCTAACTATTATATCTTGAATTGTCGTATTGAGCGCGTGCCCCATATGAAGTGAACCCGTAACATTAGGAGGTGGAAGCATAACGCAAAAAGGTTCTGCACCGCTTTTAGAACCAGCTCCCACTTTAAAGGCCCCACGAGTCTCCCATCTCTTTGCAACCCGTTGCTCTATAGAGGCAGCATCATAGTTTTTTTCTAACATTCTATCCATCCATAACGCCGCTGAAAAACACAATACATGATCAAATCCCGATCAAAAACCCGTGATTTTCAGCCATTCACTAGAGAGCTCGCAAAATCGCAAACAAAATTCTCATAAAATGAAAAACATAAAAATAATTAAGATGATTTTTTAATCGCTTTCACAATCTCTTCACGCAAAATATCTTCCAGCAAAATAGGCAATTTAGACTGTAACCATTCTGCTATAGCCGGACGCAACACATCCTTTGCAATCTTTTCTGCAGAAGAAATACAATATGCAGACAATTCCACATGACCATCCCCTCTAGCTTCTGACTGTGATTTCCTTATCTCATCTTCATATTCTTTTGCTTTATAAACAGAATTCCGTTCTTCAGAAGAAAGCTTCATCTTTTGCATATCCATACCAACTGTATTATTCTCTGCCTCTATATCCTCTTTCTCTTGCGTTATCTTCCCCCCTTGATTTTCAGAAGAAAGACCAATACGATCAGCTAAAGCTTTCATAGCATCATCAACCGATAAGGTTGTATCATAAATACCTCCTGATGCAGCTTCTGAACGACCTTCCGAAGCGTTCACTGCAACATCTTCATTTAAAAAGTGATCAGATTGAACCGCATTTTCTTCGATTATTTCACGAATAGATGTTAAAATTTCATCCATACTTGGCTCACGTAACACGCTTGAACTCTGTACCATACTTTACAACCTCTCAAAGACGCAACAACAAATAGAATCATACTTTCAGTGTATGCAAAAGAATCATAAGATCAACATGCCTCTCGGGATATTTTCAAATATGCTTGTCATAAAGAGGACGCTACACACAATTTTCTACACTTATAAAAATAACATCTCACCGTTCTATTTTTAAACATACTCAACTATTGATTTACCAATCTTTTAAAAACTAAAATAATTTAAGATTAAAGAAATACTTTTATGTATTATCGGATATATTTAATTGTTTTTAAACCTAAATAATTTGCAGTCAATCTACCAATAGAAGATTGAACACTATAGCTTGCCACAACAGCATTACGCTCCGCCATTGCAAGCGCAATCTGAGCATTAATCAATTGAGTACGAGAATTTAAAACATCCAGCGTCGTTGCTTGCCCTACGCGATTTTCTTGAACACGGCCTTTCAGAGCAATTTCAGCAGCACGAACACTTTCACGGTAAGCAAGAACAGATGAGCGTGCGCCCTCCAACTGAAACCAAGCAGAGGTAAGTACTTGCCTAGTATTACTATGCGCCAAATCGAGTTGAAGCTGCGCCTGTCCAAGCTGTTCCCTTGATTGACGAATTTGCGCAGACGTACGCCCTCCTTCAAAGATTGGGACACTTACTGACAATCCTATTGATTTAGAAACTCCATCCTCTCCAGCACCGCTGTAGATTCGATTATAAGATGCTGTTGCAGAAAAATCAACTTTAGGGAGCAATGCTCCTTCTTTCGCCTTTACATTGTAAACACTTGCATCGACTAAATATTTAGCATAAAGGATTGCTGGATGCATCACAACGCTCATTTGGTAAGCCATATCAAGGTTGACGGGAAAATCTTTGGCTAGGGGTGGGCGTTTTAACTTTTCAGGATCAGAACCAATAACTTGTCGATACACTGCCTCTGCTGCTTTTACATCAGCACGAGCAAGACTCAGCTCTGAAACAGCCACAGAACGTGCAGCTTGAGCTTGAGCAAGATCAACATGCCCTCCTTCACCCACATCAAATTTTGCTTTATTGGAACGAACTTGTTCTTCAAGAGCTGCCAAATTTTCTCTCCGAAGATCGGCAACACGACGTGCGTGATAGACATTAGCATAAGCGGTCACTGTCTCCAGAAACGTATTTTGTTCAACATTACGAAGATATTCACGCTGAGCCTGCAACTTAATTTGAGCTGAAGAAAAGATATTTTGCGTGATAAAACCATCAAATAATCTTTGATTTAATCTCACGCCTATAGATCCAGAAGTGACATAAGGACCTGTAAAAGACTTATTCCGACCATAGTTCCCAACCCCCTCAACTTGTGGCAATAACCCTGATCGGGCAATGACAACATCATCACTGGATATACGGACAGCTGCACGTTCACTATTCAACTTAGCATTATGCTTATAAGCCTTAGAAAAGGCATCCATCAATGTTTCAGCACAAACAGTATCTGATAGTAAAATACTCAACCCCAGTAATAAAGACACCTGAAACTTTTTGTTTACTCTAAACACAATACACACAATAACAAACCCCAAATAAATTACGAAATTATCTTTTATTCACAAAACAAACAAGCACTAAAACACAAAACCAGGTGTTTTTAAAAAGCAAGGAAGAGGCTTTACAGCGAGGTTAAAAGCACAACGTGCCGAAATGATCCCATCTTCTTTTATATAGATTTGTGCAACAGCAGCATTTCCGTACCCTTCAACCACAACAAGACGTCCACAGTCTTTCATTTGATCAAAGATACCTTGTGGAATAAAATCAACAGATCCCTCAATGAAAATCACATCATAAGGTCCCTCAACGGCATATCCTTGCTCTAATGGACCATGAACGACAACCACATTATCACATTGATTACGTTCTAAAGCTTCAAGAGCACGTTCAAAAAGAGATTTATTACTTTCCAACGCAATCACAGACCCTGCAAGTTTTGCAAGCAACGCTGCACAATAACCACTATTTGCACCAATATCTAAAACAACATCTGATGATTTTACAGCGGCAAGCTGTAGTAATTTCGCTAGAGATGCAGGTTTCATCAAATAGCGTGCAGGAACCCCATCTTGTACTGGACATAGAACAATGTCGGTATCAAGATAACTTAATACTTTCATATCTTCCGATACAAAATCTTCACGAGATACCGTTAAAAACGCTTCAAGAACTGATAAATCCGTTACATCAACTGTACGAATTTGATTGTCAACCATTTTGCGACGAAGCTCAGCAAAATCTGCAACCATAACGAATATTTTCTCCTAACCTACAAAAAACAAACAAAACAGCGACAAAGATGGACGAAGATCTCTTAAACTATGAGCGTTACGAAAAAGGGTGCTCCAGTCAACAATTAGATTTTAACTGTATGATCTCTCATAAAAAAATGTCTTCACAACTATAGAGGGAAATAATCTATTTTCCTATACCTCATCTCCCCTAAAAGCCGTTTCGTTTAAAATCGGCTGGAGGCCTCGCCCGGAATCGAACCGGGATACAAGGATTTGCAGTCCTCTGCGTAACCATTCCGCCACGAGGCCTCGTCAACAAACATAAAGGTTTCAATAAGGGAAGGCAACGCATCCGTCAAGGTGTAGAAATCTTCTCTCGCCTTTTTTCCTCTTATTACACAATTTATCATATTTTTTTAAAAAAAGTAATTTTATCCTTTGCAAATCAGTATTGCTTTGCTATAGCCTTTTCAACTAAATGATTGGGCACCATTCCCCGGTAGCTCAGCGGTAGAGCAACCGGCTGTTAACCGGTTGGTCGCTGGTTCGAATCCGGCCCGGGGAGCCACATTCTTTTCTATCACAAATAACTTATTGATTTTCCGTATGTTTTTTACAGTGAGGGATTCGTTAATAAAAGCTATGGAATAAGGTTTTTACAATAAAGTAGAAACGCAATATCCTACGGGATGTATTTTTTTCAATGAACGCAAAAAACCATTGATTCATTTTAAAATAGCACAAATAAGATTACTTTTTTCAAACTACCGCGCCTCTATCAGAGAGCGCTGCAATTATTTGCACATTATAAAATAGGGCTTCTTTCACGAGAAGGAATTATTAAGCTCCATCAGCAATGAAAAAAATCTCATATAATTTTTTGTCCAAGGAAAAATGATTTGTACTCCATAAAGCAATTAAACTTAAAAACCTGCTCATGAAGCAATCATTTTGAAAAATGGAAGAAACAAGAATCAGGGAATATATTATCTCCATATATCCCACATAACCTCCTCCCCATCCTAAAAGCAAAAAACATCAAACAAGTCTGTAAACATTCCGGCGTCTTATCTAACAGGTTGTTCCTCCTGCTAACCACTTCAACGCTTTACAAACAACCTTGCCCTGGATATTTCATCCCACTGTCATAAAACATTTAATACATAAAGTCTTATCGGCTTTAAATTGTTAAGAATCCTGAGAAAGCCTTCAGAAATCATGACATTCTTGCTATTGTATTATGCAGTCACACGCTTTTCTAAAGAGATATCTCTTAAATTCCCCCCAAGCCCATTTCACAATAACTCCCGCAAATGATATAAAATGAAATCGATTAATCATCCCATCTTTATTTATAATAAAAGCCATACCATCATACTATTTTCCAACTCTCAATCTTAGCAATACCCCTCGCCTTTGAAAGAGTTTATAAGTATCATTTTATTTATTTCTCAAATGTTTATCTATACGATAATTTCACATATAACGTGCAAATGAATACTTTTGATTGATCCACATAAATAGCTTAAAAATGAAAAATTTTTACGATATAATGAATTATTTATATATAAAACAATGGCTTATTATTAGAAATCAATTTTTAAAATTAAAAGTTATCATTAAAGATAAAATACATCTTTTAAAAAATAATTTTATATAAATAAAATCTATTTTCATTCCCATTTTAAAAATGGAAATAAAGAAAATAAATAATCGCCTCTACAATAATAATTTCTTTTTAAAAGATTTTTAAATAATCCAAACACTTAGAGGTTTTCATTTTTTAGAAATGAAAACCTCTAAAAGACCTTCTTATTTTGGCAAGAGTATTTTATACCTCTTTTCAATTGAGAATAAATCAACAAAAGTAAAAAATCTCCAGTACATAATCTTTTTTCAAGACTTTATCTAGGCAGCCTTCTTAACTGATTTTCGAAAACGAAAAGGCTTTGCACGCTTTGCCACCGCTTTTGCTTTTTTATGCCTCTCATTTGGAGATGAAGAATTCTTTCGCTGCAACTGTGCGGCATCATCTTTTCGACCTAAAAACTGTTTTTGACGTTTAGATTTTTTAAAACGGCGTTCCTTATCGTTTTCTTTTTCTCTACTTTCTGGCAAAATTGGCTTTTCTGGAAACACTGCAAATTGTTCTGGAACTGACTCAACCGCCAATTTCATACGAATCAAGCGCTCTATAGCACGCAACCGTTCCCTTTCTATCTTCTCATCAAAAAGTGTAAGTGCTTCGCCAGATGCACCATTACGTCCTGTACGACCAATACGATGTACATAACTTTCAGCTTCATCTGGTAAGTCATAATTAATAACGTGGCTTATCCCTGGTATATCAATACCGCGTGCAGCAATATCTGTTGCCACAAGGATCCGCACAGATCTTTCACGAAAAGCTTTTAAAGCAGACTGGCGAGCACCTTGTGATTTATTCCCATGAATTGTTGCGACTGAATACCCTATCTTTGCCAAACTACGTGTAACAGAATCAGCCCCATGTTTAGTTCGGGTAAAAACAATAACCGAATTAAAAGCTGGATTTGTCAAAAGTTTACTTAAAACATTCTTTTTTTCATTCGTAGGAACACAATATAATTTTTGGCAAATCTCTACAGCCGTAGTACCTTGAGGAACAACTTCAATTTTAACAGGATCATTGAGTAAACATTTTGCAAGCACAGCAATTTCCCTCGGCATTGTTGCAGAAAAGAGTGCTGTCTGACGCTCTTGATGCAAAAGCTTTGCAATTTGCTTGACATCATGAATAAACCCCATGTCCAACATACGATCTGCTTCATCCAAAATCAAAAAACGAGATTGGGAAAGATCAACACACTTTTCACCAACAAGATCTCTCAAACGCCCTGGAGTCGCTATCAAAACATCCACACCTGCTTCCATACGTTTAATTTGTTTTAAACGTGATACGCCCCCAAAAATAAGACATGTTGAAAGATGAGCTCCCTTCGCCACAGTGCGAATCGTTTCATCAATCTGGACAGCAAGTTCACGCGTTGGAGCTAAAATCAAAGCGCGTGCAGTTTTAGGACAGCGTTTATCACCCAAAGCCAAAATCTGACTTAAAATAGGTAAACCAAAAGCCAAGGTTTTTCCAGAACCTGTCTGAGCAACACCTAAAATATCGTGTCCTTTCAACATTACTGGAATAGCTTGTTCTTGTATAGGTTTAGGTTTACTCATCCCAGCAATGAGTAAATTTTTAATCAAAAGAGTAGGCAAACCTAACTTTGTAAAAACATTTTCTTCTTTTATAGGCAAAATACAATCTTTCCTCAGCTGAAGAACTCAAAACAAGTAACCAACTGAACTCTCCACTCAAGAATCCGCGCAAGAGAAATCCCTGACATTTTAAATGAAGCAACGCTTTAAAAGCGGCCTGCGCAGCTCATGAGCACCTTGAAATCAAGATAAAGGCGTATAAACTTCACTTTAGAAAAAGCCAACAAACCAGCCTAAATGCCTTCACCCCCATTATCCCTGGATTATGATAAAAAAGCAAGAACTTTACGAAATACATTTATCATGAATAAAAAACAATATTTAGATCGTTTACTTTTTAATGATTGTGTCCATCGGTAAATGTACCTTGATAAAATCAGGATAAATCTCGAGAAAAACTGGATTTTGTAAAGTTTTTTGACCGCCATAAATTAAATACCATTGGGTTTTATCAAAAATCGCCAAAGTTTTATATCGAATGATGCGATCCTTCATCTCAAGAACTGTTGGAATTAAAGCATACAAAGTCCCGTTATCAGTTTGTAAATACTCTATATTTTCTTTATCTAAATAATAAGAACCAGAAGGCAAATCCTCAAATTTCCTATGCAACTGTTGAAGAAAATCACTACGTAAAGCACTCTCTGTTGTATTCAATCGATGTGCCATCTCTTTATAAAGTCGCTCAGGCATATAATGAGAAATAGGCGCAAAATCCCTGTTTTTTATAGCATTATTGACATCAACAACAACTTTTGAAAGTTCAGCTTTTTGTATTATTGTGGGCTGAGATGCTAAACTCTGTTGATTAACAATCAAAAAGAAAAATAGACTCAGCAGCAAATAAAAAATAGGTTTCATCATTATGCTTCTTGTTTTAGTAAAATTTCAGTTTCTCAAATAACGAAATCAAATAATGTTTGATCATCAGTAATATCACGATAACGCCAACCTAACGCTTGAAATTTTTCCTCTAAAAGACAAAAATTACCGTATTTTTTTGTTTCAATCGCAACCAATACAGAACCAAAGTTTCTCGCTGATTTTTTAAGATATTCAAAACGTACGATATCATCATCTGGTGATAATGTGGAAAGAAAATGACGCAATGCACCAGGATGTTGCGGAAAACTAAAAATAAAATATTTTCTCAACCCTTGGAAACGTAAAGAACGCTCTTTAATTTCTGGTAAACGCTCAAAATCAAAATTACCTCCTGAAATAACGAGAAGAATTTTTTTCCCCTTTAACTCTTGAGGAGGAATACTGTTAAGCGCGTCAATCGATAAAGCACCAGCCGGTTCAAGGACCACACCTTCAACATTAAGCATTTCAACCATCGTAGAACAAACACGATTTTCAGGAACCGTAATGACAGAATCAGGGGAAAAATTCTTTAGAATTGTATAGTTTAGCGCACCAATTTCAGCCACAGCAGCACCATCTACAAAAGTGTCAATATTTTCAAGCTTGACGCGTTTTCCACTCTCCAAACAAGCAAGCAAACTTGCAGCTCTTTGCGGCTCAACAAAACGAAGCTTTGTTTTCCAACCATATCCATGTAAAAACTTGCTCACCCCACTTGCCAAACCACCACCCCCTACCGGCACAATCATTAAATCTGGCTCACTTTCTCCATTGAGTTTTTTCCATTGTAAAGCAGCTTCACAGAGCACTGTTGCCTGCCCCGTAATAATGCGAATATCATCAAAAGGTGGAGCCATTACACCACCGCTCTCCACAACAAAGGATTGCGCAGCTTCATAACATTGATCAAATGTTTCACCAATTAAACGAATATCAATGAATTCTTTACCAAAAATACGTGTTTTCTCAATTTTTTGTTGTGGCGTTGTCATAGGCATAAAAATCACGCCTTTACGTTTAAAATAACGACAAACAAAAGAAACCCCTTGCGCGTGATTCCCCGCTGAAGCACAAACAAATGCAGAATCTGGTGGTAGACTGCTAAGCATTTCTGAAACAAAATTGAAAGCACCCCGAATCTTATAAGACCGCACCGGTGTTAAATCTTCACGCTTTAAATAAATTTCTGCATCATACTTTTGACTAAGAAAATCATTTCTTTGAAGTGGTGTTTCAGCAAACACGTGATGCAATCCCACCATAGCTTTTGTGACGTCTTGAATAAATTGACTCATAACACTAATCATTTCATGCTTTATTTACATTATAAAAGCTTTTTCTAGCGATAAAGAAAACTATTGTCAGTCAAAATTTCACTAAAAAAATGAAAAATGTTTCTTTTGTCATTAATTCTTGATTCAATAAAAGATATAGCTTATGAGAGAACTCTCATCGCGGACGTGATGAAAACGGTAAACATAGCAGACTTAAAATCTGCCGGTCGAAGACCTTGCGGGTTCAAGTCCCGCCGTCCGCACCAGAATACTTTAATTTCCCTTATTTCCCAATGATTTATTAAAAATCAATAAAAATCAAACCACCCTCTCAACCACCTTTCGCAACGCCATTATAACGCTATCAGACGGCACCACGATGATGCTAAAATACGAATCATTGCTGCTTTTTGAAGTACCTTTTTAGCACTTTGAACTCCTCCTCATCTTTTAGGGTGGAGAGGCAGTCAATCTTGATTTTCTCATCCTTAAGGATGAGGAAATGAGTCATGTTTTTAACGTTAAGCAGCTTTCACAACAGGGCTCGATAAAATTCGCTTAGCTTCTGTTGTAACTGATTTGTAATGCTTAAACTCTTCTTCAAGGTCATTTGCATCTAACAAACGCCTCATCAATAATCCTAAGATTTCTCCAACACCAGCAGCATCATTCACGCTCTTAACAGGAGTAAGATAATACGAAGAAAAGTAAGTGAGGTATAGAATGGAGATAGATGAAAAAGACAAAATAATAGATAAAGAAGCTGAAATAGTACATGCACAAAAAGATATAAATCAAAAACAAGAAGAATCAATTCGAAGATTAACTGCTTCCAAGCTTATTTTTCCTTGAATGGCAGTTAAAAATTTGGCCAAAAAGTAGTTTTAAGTATTTTCTCACAAACATTTTTCAAGACAGGCAATCACAACACGCTCTGTCATAGCTCACATATAAATTACGCAACAGCCTTAATGGGGGGAACATGATCATCAATACACAAACCATTCTCTGCCTTGATCTAGATACCAAGACAGGCTGGACAATTTCTCGTATAGACAGCAATATAACGAGTGGCACTGTCAATTTTGAATCCTATCGTTTTGAAAGCAATGCCTCAAAAGGAGAAATGATTAACGCGGCATGTGCAAAAGGACATGCGCTACAAGATCACTTAGAAAACAATCTTTGGGCGAAAGCCAATCTTGTACGCAAGGCTGTTTTGAACACCCGTGAAAAAAATCTGAAAGAAAAGGCAATGAGAGAGAATTCAAGACCACTCACGTTGGTTGAAAAGCAAAAGCTTGAAGGGATTTTAATGATCTTGGAGGAACAATGAAAAACATTGCAGGTTAGCAAACTAGTAAAAATGCTGATCGTTTTGTGATTAGATGTGCGTTTAAATCGACATAAAAGCACCGTACAAAGCGATTCAAGATTTTATGATAAAAAATTTATAATATAAAACGCTCTGTACGGTCAAATTTGAGGCAAATAGACAAATTTGTAAAATTAGAATTAAAGCATATCCATTTTAAAACATCTGTTCTTAAAAAACCGTAAACAGCCCATGCGAAAGAGGTTTGTTGCAACGGCGGTGGGATATGCACCATGGAGGAAACGGAGCAGAGGAGTATTTTTACAACCTCTACGAATATGAAGACGGTACAAGAGAGTGTGAAAAATTTGATACTGATCAGTATTACAAAGCACCTAAGTAATGCGGATTTAGTACCAAAGCGCAAGTAAAAGCATGAGCTTATGGTGGTCTATTCCGAAAAGCGTTCTCAATTACAAACCTCTTATAGACGAGATCAACAGAGAGATCAAAAATTATCGAAAACCGCAGGAAATTAATATGTTTACAGATAAGCAGCTAAGAGCCTTGTTTGGCGTTATAACTTTTATATTTTTTATGTTTTTCAGGAATAAAAATTGACTTTATTCAGAATATTTTGACATTTGCGTTTGTTTCTTTGGTAATAGTCACAACGGTTTTTGCAATTTTATGCAATTCTAATATTCCTTCTGAATTACAGAGCAACCCAAAATACAAATGCGGCAATACAACAGGTTGGAAGACATTAACACGTGATTTACAACAGTACATGCACAGACTCTTAAAGCTAATAAGTTTAGCGCTTGTCGTTTTAATTTTCCCAAGTAGTTATAAAGAAATGGTTTCTTTACCTGTCATTTCTAAGTACGTGGAGTACAAGTTTTATTTTCATTGGATACTGTACTTTTTTAATACTCAGATATTGCTGTTTGGTATTCTCTTTTAGTCTGTGTATTATTTCTTATGTTACGTACACGCAGTTTAATAAATATATCTATTTACACACTACAGTGCTCCATTAAAAAGCCATAGTAAAATTCCGATTTTATAAAACTGTTCAGATTAAATGGCGTTGTCTCTTCTCAACGTTCATAGATAAAATCAACAAGGAGATAAAAAACTATCGGGGGCTGCTTAGCTTCAGAGACTAATTTTCTAAGTGAAGAGAAAGTTCAAGCTGCATCTTTGATTGTAATAATGACTTGCTTGCCAAGAAGACTCAGTGCTTTCTCTAGTGTTTGAAGCTTAGTTGGATAATTTAGATCAAGAATGCGTCTTTACCCAAACAATTGCCAATTCTGTTTTTGTGATATTCGCTTCATTAAAGGCTTCTACTACTGCAAGTTTAAGAGCATTCCACGCATC
Organism: Bartonella sp. LB28NMGDW; assembly: GCF_042194435.1. Classification (NCBI taxonomy): domain Bacteria; kingdom Pseudomonadati; phylum Pseudomonadota; class Alphaproteobacteria; order Hyphomicrobiales; family Bartonellaceae; genus Bartonella; species Bartonella sp. LB28NMGDW. Next base: position 23,611 of record NZ_JBHIMX010000006.1, read on the forward strand.
TACCCTAACCTCTACAAGGTCTTTATACTGTTGTGGCATTGGTAAAGGCAGACCACGCATAGGACAAGCTCCGTAATGCTAACCCTAAAGATTCAACAGCATTCTCTAATGCCTCAGTTCTATTTTCTCCAGCTGTTATTGCTTCTGGTACACCTGGAAAGGTTACAATAAAACTACCATCTGAATCAGATTCCAGTTTTGCTTGATAAGTATATTCCATGTTTATGTCTCCTCGTCATAATCAAAATACTTTTGAAACAAAAAATTTAAGCCTTTGAGAAAACAGCTCATACCCCCAACTACTTTTTTATTATTTTCACATAAAGTGGAGTCAAGTCATCAGATTTTATAACGGTTGTCTTGTCTCCAAAAGTTACCAAATAATGTGACCCTTTGCCTGCATCAGGAGCTTTACTGTAATGAATGCCTCTTTTTCTGGCTTCTTTACGTAATTCCCTAAGCAGCACTTCTCGTTTCATTTAGCCTCACCATTTCTTCATAAAATGAAGATCGAACAAAAAAGTTTAATACAGACTCTTAATGAAAGGATATTTACTGAAAAGTTAAAAGCAGAAACAAGAAAGCCGTACCATTTATGTGACATGGTCTTTTGATGCATGATTTGTCAAATAATATTGTAATGTAATACTTTAAAAATATTATTAATAAACTTAAACGATTGAAAAAGTACGAATTATGTTAAGATTTTTACATATTAAATTGCTAATTTAATGGGGCTACAAATATGCTAAATAAAGTGATGTTAATTGACTATTTAGCTGCTAATACCAAAAGCAAAACAATGAATTCTAGAGCCGAGGTAGTCAATTTTCGTATGGCAACTTCTAAGACCTATATAGATAAAAGACCAATCAAAAAGTAGAGAAAACAGAATGGCATTCAGTTGTGATTTTTAATCCATATTTGGCAAAAATTGCACTTCAATATCTAAACAAAGGTTCAAAGATTTACGTAGAAGGCAAATTACAGACACGCAAATGGTAAGATAAAAATGGGCATGACCGTTACTCAACAGAGATTATCTTACCACAATTTAAAGGCGAATTATATTTACTTAATGCAAAGAAAGATTTATCGACATCCCCTACCCCTTCACCCATTACTTCTCAAAATTATGCTATCGTTTCAAAAGCCCGACGCATGAGATTTGGGTCATCACTCAAGTCAACCTTCAGATCTATTTTAGCAAAGGCTTGATGACAGCCTATGATCTTGATTTTATCATCAAGAATAAGTTTATAATTCTCATCTGTTATCAGATGTTGAATGGATTAACTGACTTCCTCTTCATCAACACCCCAAATAATAATCTTATAAGGAGCTAAAAGTTCATTCTTAACGGCTTTGGAGAATGTATAGGTAATAAAGCTCTTTTCCATAGAGCTCTTCTTCGTCCATAGATGCCACAACGGCATTGATCTCATTGGCTTGCTTTTTCTCAAAGCTTTTGAGCATCAGTTGGTAGCTGGTAGAGCGAGATCTGAGACATCGAGCTCGACAGCATCATCTTGTGTTTTACGACGCTTGCCAACTTATGTATCAGAACATACCGCAAAGAAACACAAGGGGGCTTGTGCAGGTGCGATCGCCCTCTCATTCATATTCCTGAAGCCTAAAAGTACTGAGTTTGAATCAGCTTTTTTCGCTTTTAGTGCTCATCGAACTTGGACATAGCAAAATCTCCCAGAATTCTGAGACACCCACAGAGTGGGCTCATTTTATGATCGAACTTTAGGGTTTTCAGACCCTACTGATCGCTGCGTAGACGACCAAAAACACCTTTAAAGTATTGAAGGAATTTCACGCGATTAGCAACCAAAATGAAAGCAGTGTTTCTTATCTCTTAAAGACTGTAAGATTGGGCACTCTTCAAAAGAGAGATAATGCCAAGAACTGTCATCGTGGTTAGTTATCAACCCACACAATACCTCTTGTTCAGAAAACGCACAACACGAGATAAGAAAAAATGTTGTTTGCAAAGTTCTCTCTTACCTATACAAAAAGAAAATAAAAAATTTGGAGGGCTCCTATGATAAATGACATTTACTGTGTTGGACGCAATTATGTTGAACATGTTCATGAACTAGGCAATGTTGTTGAAGATGAACCCGTTATCTTTAGCAAGCCAAACAGTTCACTCGTTTTAGACAATGAAATTTATCTCCCTGATTTTTCAAAAGAAATACATTTTGAAACTGAAATTGTGCTCAAAATCTCAAAGGATGCTTTCATGGTCACGGAGGCAGAAGCAGAAGAATGCTATGATGCCATAGCAATAGGTCTTGATCTCACAGCGCGGGATTTGCAAACAAAACTGAAAGAAAAAAAGCTGCCTTGGCTTTTATCTAAAGGATTTAAAGGCGCCGCATACGTCTCTGACTTCATAAACAAGGAAAAAATAAACAACCCAATAACCTTTGCAATGAAGCTGAATGGCGAAACAAGACAAGTTGGCAATACGCAAAATATGATCTTTAGCTTTGAGAAGATAATATCATTTTTGAGTCACTACATTCAGCTAAGACGTGGTGATCTCATATACACAGGTACTCCACAGGGTGTAGGAAAACTTTCTCAGTTTGACAGAATAGAATTATATCTCAAAGATCAATTAATTTCAGAGCTAAAGGTAAAATGAATCATCAAATACTGACCTTTTTCATTGTTTCATTTTTTTTAGTCATCTCACTTAATTTTAGTCATCTTACTGGGGCCGAATATGGCCCTTATCATCACTAAGACAACGAGATTAGGAAGAAAGAACGCATTTGTAAACGTTTTAGGATTGTGTACAGCAACATATGTGCATGAGACATTTTCCATACCTAAGTGTATCAGCGCTCATTCTCAACAACAAAACACTATTTTTTTAGTAAAATTCATGGGTGGCAGCACTTTATTATACATGGGCTTTAAATCGATTAAATCTGGAAAACACAGCTTAAATTCAAAACAATATCAACAAATGAAAAGAGTGCTATTGGTAAAACAAAACTTTTCACCAGCTATATGGACGGTTTTTTGACACAAATACTAAATCCCAAAGTATCAATATTTTATATAACGGACTTCCCGAAATTTTTGTCTTCTGGCGGTGGAATTAAAAAAGGCTTTGAACTTGTCACAATACATTCTTTCAACATCTTTGCATGGTTTACTTTAACGACCATTTTTATATCATTTGCCAGCTCCGCTTTAAAAAGCGGCGGATAAAAGGCGCGATTAATATAGCGACAGGAACAATTTTATCTTTTGATAACAAATTGCAAAGCTAATAGAGCAATCTTTTCCTGATTCTGTCTCTCACGATGAATAGCTCAACCTCTAACAGAGCTTATACAATCCCCAGTTTTTTTCTTTGTATAACTGAATTCGCTGCATTTCTTTATCATAGTCTCAAGGATTTTTGTGTAAACGATGTGAATTTCTCGCAACCTTTTATAAAATGTTATCACTATCTAAACAAAATCCTTATTCATCACTTTAGAAAAAATAAGCTATGATATTCCTCTTTTCGTTTATGAAACAAAAAAGTGATTTTAAAAATCATTTTAAATTTCTATCATTAAGAACTGTTTCTTAAACTAAGATGAGAACCTTTGAGCGCTATTTGAGCCAAAATTAAAACTCTCACCATTATGAATAATAACAATTAAAAACTCCCTATTCAAATATCTGTTACGTTATTTAAGAGGAAAACATCCTCTTTTTTCAAAACCATATTCTTGTCTTTATCCACACAAAATTATAAAAAACGTTTTTTTCCTTTACACCTCATTTATATCATGCTTCGATACAGAATGATGCATTTTTTAGTGTAATTTAACCTCAAAATAATTAAAGGGAACCCCCAAAAAATGAACTGTAAACAAAATTTAAAAGATGGTCCTAAGATAAAACTACAACGTGGCCTGGATAACCGTCACGTACAACTTATAGCCCTCGGTGGAGCTATTGGAACAGGTCTCTTCATGGGATCAGGAAAAACAATTAGTGTGGCAGGACCTTCCATCATACTCGTTTATGCGATTATTGGATGTGCCCTATACTTTGTAATGCGTGCTATGGGAGAATTATTGCTTTCTAATTCACAATACCGGTCCCTTATTGATTTTTCAACCGATATGCTAGGACCGGGAGTCGCTTTCTTTGTGGGCTGGAACTATTGGTTAAGCTGGGTTGTAACTGGAGCTGCAGATATTATTGCTATCATTAACTATATGCATTTCTGGTGGCCAACACTTAATCCATGGATTGTTGTTTTTGCTTGCATTGGTTTCTTTTTAATCCTTAACCTCCTTGCCGTAAAATTTTTCGGTGAACTTGAATTCTGGTTTGGTCTTATCAAAGTCGTAGCAATTTTGGCATTAGTTATTGTTGGATTCTATATGATCGCTACAGGCTTTACCTCTCCAAATGGTACTGTTGCCTCTCTTAACCATGTATGGAACGATGGAAATATCTTCCCGCGAGGAATTACAGGTTTTTTTGCTGGATTTCAAATTGCCATTTTTTCTTTTGTTGGTATAGAAATTGCTGGAACAACGGCAGCTGAAGTTAAAGAGCCTAAAAAAGTTCTCCCTAAAGCAATTAATGCAATACCAGTGCGTATTGTACTCTTTTACATCCTTTCTCTCGCTGTGATTATGTCCGTTACACCTTGGAATCAAATCGTTCCAGAAAAAAGTCCCTTTGTCTCCATGTTTTGGCTTGCAGGCATTCCAATAGCTGCTGGTTTGGTCAATTTTGTTGTTCTCACCTCCGCTGCCTCTTCAGCAAATAGTGGTATTTTTTCGACTAGCCGCATGATATACGGGCTTGCAACACAAAAAGGTGCTCCTCCAATTTTAGGGAAGCTTTCCAAATACCATGTTCCAGCCAATGCTCTGTTCTTTTCCTGCCTATGTATTTTAGTAGGATACACAATTGCATCATCATCTCCAAGCATCATAAGTGCTTTTACAATTGTGACGAGCATTTCAGCGATTGCATTTTTATTCGTATGGTCCGTCATTTTGATTAGCTATATTGTGTATCGTCGCAATCACCCTCATCTACATGCTGAATCCGTCTACAAAATGCCGGGAGGTGTTATTATGTGCGGAATCGTGTTAGTTTTTTTTGCTTTCATGCTCTATTTGTTGACATTAGAACATGATACCCTAACAGCTTTAAAATACAGTATCTTTTGGTTTATTTTCTTAGGTATAATGTATTTTATATTTATAAGAAAAAAAATCGCTCCAAAGAACAAATAAAATCTATACAAAACATCTCAAAAAAGGGTAACTAAAGTTACCCTTTTTCTACTTAACCTCCTCCTCACACATCAAAAGACGAGAGTTCCTCGCAAGTCTGGGTTTGTAAACAATCCAACTTTGTTCAGGGGGATGCTGCTAACCACTTTATATGGTTCACCTACATAAGGCTCTACGGGCTAGCCCCGCCCTAAATACCCCCCTACATTCTAAAAATACTTAATGTGTAAAATTTTATATGCTTTATATCACTACCCTAAACAACAGTATTTTACTGCATTATAGGATAAGAAACGCGCTATTCTGTAAAGAATTCTCTATAAACTTCACTGACATTGTTTACTAATAAAACATGAGATTTTATCTAAAACCGCCCCCCTAAAATTTATATTCAATTTTTTATCAAAATTAAAAATACAGCTCTAAACAGGATATATCTTAGTAGCTATCTACAATAAAATATATTCTATGAAAATATTTTTCTATTTATAATAAATATTTATAATATATGTATAAAACATAAAAATTATAATATAATTTATATTTTAGTTATTATTTATAAAGTAATTATTCCATTAATTCATAATGTTTTTCTTTGTTCACATATAGTCATAGAAAAAAATTCCTTTACTCCTTAACCATAGTGTGTTCCGATAGAAGGGATTACCTTTTTTAGGATAATTTTTATTTAAAAATAACTTAAGGGGAACTTCCCAAAAATGAATGAACAAAATTTAGAAAAAAAACCTAAGAAAAAATTGCAACGTGGGCTAGATAATCGCCACATCCAACTTATAGCCCTGGGTGGAGCTATTGGAACAGGTCTCTTCATGGGATCAGGAAAAACAATTAGCGTCGCTGGTCCTTCAATCTTATTAGTTTATGCTATTATTGGTTGCGCTATATACTTCGTAATGCGTGCTATGGGAGAATTACTGCTTTCTAATACGCAATATCGATCTTTTATTGATTTTTCAACCGATCTTCTTGGTCCAAGTGTTGGATTTTTTATCGGCTGGACATATTGGTTGTGCTGGATTGTAACCGGAACTGCTGAAATTATTGCTATTGTTAGTTATACGCACTTTTGGTGGCCTGAACTCAATTCGTGGATTCCTGTTCTCATAGGTATCCTTTCCTTTTTAATATTTAACCTCGTAGCCGTAAAACTATTTGGCGAACTCGAATTTTGGTTTGGCCTTATCAAAATCCTAGCAATTTTAGTATTAATTATTGTAGGATTTTACATGATCTTTACTGGCTTTATCTCCCCGAACGGCACCGTTGCCTCCCTTGGCAACATATGGAACGGCGGAAATATCTTTCCTCGAGGCATTACAGGATTTTTTGCCGGATTTCAAATTGTTATTTTTGCTTTTGTTGGCATTGAACTCGCTGGAACAGCTGCAGCTGAAGTCAAAGAACCACAAGAAGTTTTGCCCAAAGCTGTCAATTCGATACCAATCCGTATTATTTTCTTTTATATTTTCTCTCTCATTGTGATTATGTCCGTCACTCCTTGGAATCAAATCATTCCAGAAAAAAGCCCATTTGTAACAATGTATGCACTTATTGGTATTCCAACCGCTGCTGGTTTGATGAACTTTGTTGTTCTAACAGCTGCCGCATCTTCAGCCAATAGTGGTATTTTTTCTACCAGCCGCATGATATACGGTCTCGCAGCGCAAAAGGGAGCACCTAAATTTTTAGGAAAACTTTCTAGCAACCGCGTTCCAGCCAATGCATTACTCTTTTCCTGCTTATGCATCTTATTAGGTTATGCAGTTTTATCGCTATCACCAACAATCATAAGTGCTTTTACAATTGTAACCACAATCGCAGCAATTTTGTTTATATTTGTATGGTCTATAATTTTAATCAGCTATATTGTCTATCGTCGCAACCGTCCTCTCCAACATGCCGTATCTCCTTATAAAATGCCTGGAGGTATTTTTATGTGTTGGACTCTTCTAATCTTCTTTGCATTCATTATTTATTTATTGTCATTAGAAGCTGATACTGCCATAGCTTTAAAATACACTCCAGCGTGGTTCATATTTCTAGGAATTCTATACTTTCTTTTTGGAAAAAAGAATTATGCAAAAAAATAAAAAATAAAGCTTATGTCGCACAAAACATATAAAAAAGGGTAACTAAAGCTACCCTTTTTTGATATTTATCTATAAAATTATAAAAGCTATTGACAAAACATCTCTGTAGAAGCTTCAATTACGCTCTTTATCAACCAAAGCGTTAGATTTTATCCAAGGCATCATAGAACGAAGTTTTTTACCAACTTCTTCAATAGGGTGATTATCATTTAAACGCCGCATACTTTTAAAATGAGCAGCACCAGCTTTATATTCTTGAATCCAATTTGATGTAAATTTACCTGTTTGGATATCTTTCAATATACGTTTCATTTCTGCTCTGGTTTCATCCGTAATTACGCGTGGACCAGACATATATTCGCCCCATTCAGCTGTATTAGAAATCGAATAATTCATATTTGCAATGCCCCCTTCATACATGAGATCAACAATCAGTTTAACTTCATGTAAACACTCGAAATAAGCCATTTCCGGTGCATAACCTGCTTGTGTTAATGTTTCATAACCTGCTCGAATCAGTTCAACAAGACCTCCACAGAGAACCGCTTGTTCACCAAAAAGATCAGTTTCGCACTCTTCTTTAAATGTTGTTTCAATCACCCCAGCACGTCCACCACCAAGACCACATGCATAAGACAATGCTACATCATGAGCATGCCCTGAAGCATCTTGTGCCACCGCTATTAAGCAAGGAACACCACGACCACGTTGGTATTCATGACGAACTGTATGCCCTGGACCTTTAGGAGCAATCATCACGATATCAACGTGTTTTTTAGGTTCAATCAAGCCAAAATGAATGCTCAAACCATGCGCAAAAGCAATCACTGCCCCATCACGTAAATGATCATGAATATGCTCTTTGTAAATATCAGCTTGCAATTCATCTGGTGTTGCCATCATGATGAGATCTGCCCATTTTGCTGCTTCTGCAACACTCACCACTTCAAAACCATCTGCCATAGCTTTCTTAACTGTTTCCGACCCTGAACGCAAAGCTATTTGCACATTTTTTACACCGGAATCTTTCAAATTTAAAGCGTGCGCACGCCCTTGAGAACCATAACCAACAATGGCTACTTTTTTCCCTTTAATAAGATTAACATCCGCATCACGATCATAATAAACAAGCATAAAAACTTCCTTCTTTTTCTATTTAAACTGGATTTCAGATTATTTTTATTAAATAAGAAACATTATCTTCAGTGCATCACACACTTATAAAGACAAAAAACACCGCTTATAAGAACATAGCAATTGAATAATTTTTAAAGTTTACATATTGCATAAAAAAAACTGTAGTCCCCAAACATACCCAAAACATATACAGATCCCCAAATCAACTTCAACTACTATTCTACAAAAAGAATAATTACGCAAAACAAGATTTCTAAAGAAAATATATTTGCTAATATTTTACTCTTCTATCGTGCAACAAAAAACTATATTCTAAAAATTAAGATAAAATATACAATTTTTAACATGAACCAAATCAATACGGATAGCAAGAAAAATTACAAAATAACAAGTATTGTTTTAATACAATATTCAAAAGCATATACAACAATATTTTTAGAATAATAAAGAGAACATTTTAATTTTTACGTTCTTTAATATCCACGCTTCTCACGCGAAAAAGAACACCCCCATACTGCCATTATGTTATTCATTTATGGCGCCTTATAAAGAACTTTTAATGTGCTCGAGCCCTTTTCTAGGCCCCCTATAATCGCCTAAGATTTATTGCACACCACTCTCTTTACTTCATAAAGCTACAAGTCAATATCATCAAAACCCTTATATGCCAAAAACTGCCACAACATTGAATTAGCCAATAAAATGATGATAGCAATAGACTTCATATCATCCATGGATGATTTTACATTATACTATTTACAGATAACCCGTAAAATGAGCTCAAACATCAAGAAAATTTGTGTATTGATCCATAAAAACCCTACGCACTCTTTTACAAGGAAAATACCTTCCAATCCCTATTTCTTCTCCCTAATAGATAGTACAAATAAAAAACATCGCATACACTCAAAAACAAAAGATAGAAAGCAACCAATAAACAGAGCAACAATAGAATATTTATAATGCACGCTAATAGTGCTAGTTATCTAAACATATATTATTTTTTAAGATAAATTGGCAAAGCTTTATAAAAATTTCTCTTTCAATTTCATAGAGAGAAAAAGATTACGATAATAACCGAACAAAACGCTGAACAGTATCACGCATTCCATACTCTAATGCATCGGCAATGAGCCCATGGCCAATAGAAACTTCATCAAGCCAAGGAATACGATTGATAAGAGCAGGAAGATTAGCAATCGTCAAATCGTGACCTGCATTGATACCTAATTGCAGTTCTTTGGCTTTTTTTGCTGCTAAAACAAGTTTATTGAGCTCTTGATCCTGTTTTATTTTTTCCTGAAATGCACCACCGTAAGGTCCCGTATAAAATTCCACACGATCAGCCCCTATTGCTTTAGCAATATCAAGACCGTCGATAGTAGGATTAGCAAAAAGTGATACACGAATCTTTCTTTTTTTCAAACGCTTAACAACGGGTGCCAAAAATTCCGCATCATGAGAAAAATTCCAACCATGATCAGACGTTGGCTGATTTGGATCATCAGGAACAAGGGTAATCTGATCCGCGTAGTTTTCAGCAATATCCAAAAATTGATCACTGGGATAACCTTCAATATTAAACTCAGCCGCAGGAAAATTGTTCTTGATTAAACAGTATATATCTGGCAAATCCGCAAAACGAATATGCCTTTCATCGGGGCGTGGATGAACAGTCAAACCTGCTGCTCCAGCAGCAAGCGCTATATGCCCAATATGCGTGATATTTGGCCACGGAAGATTCCGTCGATTACGCAAAACAGCAACAGCATTAAGATTAACCGAAAGTTTTACCGCCATGCCCATTTCCATTTTTCTATAGTGTGTAACAAGATAGAAAAAAGGCATTTTCCATCTGAAACTTAGATAATATACATATTTTTTCTATCGAACAATCATTAAACGTTCTGCTGCGCGCGTAATTCCCGTATAAAGCCAGCGCGCATACATATCACGAAATGCAAAACTTTCATCAAACAAAACGACGTTATTCCATTGAGAACCTTGCGCTTTATGAACCGTTAATGCATACCCATAATCAAAATCATCATATCGCTTTTTTAATTGCCATGAAATTTCTTGATCAGGGTTTTCAAACGCTGCTTTTAACAGTTTAATCTTTGCTACCCCACGCTCACTTTCTTCTGGTTTCACAAGAAGATTAATACTTGGTTTAACTGTTTCCTTCTGTGAAGTCATCACCTTCCATAAAGAGCCATTCAACAAACCTTTAGTAGGATCATTTCGCAAGCACACAAGCTTGTCTCCTGCTTGCGGATAATCTGCTGTAAATCCTTTTAACACACGCAAACGCTGATTATAAAGGTAGCGCGTACGATTAACCCCTACCAATACCTGATCAGCATCCAAAACCAATTGTTGATTGACCTCTTTACGTGTAACAACGCGCGCTTCTCCATAGTCACCATAAGCAATATCGCGTCCTTCACGCACATCCATAGCAAGACGTATAATCGGATTATCCCGCGCTTGCCGATGAATTTCTGAAAGAAGAAAATCTGGTTCTCCATTAGAAAAAAATCCTCCACCTGATATAGGAGGCAATTGACCTGGATCACCAAGAACAAGAATTGGCGTCCGAAAGCTCATTAAATCACGCGCCAATTTTTCATCTACCATCGAGCACTCATCGACAATAATGAGCTTAGCTTGTGCAGCTGCACTCCTCCGATTTAATGCAAATGTCGGTGCAATAGACTTCTTTCCCGTAACTTCATCGGAAACTTCTTCTTCCCCACGCGGACAATAAATCAACGAATGAATAGTACAAGCATTACTGGCACCTTTAGAGCGCAAAACCTGTGCCGCTTTGCCTGTAAACGCCGCAAACTGAACAGAACCATCAACTGTTTCAGCAAAATAGCGTGCCAGCGTTGTCTTACCCGTCCCCGCATAGCCAAAGAGGCGAAAAAGTGGAGAACGCCCCTCTTTCAACCACGCAGCAACAGCCTTCAATGCATTATCCTGTTCCGGTGAAAACTGCATGACTTACCAACATAAAATTTGCATAAAAAGAGCACTATTTTGAAAAAAAACAACTATCAAGAAAAACTTTTTTATTAAGAATTGCTGACACACGCCCATCTAACAACTTTCATAGCACAATTATCAATTATTTACCCATTGCTTTTTCAAGATATTGTAGCAATCTAAATTTTATCTATACATCGATCTTCTTGGTAACACCTTATACTTATCAAATAAAATATCATTTTTTACAACAGTAACACCAACAATGGAATATGCATGTCTTAAATTTAAAATAATACCTATATACGCTTTTTCTAACCAAAATTTAGAATGAGAAAAAGAGCATTGCAATTGCAAAACCCTCGCTAGAAAAAATGTCCTTAACAGGATAAGAATAATGTAATTTTATGAATACTATTTTACACAATCACTCAGCTTTCTTGCACATAAAAATAAAGTACATCCACTATTACGAAATAATAATTAAATATATCAAAAACCTTTTGGCGGAAATAGAAATAGCTCTCAACAAAACGACTTAACCCTATGATGATACACCTATATATTTCCTATTTCCCTCTTATCACGATTTTAATAAATTTACTCTTCATGCTACAAATAAGTTATATCTCAACGAATAAAGAGAGACATCACGCTTATATAAAGCCCGCTTTATCTTGCACAAATATGTAGCGTTTTCTGTTTCGACAATAAAATCTGGTTCGTAAGTATGGCCTTCTTGGTAGTCTATTATAAGAAAAATGGGACATGGGTTTCAGTCCAGCGTAGCACTTCAGGTCCGTCCTCTAGAATATGAGAAAAGCGCAATTCTCCATCTACTGAGTCAAACTTTTTGTCGCAATGTTTTAAAGTTTATAAAAACTAACTGATTAATGCTATTCTTATTGCTAGAAACAACAATGAAATCAAGGGGTATAATTTGTTAATAGGCTTGGCGTTATGTCAAAATATCAGCGATGAGATTGCTTTTTGGTTGTTTTAGAAATGAAATAATGAGCTCAAATATTGATGAATGAAACGGGAGATTTAAATTGAAAATATTAATTCCAGATGACTATCAAAAAGCTACCCTAACATTACAGTCTATTACAAAATTAATGAAATCGCATGAAGTGCTTGTTATAAATAATTTAGCTAAAGAATGTGATTTAGAAGATAAGCTCAAAGAGATAGATATTCTTATCTTAATCAGAGAGCGGACCATGGTTGATAGAAATCTTCTCCTGAAACTGCCAAATTTAAAATTAATCTGCCAAACAGGCCCCATAGGTTCACATATTGATATAGAAGCTTGTAGAGACTTAGGAATTGAAATATTAGACGGTGGTGGAGATCCAACTTCTGCTGCTGAATTTGCGTGGCTCTTAATTATGTCTGCGCGTAGAAAACTCTGTAAATCTGTGTCTGATATGAAAAAAGGACGATGGCAAACAACATTTGGCAACCAAATGAAAGGGGCTACTCTTGGAATATTCGGGTTTGGGCGTATTGGTAAAATGGTTGCTCAATATGCTCAAGCTTTTGGCATGTCCATTTTGGTTTATGGGAGCGAACGTTCAACGCAAGAAGCAAAAAATTTAGGTTATCATTTTACGCATTCAAAAGATGAATTTTTTACACGTCCTGACATTATATCCGTACATTTACGTTTAAGCGATAAAACCAGAGAAATCATTCAATTAGATGACCTATTGAGCATGAAACCTCATGCTATTTTTGTCAACACAGCGCGTTCAGCTTTGGTTGAAAAAGGGGCGATAGAAAAAATACTAAGTTTGGAAAATTCAACTTACTTTGCACTGGATGTTTATGACAGCGAGCCGGTATATGAGAGCAAATTATTGCAATCAGATAGAGTTCTTTGCACACCGCATCTGGGCTATGTGACTGAAGAAAGCTTTGAGAATTATTTTGAAAAAGCTTGCCAAAATATAGCGTCTTTTATGAAGAGCGCTTAATGCCGGATGAGCCAATGTTTGTAAAATTTATCTTATATCGCTAGCGTATCAAATTTGCACGACACATAATAGCTTATTTCCTTAAATTAAGCATATTCCTTAGCTTTCATATTAAGACCAATCGTATTGACAGATTTTTATGTAATCAGCATAAAATACCTAATTTATTGTTGCAAGCATTATTAAAAAAAGGCTACTTTATTGGAATACACTTTAATTGGAGGGGGCATAGTGAGCAATAATAAATTTATAGAAAAAAATTATTATAGATGGATTATATTGCTTGTTGCCACTATCGCTCAAGCATCAGCTTGCTTCTTTGTTCAAGGGATTGGTCCTTTAGCTGAATTTTTTAAGAAGGATTTCTCGCTTAGTGACTCTCAGATAGGTTTGCTGTCTTCAGCAGCGCAATTCCTACCTATTATTGGGTTACTTGTAGCTGGCGAATTACTAGACAAGTTTAACGAGCGCTATATTGTTGGAGTTGGAGCGGTCGGTGTTTCTGTCGCTCTTTTGTTGGGAGCAATCGCAGATAACTATATTTCCCTTTTGGTCTGTTTGCTAATTGTAGGGGGATTTTATAGTTCTGCTCAACCCGGTGGCGCTAAATCTGTTTCTTCATGGTTTCCACAATCGCAGCGCGGATTTGCAATGGGAATAAAGCAGACGAGGCTACCATTAGGTGGGGGACATTAGCTGGGATAGTTCTTCCTGCTAGTGCGCTTGTCTATGGCATACAAGGTGCGTTTTTGGTCAGTGCCATAGTTTCTTTTTTAGGTGGATGTATATTATTATTTTTTATCACTCACCAGCAAAAGTTGTAGCTCTCGTTCCAGAAAGTAAGGCAAGAGTTTCGTTCCATGCAAAGGTATTGTCTCGTCTTGCGATGTTGGCTGCGCCATATATGCCGTATATGAAGAATATTATTTTTTCAGGCGTTTCACTTGTGATAGTTTAATATGTTTTAACCATTTTTATAATGATTTATTTTTATAGAATCTATCACCTGTCTTTAGATAAAAGTGCTTATTTGTTCTTTGTTTCACAGGCTTCTGGTGCCTTAGGAAGAATTATTTTAGCAGCGTGGAGTGATCATTGTAGAAAAGGACGATTTTTTCCTGTCTTCTTTTGCATGATTGCAGTCGTTTTTGGATTTTTAATATTAATTTTGGGTATTAGTGGATCGATAATTTATTTAACTATTTTATCTGCTTGGTTAGGTTTTTTTGGATTAGGATGGTATGGCCCTTGAGTTGCTTATATTGTAGACTCTTCGTCGAAAGAAAGCGTTGGACTTTCTCTGGGTTTAGCAATGTATGTAAATCAAATCGCAATTATTACTGCTCCACCATTATTTGGATTAATCCAAGATTTTACAGACACTTATTTACTAACTTTGAGTTGAGCAATGGCGAAAGAGACAAACTTTGGGAGGCTTTAGACCATGTTATTTATGATCCATACGGTGGTATTGAATATTCGGTTAAGCTAAAAAAAATAGCATTTTCGCTGCTACCCCATAGAATATTGACAATTCTTATGAATCAAAAGATGTCTATTACCCCTAGAGCATATTTAAGCTTTGAAAACCTTCCAATTGATAGACAAATTAATACGTCACCTAATCCTTATAATTTAGATGCGTCTTGTAAAAGTGGCTATATTAGCGAAAATTTAATTATGATGTTTTCTTTATTAATCGGAGAGCCTTATTCAATTAAATTTGAAGGCGAACATATAGTAAACAACCTAGTTCCTTTAGAGGATAATAAAAAAGATTATACAGGATTAGGATCTGAAGTTGAGTTAGATTTTCATATAGAAAATACTGCACTAAAATTTATAACGAGTTTAAATTTATCTCCTAAAGGGATATTTTTCTGGTGTTCGCAATGATGTTGATGGCCCGTTAACGAGAATATCTGGTGCACATCTAGCTTTAAAACTTTTAAGTGAGAAGGATTTGAGTAGCTTAAGGGATAATTTATATATAATTAATTTTCTCTATAGAGGAGAAATTGGGTAACCTCTACAAGTAAAGTGCCTCCTAGTTCGAGAGGACGGTGAATTCCCAGATATCAGCGCTGTTTTTTATCTGGGCATGTTAGAGCCACAGTCAAAAAAAGCTAAGGAAGCTTTAAATCATTTTTATGAAGCTATGAAGACTGTATCTTTTGGAATTGATGTACAACTAGGAAGATTATTATACATTGATAACAGAATGGCTCTACACTCTGGAGGTAAATTTTTTGGATCATTTGATAGTTATGAAAATCCAATGCGGTGGATTCAAAGAGTGTTTGTGTCTGCAGATTTATGGAATCATAAATATGTAGAACAAATAAAAGAAAGAATATTTGATTTTCAATGTTAATGTCCTGATAATGATACGATGTTGAGTATTATTCCGGTTTATATATATTGACTACACATCTCATATGTATGGATTTCCCCCGCATAATCAGGTGAGATTACTACCTGATTATAAGCTATGGTGGCCAATTGATTTTCTATGGCTGCGTTTGATCTTTGTTATATTTGCCCTTCCTTTCAAGCCGCTAGGGGGATTTTCCTATCAATCCCTTGAAAGAGCGATTTGGAGTAATTTCATAATGCGAAACCAAAACATAGTGACAAACTTTTCTATTGTTTTCACAAGTATGACGGTTTGCATGGTTGCCCCCTTCAAGCACGGTGGCTTTTTTCTTGCACAATGGAATCTTTCATATATGAGACAACATAATTAATTTATAACAGACAATTCAATATATTATCTAAAAAATGCAACGAAATAGCTATTAATGTGAACATATGAATTAAAAAAACAAACATCGCATACAAATAATAATACACCCCATGTCTTTAAACAAAGAATGAAAATCATAAAATGAGCTCTAAGGATAATAGGAACTCTCCACAAAGAAGAGACAGAGATGAAGACTCCAAAGACTTCATCACCATCCTTTACTATTTTGTTAACATATTCATTTTATACAAGAATCTTTCCCTCGGAAGAAACAGCATTTGCAACAGCTTCCTCGCTTGCCTCATCGGGTAATAACATCTCATTATGAGCACATCCCGATGGGATCATAGGAAAACAGTTTTCTAAATGATAAACACGACAATCGAAAAGAACTGGCTTATCACAGTCAATCATCTGCTGAATTTTATTATCAAGTTCATCGGGTTTTGAACAATGAATTCCCACGGCTCCATAAGCTTGTGCCAATTTCACAAAGTCAGGCATAGATTCCGTATAAGAATGAGAAAGACGATTACCATGTAGCAATTGCTGCCACTGGCGAACCATCCCCATATACTGATTATTTAAAATAAAAATTTTCACTGGTGTATCATGCTGAATAGCTGTTGCAAGTTCTTGAATATTCATCTGAATGGAGGCATCACCAGAAATACACACAACAAGCGCATCAGGATGTGCTATTTGAACACCGATAGCCGCCGGAAGACCATACCCCATCGTTCCAAGACCACCAGAAGTCATCCAATGTTTTGGTTCATCAAAATGATAATACTGTGCTGCCCACATCTGATGCTGTCCGACATCCGTTGTGATATAAGCACATGCATCTTTAGTAAGAGCATAAAGTCGTTCAAGAGCATATTGTGGCATGATAACATCTTTTTTTTCCATATATGCCAATGAATTACGAGCTTTCCAGCGATTAATTTGCGTCCACCACGCCTCACGGACTTCACTGTTAAACGCTGGTTTCTGTATCTTTAAGAGTTGCGTCATATCTCCTAAAACACAAGCCACATCACCAATAAGGGGCACTTTCACTTTTACGATCTTATTAATAGAAGAAGGATCAATATCAATATGGATAATACGCGCATGAGGTGCAAATGCATCCAATCGCCCTGTGATACGATCATCAAAGCGCGCACCAACAGCCAACATAACATCACAATCATGCATGGCCATATTAGCCTCATAGGTTCCATGCATCCCAAGCATTCCAAGCCAATTTTTGCCAGAAGCGGGATAAGCACCAAGCCCCATGAGCGTTGATGTAATCGGAAAATCACCCAGTTGAACTAAATCGCGCAAAAGCTTTACAGCTTCCATCCCTGATGAAATAACACCACCACCAGAATAAATAACAGGACGCTTTGCTTCTACTAAGAGAGAAACAGCCTCTTCAATAGCCTGCGCATTCCCTTTCGGCTTTGAATAAGAACGCATAAATGTCGGCGCTTGAGGTGCTCTATAAATTCCTGAAGCAAATTGAACATCCTTAGGAATATCAATCAAAACCGGTCCAGGACGACCTGATTGAGCAAGAGAAAAAGCTTCATGAATAATAGCCGCAAGATCATTGACGTTTTTAACCAGCCAATTACGCTTCGTACAGGGCTTTGTAATTCCAACCGTATCAGCTTCTTGAAAGCCATTTGTTCCGATGATCGTTGTCGCTACCTGACCAGAAAAACAAACAAGAGGTATAGAATCCATAAGAGCATCTTGCAAAGGTGTAACAGCATTCGTTGCGCCTGGACCAGAAGTCACAAGCATAACGCCTACCTTTCCAGTACTGCGTGCATAACCTTCAGCAGCATGCCCTGCAGCTTGTTCATGGCGCACCAAAATATGCTGGAGTGTATCTTGGTGATAGAGCACATCAAAAATAGGCAGAACAGCCCCACCAGGATAACCAAAAATATGTTTAACCCCTTGATCTATAAGAGCCTGAATCACTATTTCAGCCCCCGACATTATTTTTCCATCTGCACTCTCTTGCTTTCTTGGATCATTTCTCATTTTTCCCACTCACCTACTTGATAGGACAATAAAAAAGCCCCTAACGGAGCCCATAAAAAAAGACCCCAAAGGAGCCCATTACACAACACATACTGTATGATCACCCCCATTATTCCAACGTATAAAATATATAAAAATTTCCTTGTAGAAAGATTTCTAATTCCATTGATACCATTCGTCAATAAAAAATTATATTTTCTAAAAAATTCTTTTTCACGAATTATCTTTTATCTTTCGATAAGTTTCTTTGCAAAGCTCTAGCTCTTTTATCAAAAAGTAAGCATCCATTCTTCATCAAATTGATTACGAAACCATGTCATTTGTCTTTTTGCGTATCTCCTCGTTTGTGTTTTCACCGCTTCAAGAGCATTCTCAAAGCTTCTATATCCATCCAAATAAGCCATAAATTCAGGTATACCAATAGCCTTCATTGCTGGTAATGAAGGGGAAAGCTTAAGATTCTTCATAATCATCACCTCTTCTAAAGCTCCTCTTTCAATCATAGAATCCAAGCGTTTATGAATACGTTCATAAAGCAGAAGACGTGGTGGCATGAGAAGAATTTTTTCGATGAAATTCGGCGCTATGAGAGGTGTTGTTTTTTGTTTCTGCCACCAACTGAGCGTCTTACCGGTTGCATCATAAACTTCCAAAGCACGGACAATACGTTGACCATCGTGCGAAGAAATTTTTTCAGCAACAACAGCATCAATCTGCAACAACTGGCGATAAAGATTTGCAACGCCCTCTTTATCAAGCCGAAGTCGCCACTTCTGCCGCACAACATCTGGAACATGAGGGATTTCCGAAATCCCCTCTAAAAGAGCACGAAAATAAAGTCCTGTTCCACCAACAAAAATAACTGATCTTAAAGAAAAAGTAGCCAATAGCTTCTCGACATCACACAACCATTGCCCTACTGAATAATTCAAAGTAGGACTCACATGACCATAAAGATAATGTGGAACAATCGCAGTATCAGCCTCTGTAGGCCGTGCCGTTAAAATATTTAAAACATCATAAACCTGCATTGAATCAGTGTTAATAATGAGAGCATTTTTTTCTTGAGCCATTTTCAAGGCAAGTTCTGACTTCCCACTTGCCGTTGGTCCCGCTATTAATGTAACTGTTCTCTGTGTCATGAATAGCAATTTCTCCCAATCAATAACTTATTGCAACACACAGCCCCCAAAGCCCCCTATGAAACTTATAAAAAAAGAAAAAATTGACTTAATAACGACACCAAAGGAATTTCCAAGCATTTTTGCTATCATAATTCAATAATAAATTACAGCCATAATCATTCTGTCCGTTAGTCCATTAAAAATAAACATATTCTTTGTCATCATTTATGAAAATAATACTGAGCTTAACCTATACAATCAAACAGCTTTATTTTTTCCTATAAAAACAGCATGTTACTCTGGTTTATAATAAGAGATTCAGAAATTGTCTTCTGTACGCTCTCTTTCTTATAACTATTTTTTCATCCATCACCAAGAAAGGTATAAATATATATAACTAATTTAGTCTAATATCATTTTTCTCTAGGATAACTTTTTTCAAAATGAAGTAAAAAAACGTTCTCTATAGCACACAAAGTACAATCACAAAGTTCTAAAAGTCTCACTAAAGAAAACATGATTTATAATAATTGCACCCTTTATTTATAATAGTTGAGCGTTTTGCAACCTGAATAAGAGCTCCCAATATCATAAGATTTTCTCATTTTTATCCTTCTCATAAAGTGCCATATCAATACCATTCACTTGTGCATCAAAAGCAGAGATAAAAATTTGACTTAAACACAAGACATAGATCTTTTATGCAGCACTTCAAAGCCTAGGCTGTTGCAATATTGGGAACTAGCAAATCTATTATGGTACCAACTTGTACTTTTATTTAATGCAAAAATAGAGCTGCCCAACGGATTTTATATTATACAATCCATGCCTTTTTGTCATGAAATGAGCTTGAGAAATATTGGACATCACATGGTTGAGCTACAAAGTAGCCACATACCAAGGCTGATAAAAAACAAAAAATTAATTTTTAAGCCTCAATCCATTGGGGTATCAATCCATTAGGAGCGTTAGGAACCGTAACTCTCCATCTGGACGCGCTACGATGAATAGAGCATTTTTGCGTCCAGCTTCACGTAATTTATGAATACGTTTTTTAGCCTCATCGATTGTTGTGATAGCACTCTGATTAATATCAATAATGACTTCACCAACGCGAATACGCTTTTTATCCGCTGCGCTATTTTGTGCAACAGATGTTACCACTAGTCCTCGAAGTTTATCTGAAATTGAATAACGATGACGCAAATCCTCTGTCAATTCAGATAGCGTCATTCCCATAAATTGCATTGTCACGCTTTTCGACAGATCATTGTCTTTTTTATCATCAACTTCTTCTTCTATATCTTCATTTGCATCTGTTTCAATCAAACGTCCAAGCTTAACTTTTACTGTTTTTTCTTGCCCATTCCGTAAAACAGTAACATCCACCACTTTTCCTTCTGAACTTTCTGCAACTAAACGCGGCAAATCACGTGCATGCTTAATTTTTGCATTACCAAAGGAAAGAATAACATCTCCAGTTTGTAACTGGCTATTATCTACATTATTTTCTTCCGTCTGTTCTATTTTACCAGCCACTAATGCTCCTACAGCATTGTCCAATTTTAAACTTTTTGCAATATCCTCTGTTACCGGCTGAATACGAATAGCCAACCAACCACGCCTTATTTCTCCAAAATCACGCAATTGATTAATAACAGCAAGGGCCATATCCGATGGAATAGCAAACCCAATACCGATAGATCCTCCAGAAGGTGAAACAATTGCTGTATTAATGCCAATGACTTCACCATTTCTATCAAATAACGGACCACCAGAATTGCCCCGATTAATTGCTGCATCTGTTTGAATAAAATTATCATAGGGACCAGCATTAAGATCACGGTTACGTGCAGAAATAATACCAACCGTTACACTTCCACCAAAACCATAAGGATTACCAATAGCCATAACCCAGTCACCAATACGTGCTTTTTCTGAGTCACCAAAACGCACAGCTTTTAATTTTTTACGTCCCGCATCCACTTGAAGTAGTGCCAAATCAGTTTTGCTATCCTTGCCAAGAAGCTTCGCCTTGAGTTTTGTACCATCTGTAAAATTAACTTCAATATCATCAGCATCAACAATAACATGATAATTTGTAACAATAATCCCTTTTTGCGCATCAATCACAAAACCAGACCCCAAAGAACGCACCTTTTGAAATTGACTATTTTTTTGACCATCTTTGGGTGTAAAAAAATCATTAAAATATTCCTCCAGCAATGAATCTTTGGGAATAACGGGTACCGAAGTATTTTCATCCTGTTCGGTTCCTTCAACAGTCTGTGCCGTAGAAATATTCACAACCGTCTCCAAAAGCTCAGAAGCTAAATCAGGAACAGAAAGCAATGTCTTGTTTGTCTCTGCGCTCCAAGACAAATTCACTGATCCTGATAAAAACAAAACCACACACAAAACAACTCTTGTGATAAAAGACTTCAAAAACGTATTTCTACTCACGATACTTCTATCCATGACATGCCTTTAACCAAAGCTGAAAAGAGCCCCACTAAATTTATCTATGTAAAACCAGCACGGCTCGATACTCTCTACGACTTTTATCATAAAAGAAAATGGTCACAGATCATTCTTTTCATGCAAAATCTCGTATCTGCAATCCATTATTTTATCTATTCTCTCCCGATTTTGAATCCGTTTTACTGAGGCCAGTATTCATTGTCGGTAAGAATGATTTATTTGCCTGCGGCGGATTACGAAAATAGAAAAAGAAATCCTCATTTGGTGAAATCACCATCGGAGTATGCTCTAAATTCTTGTATTGTTCCATCGCCAACCAAAAATCGTAAAAAGATGGATTAGCCTCCCTCGCATTCAATAAAAGACGAATACTTTCAGCCTGACCTTCACCACGGGTAATTTCAGCATCACGCTTTGCAGCTGCTACGATTTCTTCATATTCACGATTAGCTTCTGCCACAATACGATCTCGCTCCTGCTGACCACGAGCACGGATATTTTCCGCAGCAGCTTCACGTTCAGCTGCCATTTGCCGATAAACATCTTCTGAAACAGCATCCGTCAAATCGGTTTTACGAATACGCACATCAACAATGGTAATACCCAACGAACCTGCATCTACAGAAAACTGCTTCTGTACTTCAGCCATCATCGCACCTCGTTCATCCGATAAGGCTGCTTTAAATTCTCGCTTGCCATAAACAGCACGTAAAGCGTCAATAAACCGTGGTGCAAGGTTTTCACGTGCCGCAATTTGTGGACGCCCAGAAGCAATGCGCTGTAAAAACAACTTAGGATCTGTAATACGGTAAATAAAGAACGCATCCACCTCATAATACGCACCACCACGAACCTGTACAGATTGTGTAGGAACATCGTAACGCAACAACCGATTATCCACAATGATGATCTTATCTATAAAAGGCGCCTTGAAATAGATTCCAGGGTTAGATTCTACCTGAACAATTTGTCCAAAACGCTTAATTGCTACTTGTTGACGAGGATAGACGATAAAAACGGACATCCACAAAATCATCAAAACAAACACTATAGCACTAAAAACAAACAAAAAACGAGATTGCTGCATAATTAATATCCTCCAGAAATGCGAGAATCCGAAAGCGATGCAGGACGCGCTGATGTTGCCTTCAATTTTTCTGATGAATTGCTACGCAACAATTCGTTCAAAGGTAAATAGGGCACCGCTAGAGAATTTGCCTGATCAAAAACCAACTTATTTGGTGAAGAAAGAATACGCCCCATCGTTTCCATATAGAGACGGTAGCGAGCAGCTTCTGGTGAAATCGCAGCCTCACGAGCTATCGCCTGAAAACGTTCCGCACGCCCTGTTGCCTCTTCAACCATTTGTGCCTTTTCACCTTTTGCGATTTCTCGTGTGCGTGAAGCTTCACCATTTGCTAAACCAATTTTCGTAAAACGCACACGATTCCCCTCTTCAATCATTCTTCCACGTTCCTGCTCCGCCTGCTGAACAGAATTAAACGCAGCAGCAACCTTTGTTGGAGGAGCAGCTTCACTGATAGACACACGGCTTATTTCAACACCAAGTTGATATTTATCTACAGTCAACTGAATAATCTTTCTGACGTCATTAGCAACTTCTTCTTTCTTGTCACGTAAAACATCATCAACCGGCCGCGAACCAATGACCTCACGCATTGCACTCTCAGCAACTTGGCGAACTGTTCCTTCTTGATCATTCACATTGAATAAAAACTGACTAGGGTATGAAATGCGATAGTAAACGGAAAAATTAACATTAACAATGTTCTGATCACTTGAAAGCATTAAGCCATCACTTTGTTGCGCCTGACCAGGCTTCCCACCAATCGCAATTGTTTTTTCCGTTAAAGGTACTTTCATATAGGTCTCAATTGGCCAAAAATGAAAATGCAACCCATCACCAATAATGCCTTCTTTAGGGATGCCAAAGCGCAACTCTACCGCTTGTTCATTTTGCTGAACAATATAAATTGACTGGTATAGCCAAAAAAACACAATAAGCAGAAGGAATAAAACAGAAAAACTGCTTCTCCCGAATTGTTTAAACTGATCCTGCCCTTTGCGCAAAATATCATTAAGATTAGGACCATTTTCGCCACCATTACCGCCACCAGAACCAAAGAGATTCTTAGCTGGTGTTTTTTTGTCACCACTGTTTTTATCGCCACTCCACGGGCCACCACCATTTTGATTTGTCCAGGGCATTATCACCTCTTTAACTGATTACCACTACTCGAACACCAACCATTTGCTTGATCTTATAGGGTGTCTCTTACCTCATTACAATACAACTGATAACCCCTTCCACTTCATATTACAAAAAATTATTTCCGCTCATAAACCACAAAACGTGTCGGATGACTATCTTTTTCTCCTTTTGGAATATCTTGTGTTTCTACAATAGTCCATTTTTCTTTATCAAAAACAGGAAAAAAACTATCCCCTTCTATAGAAGCTAAAACTTCTGTAAGGAATATTTTATCAGCCATATGCAACCCTTGTTGAAAAATTTCACCACCCCCAATAATAAAAACTGCATCTGCACCATTTTGAGAAGCCACACTTTTTGCGATAGAACAGGCTTGCGACAAAGAATGAGCAATAACAGCGCCTTCAGCCGTGAATGCACAATTACGGGTAATAACAATATTTGTACGCCCTGGTAAAGGACGCCCAAGAGAATCCCATGTTTTTCGCCCCATAATAATGGGGTTACCAAAAGTCAAAGCTTTAAAGCGTTGCAAATCCGTGGATAAATGCCAAGGCATCGCACCTTCACGACCTATAACACCATTTTCTGCAACAGCTGCAATTAAACAAACTGGAAAAGTCATACTGCTACCGGTGCCTTAATATGTGGCTGCGCTTCATAATTAAGCAATTCAAAATCCTCAAATTTAAAAGAAAAAAGATCTGTTACCGCTGAATTTATAAGCATCAACGGCAAAGCATTTGGTATACGAGACAGCTGGTATCTCGCCTGTTCAAAATGGTTAGAATAAAGATGAGCGTCACCCAGAGTATGAATAAAGTCTCCCGCTTTAAGTCCGCTTACTTGGGCAATCATCATCGTCAACAACGCATAGGAAGCAATATTAAACGGAACACCTAAGAAAATATCTGCTGAACGCTGATAAAGCTGACAGGATAGCTTCCCATCAGCAACATAAAATTGAAAAAAACAATGACAAGGAGGCAAAGCCATCTCCTCTATCAGTGCGGGGTTCCAAGCAGATACAATTAAGCGACGAGAATCAGGCGTTTCTTTAATCATCGTCAAAAGATGACTGATTTGATCAATCTGCCGTCCATCGGGAGCAGGCCAAGAGCGCCACTGATAACCATAAACAGGACCAAGGTTCCCTTTCTCATCAGCCCACTCATCCCAAATTGACACACCATGTTCCTTCAACCATGCAATATTTGTATCACCCCTCAAAAACCACAAAAGCTCATAAATGATCGAGCGCAAATGCAATTTCTTCGTTGTTAACAGAGGAAAGCCAGCTTGCAAATCAAACCGCATTTGATACCCAAAAATTGATCGTGTCCCCACACCGGTTCGATCTGTACGATCAATGCCGTTATTTAAAACATGCGATAAAAGATCAAGATAGATTTTCATATAAATATTATGGTTGATTCTTAACGTTACAGGAAATAGAAACTTCAAAATTTATAAAAATACAATTCAAAAAAATCCTCCTCCCAAACATCTTTTATAGGAAATCATTATTATACGATTGCATTTTGATGAATCAAATCGTAAATAAATTTTAAAAGAAACAAGTTAGGTATGATCATAAAAGGGATAAATTTATGGAGAATGAACCAACTTTAGCACCACATGATACAAGAAAACGTATCTGGGCTATCGTGTCCAGTGCATCAGGTAATCTAGTAGAATGGTATGACTTTTATGTTTATTCCTTTACGTCCATTTACTTTGCATCACAATTTTTTCCCTCAGATGGCAATGTCGTTACACAACTTTTAAAAGCGGCTGGTGTCTTTGCTATTGGTTTTCTTATGCGCCCAATCGGCGGATGGCTTTTTGGCTTCATTGCCGATCGTTACGGACGCAAACGCTCAATGCTTATCTCAGTTTTTATGATGTGTGGTGGTTCGTTCTTAATCGCCCTACTCCCTACCTATGAAACCATTGGAGTAGCAGCAGGAATTCTTCTACTTTTACTCAGAATGCTTCAAGGGCTTTCTGTCGGTGGTGAATATGGTACAACAGCAACTTATATGAGTGAAATCGCCCTCAAAAATCGCCGAGGATTTTTTAGCTCTTTCCAATACACCACACTGATTGGTGGTCAACTTCTAGCCAGTCTTGTTATATTCATTTTAGCGCTTTATCTCACTGAAGATCAGCTAAAAGCATGGGGCTGGCGTATCCCATTTGCCATTGGTGGACTAGGAGCAATTGTTGCGATTTATCTACGCCGCACGCTCCATGAGACAACGACCAAAGAAAGTCGTTCTAATGCACAAGCTGGTAGTATTAGGGGACTCTTGAGCAACCACCGAAAAGCTTTTTTTCTAGTTATCGGCTTTACCGCTGGAGGATCGCTCACATTCTACACCTATACGACTTACATGCAGAAATATCTGATTACAACCACCGGCTTTGATAAACATACAGCCACAACTGTGATGACTGCTGCACTCTTTGTTTTCATGTTACTTCAACCTGCATTTGGTTTTATGGCTGATAAAATTGGAACAAGAACTTCACTCCTTATTTGGAGTGTCTTATCTATTATCTTTACCATTCCCGGACTTAATGTGATTGGTAGTACTGATAGTACATGGATTGCTTTATCAGTCATTATTGGAATGCTATGCATTATGAGCTTTTATACATCCATCTCTGGCATTGTAAAATCAGAAATGTTTCCCGCTTCAGTACGAGCAATAGGAGTTGGGCTCTCTTATGCTATTGCCAACGCACTGTTTGGCGGTTCTGCTGAATATGTCGCGCTTGGATTAAAAGATCTTGGATATGAATCTGTCTTCTATTTTTATATAACCGGCATGATGATTATTGCATTCATTTCTGTTCTCTTAATGCCAGATGCCCGGAAAGAGGGTTATCTTCAAGGTGATAGTATCCATTAAATTTTCTAAACTAAATCAAGAATCCCGATTTTTCGGGCTTCTTGATTATGATAATACTGTAAAATCAATTTATAGACATGCCTTTCATATCATAAACATCTCTCGTGTCATAAAGGAGAGATATCCTCTTCTTTGATATAAACCATGATGAATAAAGTACCTCATGCCATGACCCTATATTTTTCATGATACCAATAAATCCAGTACACTTAGCTTTAAAACATCAAATCTGCTTTAATTAATATCCTCTTTTCTTTATCAAAAATAAGCAAAACATCGTTTCCTTATTTGTCTAATAATGGACATTAAAGCGCATCTATTATCACCAATCAATCATCTCTCAACCCCCCTTTCTGATCTGAATGATCGATGACACCGTTAAAGATACAATAAAAATCTAAACATATCCTCCTATAAATATGAGCACTGTTTTTGTTCTATGACAAAAATAAAAACTGGAAACATCATGAAAATAAGCCGCTTCCACCCCCTCTTTTTTTAAGAAACATCTTTTAAGAAACATCGCAATACAATTGAATTTTTATGGCTTAAACTGTAAACAACTTTAAAGAGAAGAAAAGTTATAGATCTAAAAGGGGAATACTTCATGAATAATCAAACAACTTTAGATCCACATGATACAAGGAAACGTATTTTTGCTATCATATCCAGTGCATCAGGAAATCTGGTAGAATGGTACGACTTTTATGCTTACTCCTTTGCATCGGTTTATTTTGCATCACAATTTTTTCCTGAAGATGAAGATATCGTTACACAACTTTTAAAAACTGCAGGAATCTTTTTTATTGGCTTTCTTATGCGTCCAATTGGAGCATGGCTCTTTGGATTCATTGCGGATCGTTATGGACGTAAACGCTCAATGCTTATTTCTGTTTTTATGATGTGTGGTGGCTCTTTTCTCATTGCCATACTTCCCACTTATAAAACCTTGGGAATAACAGCAGCATTCCTCCTCCTTTTAGTCCGCATGTTTCAAGGACTTTCCGTTGGCGGTGAATATGGTACAGCAGCAACTTATATGAGCGAAGTTGCACCCAAAAATCGTCGTGGGCTCTTTGCATCTTTTCAATATGCAACAACGATCACAGGTCAACTTCTCGCAAGTTTTATAATATTTATTTTATCCCTTTACCTTACGGAAGATCAGTTAAAAGCGTGGGGCTGGCGTATTCCTTTTGTCATTGGTGGCTTTGGAGCAATTGTTGCAATTTATCTGCGTAGTTTGCTCCATGAAACAACAACCCACAAAAGCCGCTCTGAACAAAATGCTGGTAGTCTTAGAGAACTTTTTCGCAATCATAAAAAAGCTTTCTTTTTGGTTGTTGGCTTTACAGCTGGTGGATCACTCACATTTTATACATACACCACTTATATGCAAAAATATCTGATCACAACCACGGGCTTTGATAAACAAACCGCAACAACGATAATGACTGCCGCCCTCTTTATTTTTGTGCTACTCCAACCCCTTTTTGGTTCCATAGCCGATAAAATTGGAGCAAGAGCTTCACTCATTAGTTGGAGTACTTTATCCATTATCTGCACCATTCCTGTACTTAAAATGATTGGGAATGCCCATAATGCATGGGCAGCACTCTTAATCATCATTGGAATACTCTGTGTTATGAGCTTTTATACGTCCATTGCTGGTATCATAAAAGCAGAATTGTTCCCAGCCTCAATCCGCGCAATTGGTGTTGGATTTGCTTTTGCCATTGGGAATGCACTATTTGGCGGTTCTGCTGAATATGTAGCGCTTGGATTAAAAAATATGGGATACGAATCTGTTTTCTTTTTTTACATAGTTGGTATGATGGTCATTGCACTCATCTCTATTCTCCTTATGCCCGATATAGATAAAGGAGGATATCTCGATAAAGACAATAAACTTCATTAAACTTATTTTCTGGATAAAAAAGCCCAAGAAATTGGGCTTTTTTTGATCTCCTCTCCACCCTAATAAAGAACGAAAAGTCCGCCCCGCATTCGTCTTATAAACAACACAGTTTCTCTTAAATTGTCTATAGTTACTGCCTTCTTTATGTAATTTACTTGATAAGATTCTATAGGCAAGCCCTATCCTAAATATTTATCACGATATCTAAAAAACACCTTATACGGAAAACCTTATCTGAGCCTTACCTCACCCTCATAAATGATGATGTGTTATGATACAACAAGATAAGTAAGGACACAAAAATGCCCTTTTACATTATTTAAGCTTTATACAATGTCTTCAGTTTTTAGGCTTTCTGCTCATAAAGACCATCTCTTCTATGATCTTCCCGTATGCCAATAATTGCATTCTTCTCATAAAGTTTAAAGGTATCTTGATCTACTTTTCAATGTTCTCTCCCTTTAAATGCAACGTGATAACTTTTTATTCTATAACACAAGTAAAAATCTTAAAACGAATGACAACCTGACTCTAATAAATCATCTTAAAGAGTTTCCCTAAGAATTATTATAATACAATTGAATTTTTCTGGAAATCATAAACAATTAGGTTTAGAAAATATAAACTATAAATACAAAAGGGGAACAATTCATGAAAAATGAAACAACTTCAGCATCACAGGATGCAAGAAAACGCGTTTTTGCTATTATAGCAAGCGCATCAGGAAATCTCGTAGAATGGTATGATTTTTACGTTTACTCATTTGCATCGATTTATTTTGCATCACAATTCTTTCCCTCCGATGGTGATACGATTACGCCACTGTTAAAAACCGCGGGTGTTTTTTTTATTGGCTTTCTTATGCGTCCTATTGGAGCTTGGTTTTTAGGATTTGTCGCCGATCGTTATGGACGTAAACGCTCGATGCTTATATCCATTTTTATGATGTGTGGTGGCTCTTTTTTCATCGCCATACTTCCCACCTATGAAACCTTAGGAATAACATCAGCAATCCTTTTACTTTTAGCTCGGATGATGCAAGGACTTTCAGCGGGTGGTGAATATGGTACAGCAGCCACTTATATGAGCGAAGTTGCCCTCAAAAAACATCGTGGGCTTTTTGCTTCTTTCCAATCTGCCACCCTTATTACAGGTCAACTTCTTGCTAGCTTCATTATATTTATTCTAGCATCTTATCTCTCTGAAGATCAGTTAAAAGCATGGGGATGGCGCATTCCTTTTGTGATTGGTGGTTTCGGGGCAGTGATTGCGATTTATCTGCGTCGTTCTCTCCACGAAACAACCACGAAAGAAAGCCGCTCTCACAAACACTCTGGCAGTCTTAAGGAACTTCTCACCAAGCATACAAAAGCCGTTGTCGTAATTGCATGCTTTGCATCAGGAGGATCACTCACATTTTACACCTTTACAACTTATATGCAAAAATATCTGATCACAACCACCGGCTTTGATAAACATACCGCAACAACGATTATGACAGCTGTACTATTTATTTTTATCCTATTCCAACCCATAGCTGGTATCATAGCCGATAAAATTGGAACAAAAACTTTACTTATCATTTGGAGTATACTCTCTGTCATCTTTACATTTCCTGGACTCTGGATAATCGGTAATACGCATAGTATATGGGTTGCCTTTTCCGTCATTATTGGCTTGCTCTTCATTATGAGCATGTATACATCCATCTCTGGTGTCGTAAAATCAGCAATGTTTCCCTCTTCAATACGCGCATTAGGCGTTAGCATCTCTCATGCCATTGGCAACGCCTTATTTGGTGGTTCTGCTGAATACGTTGCGCTTGGATTAAAAAAGTATGGTCATGAATCACTCTTTTATTTTTATATAACCGTTGTGATGATCATGGCATTCATTGCTCTTCTCTTTGTCCCGAGTATGCGTAAAGGGGGATACCTCCAAGAGGATGAAAAACATTAAACCTTTTTATCAACGAAAAAGCCCAAGAAGTTGGGCTTTTTTATCATTATCACAAATTTAATATTGTTTAAATTTTATGAAGTGCATTAAGGTGCTTAGCAACTAGATAATAAAAAGTCATACGACTTTTTCTACGCTCTCCAGACATCATTTCAGCCACTTTTGAGACAGCCATTTTAGCACTCTTCTCATCAGCTTCTAAAACATCTTGAACCCATTTTTCAACCTGCTCTAACTCTTTTGGATCCGATGTAGCAACAAGTGATGCATCTTGTTTTTTCATCACTAAAGCTAAACGACGGCTAAGTCGTTCTATTGCTGCTTCATCGGGATTTGAATCATATAGTTTAATATCTGCTAGATTATTTGTCATTTTGCATCATCTCCTCTCCAAAAATCAGCGGACTATACTTTACAGCCGCGTCATATAGCTCCATAAATAATTAGAGCATTAAAAATATTAACAACCCCCCCTTTTCCTAAGACTGTTCTTCATCTATATTTAAAGAGCTGGTTTACCAGCTATGGTAATAAATGGACAATGAAATAAACTCATTGGACCCGGGGGCGGTACCCGGCGCCTCCACCAAAATATAAGAGGCCAAAATTATATTTTGGTGGGGGCGAAATAGGATCGACAAGGGCGTAAAGATTGCTCTTTTACTCGGCATAGTACCACCGTTATCGGACTAAATGAGTAGTTGCAAATGACAACTATGCGGAAGCACGTCTCGCTGCTTAATGCAGTGCGAATGTTTCAATTTAAGTCTTAAACCATCGCAGGTTTAAGCGGGGTTCGGAGGCACCTGGCAACAGAAGCCTTCACTTTTTTAAATGTTATTGATTGATCTTTCAGACATTATCAGACATTATTTACCATAGAGTTTCGTATTTATTCGATTTATTGAGGTGCATCGTAGACAAAATATTGCTAATTTTAAAACGTATTCTATCACACAATATCAATACGCCCCGTTCTGCTACGTGAAATAAAAGGAATAAACTTCGATGGTTAAAGATCAAATCCGTTACGATATTCTCGTTCAGGATGCGCTTCGTGGAGTTATCCGTAAAGTTTTATCGGAAGTTAGCAAAGCAGGTCTTCCGGGAAATCATCATTTTTTTATAACTTTTTTGACGAATGCCCCAGGCGTTAAAATTTCTCCTCGGCTAAAAAATCGCTATCCCGAGCAAATGACAATCGTTTTACAACATCAGTTTAGAGATCTCAGTGTTTCAGAAACAGCTTTCGAAGTAACCCTCTCCTTCAGGGAAATAAACGAAAAGCTCGTGATTCCTTTTACTTCCATTCAGGTCTTTTATGATCCTATAGCAGCATTTGAAGCAGCATTTGATCTGCCCTCAAATCCTGCCTCTGGAGAAAGTGAAAATTCAGAAAATACCTCAACTACGCCCATTACCTTATCAAACACACAAAAAAAAGAAAATACGCTTACAAAAGAACAAAATTTCAGTACAAATAAAGAATCTTCAAATAACGATACAAAACAAAGTGCTGATGTTGTCTCTTTAGACTCTTTTCGGAAAAAGTAAATTTTTTCATGACTGAATTGATTAATCTTCGCCAATTTCGAAAACAAAAAAAACGTACAGAAAAATCTCTTCGTGCTGAGCAAAATCGTTATCGTTTTGGACGAACAAAAACTGAAAAATTTTTTGAGCAACAAAAATCTTTAAAAACGCAAAAATTTCTTGATCAAAATCGTTTACGAAACGACGAATAAAGGTGGAAAAATGCACGAAAATAATTCTATCGATTGGTCAAAAGTCATTCCACGAAAGATATCTGTTCGCGTTGATGGACACGCAACAAGCGTCTCTTTAGAACCACCATTTTTAGATATTCTAAAAGATATAGCCCGCAAAAAAGGACAATCTTTAGCCTTTATTATCACTGATATTGATAGCAAAAGACCACAACAAGTCAATCTTTCGGCTTCCTTACGCGTTTATGCCCTTCAAAGCGTTCTCACCCAACGCCTTTAATGTTTATGCTTATTTTTTACGTTCTCTTTTTGTTTATTCAACTGGAGCTGTTGTGACTTTTTTAAGAGAAGTTTTTTTAATCTAGAACTTCAATGAAAAAAAGACTACAAAAGAGATATAATGAGTAATTTTTCTGATCACAACATACCTTTCTTTGAAGAAGATTCCCCTCCAGACCATGATAAGAAGAGCTCTGGTTTTTTCTCCCATACTCTAAAAGAACAAAAATCATATAACACGGATTATTTAGAACAACTCAATCCAGAACAGCAACAAGCTGTTATGAATACTGAGGGAGCTCTTTTAGTTCTTGCGGGTGCAGGTACAGGAAAAACGCGCGTTTTAACAACCCGTATTTCTCACATTTTACGCTCTGGACTTGCCTCTCCTCAGCAAATACTTGCTGTCACTTTCACCAACAAAGCAGCACGTGAAATGAAAATACGTATTGGTGAACTTATTGGAGAAATTGTTGAAGGTATGCCTTGGCTTGGAACTTTTCACTCCACTGGTGCTAAAATTTTACGCCGTCACGCAGAGCTTGTTGGTTTAAAAAGAAACTTTACAATTCTTGATAGCGATGATGTTCTTCGACTTTTAAAACAGCTTATTCAAGCTGAGGGACTAGACGATAAGCGTTGGCCCGCACGAAACCTTGCCACGATGATTGATTCTTGGAAAAATCAAGGACTTTCACCAGAACATATCTCAAAAAGTGATGCTCATTCCTTTGGCAACGGCATGGGACGCGAACTTTATCACAGTTATCAAAATCGATTAAAAGATCTTAATGCTTGTGATTTTGGCGATCTTCTGCTTCATTCTATCTCTATCTTCCAACATAATCCAGATATTCTTCGCGAATATCATTCTCAATTTCGCTATATTCTTGTCGATGAATATCAAGATACAAATACAGCACAATATCTTTGGCTTCGCCTTTTGGCACAACATCCCCAAGGTCAACATGTTAATCTTTGTTGTGTTGGCGATGATGATCAATCCATTTATGGATGGCGTGGTGCAAAAGTCGAGAATATATTACGTTTTGAAAAAGATTTTCCTTCTGCCAAAATTATTCGTCTAGAACGCAATTATCGCTCAACATCCCATATTCTTAAAACCGCCTCCCATCTCATTGCTCATAATGAAGAAAGACTGGGCAAAGTCCTTTTTTCTGCACAAATAAAGAATGAGGAAGAAAAAGTAAAAGTTCATTCAGCATGGGATTCGCAAGAAGAGGCCCGAGCCATCGGAGAAGAAATTGAACAAGCACAACAAACAGGTCATGCATTAAATCATATGGCTATATTGGTGCGTGCATCATTCCAAATGCGTGAATTTGAAGATCGCTTTGTAACGCTTGGTCTTAACTACCGCGTCATTGGTGGTCCTCGTTTTTATGAACGAATGGAAATACGTGATGCTATGGCTTATTTACGCGTTGTTGTCCAACCTGCTGATGATTTAGCTTTTGAGCGTGTTATTAATACACCGAAACGCGGCATAGGCGATGCAACCCTGCGCATTCTTTATGAGAGTGCGCGAGCACGTGCTGTTCCTCTCTTTTCCGCGGCCGCTGACATCATTGAAACAGATGAGTTAAAGCCTAAGGCACGCAGTGCGTTACGAAGCCTTATTGAAAACTTCCGCCGCTGGCAAAATATGCTTCAAGACACTCCTCATAAAGAACTTGCCGAGATTATCCTTGATGATTCTGGTTATACAACCATGTGGTTAGAAGATCGCTCACCAGAGGCTCCTACACGTCTAGAAAATCTTAAAGAAATGATCCGTTCCATGGAACAATTTGAAAATCTTCAAAGTTTTTTGGAACATGTTGCACTGGTTATGGATGCTGAAAACAATGAAAATACCGATGCGGTCAACATCATGACACTTCATTCAGCCAAAGGGCTTGAATTTGAAACAGTTTTTCTTCCTGGCTGGGAAGAAGGACTTTTTCCCCATCAGCGCTCATTAGATGAAGGTGGACGTTCAGGATTAGAAGAAGAACGGCGTCTTGCTTATGTTGGACTTACAAGAGCAAAAAAACACCTGCATATATGGTTTGTATCTAATCGTAGAATTCATGGACTTTGGCAACCTGCTCTCCCCTCCCGTTTTCTAGATGAATTACCAGCAAAACATATAGAAGTTGTAGAAATGGAAACATCCTATGGTGGTTATGGAAAATCTTCCTTTCAACATCACGATTTCTGTTATACTGACTATGCAACAGCAAGACAAAAGCGTGCACAAAAAAACAAAACGGTTGAAGGGAAAATTATCACTCAATCAATCTCTCATGAATCATCAGATTTTTCTATCAATGATCGGATTTTTCACATAAAATTTGGTTATGGTCATATTACAGCAATAGACGATCATAAATTGACAATAATGTTTGAAAAAGCCGGAGAAAAGCGTGTACTGGATAATTTTGTAAACAAAGCTTGACTAAAAGCAAACTACATCAGTTTTTTCAAGAGACCATTTTGTTTTATTCTGATTATCATTTCCATTTGCGAACAAAGACTTCAATGGGTAAATTTTGCATATCAGGCAATGCGTCGTAAATTTTATCAAGCGACCAATCCCACCAAGCCATCTCTAAAAGGCACTCAATCACATGATCGGGAAAACGCATCCGCAAGCGTTTAGCAGGAACACCAGCGACAACCGCATAAGGCATAACATCTTTCGTTATAACAGCGTTAGCACCAATAATTGCTCCATGTCCAACTTTCACCCCAGGCATAATAACCGCGCCATGTCCAATCCACACATCATGCCCGATAATAACACGTTTTGCACAACGCCTTTCGCGAAAAGAACGATCAAGTGCCATATAACGAAAATATTCATTAGGACGATAGGTTATTTTATGCGTTGAAACGCGTTCCATAGGATGCTCCAACGCATTCATCCGTACATGAGATGCAATAGAACAAAAACGCCCAATATTGCTATAAATAGCCTCACTATTACGTTCTAAATAAGAAAAATCTCCAACGGTTACATCCCGTAAACTCACCCGTTCATTAATTTCCACATAGCGCCCTAATTTACAACCATGCAGCCGTGCTGTCGTATGGATACGAGGCTCACTTTCATGAAATCGAAGATCGTTCTCAATATTCATGCATCCCTCACCAATGTTTCATCAATAGATATGGAAAGACATACCAATCAAGCCAATAAAATCAACCATGAAACAGAGATTGCAAAACAAACCTGCCGATGTTACAATTTCGTGATCTATCTAAGAGAGTCAAACTATGAAAAATGTAATACGCATCTTGGGGCTGACAATCATATTTCTTGCAGGTATTTTTATTTATGATGCGCTGACAAATAAGCCTTTAGGTGATAATTTTACACTCACTGATTCTAATGGAAGAAATATCACTGAGGCTGATATTCGAAGCAAGCCCTCAATAGTTTTTTTCGGCTTCACTATGTGTCCTGAAATCTGCCCTACGACATTGATGAATCTTGATCGATGGCTTACAGCCCTTGGACCCAATGCCGATAAATTAGGCATATGGTTTGTTACTGTTGACCCTGAACGTGATACACCAGAAGTGCTCCATGAATATCTCAGTAATTTTAACAATAAAATCATTGGGATCAGTGGAGATCCTGATAAAGTTCATAAAATGGTCAATTCCTTTAACATCGTTGCTGAAAAAGTCCCTGGAACAGATGGAAACTATACATATAACCATACAGCAGCAATTTTTTTACTCAAAAAAGGTGGAAAATTAGCTGGCGTTATCCGTTATGACACGAAAGAAAGCGATAGCGAATTAAAAGATGAAATCGCCATTGAACGGTTAAAAAAACTCATCTTAAACTAAAAAAACCGATCAAAAGAAAGAACAGTATGTCGCAACAAATTCGCCTCTATTATACTGCTTCTAAAAATGAAGCAGAACGGTTCTATACCCTTATAGACACAGCCTTTGACGAAGAAAGTTATCCTCTTGCTCTTACAGAGATAGATGAACAAAATGCTGTATATGAACTTTCACTCTATGTAGACCAAGAAAACTACGAGCATATTTCGAAACATTTTGCTCAAATCCTTTCTATAGATCCTGATAAAATTAATATGGAAGTTTTACCCAACATTGATTGGGTACAAAAAAGCCTTGAAGGACTAAAACCTGTGCATGCTGGACCTTTTTTTCTTCATGGAAGCCATAATAGAGGCGACATTCCAGCCAATGTTTTGCCTATTGAAATTGAAGCAAATCAAGCCTTCGGTACAGGACATCATGGAACAACAGCTGGTTGTTTAGAAATGATTGCCAAAGTGATGAAACACGAAAATCCCCAAAATGCACTTGATCTTGGTACTGGGAGCGGTGTACTAGCCATTGGCATAGCAATGCTCAAACCAATTACTGTTCTTGCATCCGATATTGATCCTGTCGCTATTCAAGTTGCACAACACAATATCGAATTCAATGGCGTAAAAAAATATATCACAGCTATTACAGCAACAGGTTTTGCCCATGATGCAATTGCATCACGAGCCCCTTTTGATCTCATCGTTGCCAATATCCTTGCTAATCCGCTTATTGAACTTGCGCAAGAAGTGGTAAAAGCACTTCAAAAAGGGGGATCACTTATACTCTCTGGAATTCTTGAGGAACAACATGCCCATGTTTTGGAGACTTATATAAAACAAGGACTGAAGCACATCGAAACATACCACCGGCAAGGATGGGTTACGATACATCTGAAATAAAAGAAAAGGACGTCGTTATGTATCAATCTTTTGAGGCAACAACAAATCCTGCTTATGCTCTAGAGCGCATTGCCTCTCTTCGTAAAGAACTAGACCGCCTTGGACTCGATGGTTTTCTTGTTCCGCGGTGCGATGAACATCAAGGAGAGTATGTCCCTCCTCATGCTCAACGCCTTAGCTGGCTAACCGGCTTTACTGGATCAGCTGGGATTGCACTGATTTTAAAAAACAAAGCCATCATATTTACAGACGGGCGATATAAGCTCCAAGTTCGCCAACAAACTGATCCTGATATTTTTGATTATGAAGATCTCATAACTTGCCCTCCCTCACAATGGCTTGAAAAAAATGGTCAAAAACTTTCTATTGGTTTTGATCCATGGCTCCACACGATTGCCGCTACAGCAACGTTGAAAAAATCTTTAGAGATAGAAGCCGGTGGAAAACTTGTAGCAGTTCAACATAATCCCATTGACCTGCTCTGGCATGATCAGCCACCATTTCCACAATCTGCCTTATCAATTCACCCTCTCAAATATGCTGGGTGCGATACGGATGAAAAACTCGCTTTGATTTACAAAGATATACAGAAAACTCATGCAAATGCCTTTATTTTTACAGATCCCTCCTCTATTGCATGGATATTCAATATACGGGGCAGTGATGTTTCCAATACACCTTTTATCTTGTGTTTTGCTCTCATTCCACTTAACGAAACACCAGCCTTATTCATTAGCAGCAAAAAACTTGGTGTAGAACAGAAACAATATCTGGAACGTTATGC
Source organism: Bartonella sp. LB28NMGDW (assembly GCF_042194435.1). NCBI lineage: Bacteria > Pseudomonadati > Pseudomonadota > Alphaproteobacteria > Hyphomicrobiales > Bartonellaceae > Bartonella > Bartonella sp. LB28NMGDW. The sequence goes on from NZ_JBHIMX010000006.1 coordinate 62,080, forward strand.
AAAATTATATGAACCAGAACAGCTTATTCCAAAGATCAAAGAGTATATTCAAAAAGGGACAGTGTTTGCATTAGATCCACAGCTAACATGCGAAAAATTACGAACTGTTATTGAAGAAAACAATAGCTCTTTCATCACACTTACCGATCCTGCCGCTCTACCACGTGCCATTAAAAATGACACAGAACTCAATGGTGCACGCAAAGCGCATCTACGCGATGGTGTTGCCCTAACCCGTTTTTTTTCCTGGTTAGATAAACAAACACCAGGGTCAATAAGTGAAATTTCTGCTGCGCAAAAATTAGAAGAATTTCGCATAAATACAGCAAAAGAAATGGGAGAAGAACTCAAAGATCTTTCTTTTGATACAATTTCAGCAGCAGGAGAAAATGGCGCCATTATTCATTATCGTGTAACGACACAAACAAATAAACAACTCAATGCGGGTGAACTTTATCTTGTTGATTCAGGCGGACAATATCGTGATGGAACGACAGATATCACACGTACAGTAGCAATTGGGAATATTGGAGAAGAAGAAAAGCGCTGTTTCACGCTTGTCCTCAAAGGTATGATTGCTCTTTCAACGGCTTACTTTCCAAAAGGAACCCGCGGACAAGACATTGATATTCTAGCGCGCATTGCATTGTGGAAGGCTGGTTTTGATTATGCTCATGGCACCGGTCATGGTGTTGGGTCTTATCTTTCTGTTCATGAAGGACCACAAAATATTTCCCGCAAAGGATGCCAAGAACTCATCTCCGGTATGATTCTTTCAAACGAACCAGGATATTATCGCGAAGGTGCTTTTGGTATTCGTCTTGAAAATTTGATAATTGTAAATCCAGCACAAAAAATTGATGGCGGGGATATAGAAATGCTTTCGTTTGAGACGCTTACACTTTGCCCTATTGATCGAAAACTCATTCTCCCAGAGCTTTTGACACAAGAAGAACGGCAATGGCTCAATGATTACCATGCGCGCGTTTATCAGATGAATGCACCTTACTTAAATGAAGAAGATAAAAAATGGGCAAAAGAGGCAACACTACCCCTTTAAATGAGGCAACACAAATATCTTCTAACGCTTCTTATAAAAACACCACACCCTTCTCTTTTAAAGAGAGAAGTGCGTATTTACCATCAGCAATCACAAAAAATGCTTCTATAAAATACTTCAAGTTTTTTTGCCGATAGGATAAAAGCTCTTCCCAAACTGAAACAGAGCGGAATACACTTGTAACAGATAATGCTTATCAACTATCCTCCACCATCTTCACATGAGTTATAGCCTTATTCTGCTATATAGAAATTTTCATTATATTTTGTAATCCTCCGCGTCTCATTTCTAAAATGCCTATTATAACCAGCTTATTACGCCGTTTAAATTCAAAAGTTCTGCATATTTAGTTACAATTTTTACCTTGCTTCACAGTGATAACGTATATCTTTTACTAATAATAACCTTGTATATTCTTAATCATAAGAGTTTAAGTTTAATATTTAATTTCAACGTTAATCATTTTTAATAACTTAATAAATATCAAAGTATATGGCGCTCTATTTTTGCAAAAAAAACACCCCCTATTATCCCCTTTTTGATTCCAGCCCCCAAAAATGTAAGAGAGCTAACCATACAAACAGCATACGCATCTTCTAGAAAACGCCCTCTAAACATTATGTTCCTCAATCAACTGTAGCCAAATCTCTTCATCAATAACCTCAACACCTAATTCTTCAGCTTTAGCCAATTTGGAGCCCGCTCCAGGTCCTGCAACAAGAAGATCTGTTTTTTTAGAAAGTGAACCAGATGTTTTGGCCCCTAATCGCTCTGCCAATGCTTTTGCTTCATCGCGTGACATATGCGCCAAAGTTCCTGTAAAAACAATTGTCTTCTCTGCTATTGGGGAAGAAGCTGTCATGATAGGCTCCTCATCAAGAGGGGTTACTTCTTCAAGTAAAACAGACAAAACCTCACGATTATGCGCTTCTTGATAAAAATCAACAATTGCGCTCCCTACCTGTGGTCCAATTCCTTCGATATTGGTAAGCTCTATCCAAGCCTCATTTCTTTCTGTATTAATCTCATCACATGGCATAAGTGCTTCCATAGCCGCGGTCTCAAAAGCTGTATAATTTTTATAAGTACGTGCAAGGCGGCGTGCATTCACTTCGCCAACATGGCGAATCCCCAATGCAAACAAAAAACGGCTTAAAGGAATTTCTCGGCGCGCATTAATGGCATCATACAGTTTCCGCACTGAAACAGTACCAAAACCTTCCATATTTTCTAAACGTATCAAAGATTTTTCTTGGCGACGTTCTAAAGTAAAAATATCAGCTGGTGTATGAATACAAAGCGCTTCATCTTGAGCATAGAAAAAAAACTCTACCTGTTTTTTACCCAAGCCCTCAATATCAAAAGCATTGCGCGCAACAAAATGACGAATACGCTCAATCGCCTGTGCAGGACAAATAAGCCCCCCTGTACAGCGACGCACAGCTTCTCCCACTTCACGAACAGCATGACTCCCACAAGCTGGACACAAATGAGGAAAAATAAAGACAGCAGCATCTTTCGGGCGTTTTTCAATAATAACATCAATAACTTGAGGGATCACATCACCAGCACGTTGTACAATCACGCTATCGCCTACACGGATATCACGTCCTTCACGAATAGGCTCTCCTTTATGACCAATTCCCTTAATATAATCCTCATTATGCAAACTAGCATTGGTCACCACCACTCCACCAACAGTAATAGGCGTAAGACGTGCAACAGGTGTCAAAGCTCCCGTGCGACCAACTTGAATGTCAATATCTTTCAAAAGCGCTATCGCCTTTTCTGCTGGAAATTTATGCGCGATTGCCCAACGCGGCGAACGAGAAACAAACCCCAAGCGCTTTTGGAGCATCAAATCATTAACCTTATAAACAATACCATCAATATCATAGCTTAAAGAATGACGGCATTCTTCGATATCGTGATAATAAGAAATAATTTCTTCTAACGTTTTAAAGGCTTTTGTTAATGGATTGATAACAAAGCCATATTCTTTTAGCTTTTTCATCATCTCCATTTGACTTTCTGCCAATATTTCACTCACCTCACCACAAGCATAAGCAAAAAACTGAAGCTTTCTGCTAGCGGTTATCCGTGAATCAAGCTGACGGAGTGAACCAGCTGCCGCATTTCGAGGATTGGCAAAGGTTAACTTGCCCTTCTCTTGTTGGCTGATATTTAATGCTTGGAAATCTTCCCGCCCCATATAAACTTCACCACGCACCTCAATTATATTAGGAAAATCACCTTGCAAAACTTGTGGAATATCAGCAATGGTTCGGGCATTTGCCGTCACATTTTCACCGACAGTTCCATCCCCACGCGTTGCCGCCCCCACAAGCCGCCCCTTTTCATAGCGTAAAGACAAAGATAAACCATCAATTTTTGGCTCCGCTGTTATTTCCAACACCTGTGTTTCTGGAAGCCGTAAAAAACGACGAATACGCTCAACAAATTCAGTAACATCTTCAGAGCTAAACGCATTATCCAGTGAAAGCATTGGCTGTGCATGAACAGATTTTTCAAACTTTTCAGAAATTGGTGCCCCAATTTTATGTGAAGGAGAATCAACACGAATAAGCTCTGGAAAAAGAGCTTCAATTTCTGCATTACGGCGGCGCAAAGCATCATATTCTGCATCAGAAATTTCAGGCTGATCATCACGATTATAAAGCACATCATGACGTGCAATCTCTTTTGCCAACCACTCTAATTCACTTTCTGCTTCAACAGCTGTGAGATTTTTATCTGCATCTTTGTTCATAAAATCTATTCCAAATTACGAGCACTGCCACAAGGATGATCTCCGCGCCTCCTCATAAAGTGAATCTCAGTAAATACAAGCTTTCCAGTATTTTTATCGCTGACTAATTACCTTCATGCTAGAAGCTTTTGAGCCGCTGCACGCGCTTCTTCAGTAATCTGTTCTCCTGCCAACATACGAGCAATTTCTTCTGCACGCTCATGCTCTTCCATTTTATGAATAGCAGTAACAAAGCGTCCTTTATCATGACTCTCAATTTTTGAAATAAGAAAATGACCATGCGCTTTCGATGCAACCTGTGGAGCATGCGTAATAGCGAAAACCTGAACATGTTCTGATAAGCGTTGCAACCGTTGCCCAATAGCCGCTGCAACAGCACCCCCAACGCCTGTATCAATTTCATCAAAGATCAGCGTCGGAGCTGATCCTCGATCAGATAAAACAACTTTTAATGCCAACAAAAAACGAGACAATTCACCGCCAGAAGCCACACTAAGCATCGGTCCAGCACGTGTTCCAGGATTTGTTCGCACCCAATATTCAATGCGATCACATCCCTCTGCACTCCGCTTTTCGATATCACTTTGCATTTCAACAATAAACTCAGCCCTCTCTAATTTCAATGCCGGTAACTCAGTCATCACGCTTTCAGACAAGCGCTTTGCAACCTCTTGACGTTTTACTGACAACGCTTGTGCTAACATATCATAATTTTTTTGTGCTTGTTTTGCCTCATTTTCAAAACGTGTCAATATAATCTGAGCCTCTTCAAAATCAACCAATTCAGCATCCATCTTATCGCGTAACTGAACCAATTCATCCGCAGAAACTTGATATTTACGAGCAAAACCCCGAAGAGAAAAAAGACGCTCTTCTATTCGTTCTAATTCATCAGGTTCAAAATCTAATGCTCGTATTGCCGTCTCAATACCTTCTTGTGCTGTTGCAAGTGCATGCAATGCCTCATCAATAGATTTCACCACTGGTGCAATAAGCTCTTGTGCTTCAGGAATTTTCCGCTCCAAACGCCTCACCAAATTAGAAAGCACTGGGATTGGTGATTTTTGACCCGTTAAAAGATCATCCGCTTCTTTAATATCCGTCGCTATTTTTTCTAATTTAAGCATATCGGCACGACGAAGAGAAAGAGCCTCCTCTTCACCAACTTTAAAATCAAGCTTTTCAAGCTCTTCTATACACGCACGAAGATAATCAACCTCACGTACAGCGCTCTCTACTTTAAGACGCTGCCGTTGCAAACGCTCCTCAAATTCACGCCATGTGTAATAACACTGACGCAAATTTTCCACTTCATCCTCAAGACCACCAAAGGCATCTAATAATTGGCGATGTGTAGCAACATCAACAAGCGCACGATCATCATGTTGTCCATGAATTTCAACCAGCAAACGGCCAACACTCCGCATCAATGCAACACTAGACACCTGATCATTAATAAAAACACGGCTACGTCCATCACTTGATTGCACACGTCGTAAAATAATATCACCCTCATCATCAAGACCATTCTCACGAATAAGTTGACGTGCAGGATGTGAAACAGACACATCAAAAACAGCTGTGACCTGCCCGCGCTCAGCACCATGACGCACAAGCGAAGCATCACCCCGCCCCCCTAGAGCAAGTGATAAAGCATCAAGGAGAATGGACTTCCCCGCACCTGTTTCTCCAGTTAAAACAGTCAACCCCGCCGTAAAATGAATATCGAGCGTTTCGATCAAAACAATATTATGAATCGAAAGCTGTACCAGCATAGAGAATCAACGTACCCTCTTCTTATCACCACCTAAAGCATTTGAGATCCAAGAAGATTTATGCTCGCGTGGCGATATTTTATTCTTCTGCAAGAGATTATAAGAAAATTTATACCACTCACTTTTGGGATAATTACGTCCTAAAATAGCTGCTGCCGTCTGTGCTTCCGCCGTTAAGCCGAGAGCAAGATTAACCTCAGTCAAGCGGAAAAGCGCTTCTTCAATTTGATTTGTATCGGAATACTCTTCAACCACGGTACGAAACCGTCTACTTGCCGCAAGGTAGCGCCGCCCCTCTTCATAATAACGACCAATCTGCATTTCTTTGCCAGCCAGCTGCTCGCGCCCAAAACGTATTTTATCCTTAGCATCCTTGACATATTCAGAATTAGGATAACGCTCTATAAGGAGCTGCATAGCAGCAATAGCGCGTTTCGTATCACGTTGATCACGCGTAACATCAGGAATCCGACGGAAAGAAGAAAGACCAATAATATAGTACGCATAAGCCGAGTCAGTCGACCCTGGATAAAGAGTAATATAGCGTTGAGCCATACTAATTGAATCATCATACTTTCCGAGTCGATAATTAGTAAAAGCCCCCATGACCAAAGATTTACGCCCCCAGTCTGTATAAGCATACTGCTTTTCAATCTTCAAAAACTTCTTCGATGCATCCCCAAGCTTCCCACTCTCAAGGCTAGCAAGAGCCTGATTATATAAAACATCTGGTGGCTCTATTTTCAAAACATAAGCAGATGGATCAAGAGTATTTTTCTCTTTAAAGAGGCATCCCGCCAACATACAGGTGCTTCCCAAAAGCACCACCCCCAATATCTTGCGTACAATGTTAGATTTTCTATATGTCATATTTCCAATGCACACATGAGATTTTTTCATAGTTTTCCCGGCCTCCACAGAATATCACCTTGTAGCAAAAACAAGTTATAAAAGGTCTTATACCATATCACTTTAAAATCCACATAACCAATTTAGCAGTTTAGGTCAATCATCCCCTTAAAAATCAAATAAACGATAAAAAAATCTTGTCAATTTTTTTACTCTTTCTCTAAAAAGCTTTTTTCGTAATGTGATTCGTCTGCCAAAACAGCCTTCACCAATTGCGCATTAATTCTATGTCCACTACAATAAGAACGAAATAATCCAATAAAAGGCGCCCCAAGCAAAGCAGTATCACCAATCGCATCAAGCATCTTGTGCCGAACACATTCATTCTCCCAATAAGGACCATCGGGATTTAAAATTTTATCATTAAGGTCAATAACAAGAGAATTTTCCAAAGAAGCGCCTCTCGCCTTTCCAGAAAGCCTTAATTTTTCCACGTCTTTGATAAAACCAAAAGTGCGCGCACGTGACAAATCATCTCTAAACCCTCGTGTGGTAAGGTCAAAACTGAAATGTTGCTTACCAATAGCAGAAGAAGGAAAAGAGATCGTTATATCAAAACGACGTCCATCGAATGGCAAAAGCTCTGCAACACCATGAGCTCCTTCAACCCGCAACGGTTTTTTTATAATGAAATAAGAACGTAACGCATTTTGCTGTACAATGCCGACATCTTCAAAAGCTTGGCAATATAGCCACGCTGAACCATCCAAAATAGGAATCTCATTATATGACACTTCAATAATAAGATTATCCAAATTATAAGCAGTAATTGCTGCCATCAAATGTTCAATTGTTTCAACCCTTATATCTCCATCTCCAAGTACCGTTGATAATTCAGTTTCTCCTGTTTGCGATGCATGGGCTTGAAATATTTTCTCTGTTCCGTCTAATCCACAACGCTTAAAAATAATACCACACCCAACATCCGCTGGACAAACCTTTACCACTGACAAACAACCACTGTGAACGCCAATCCCCTTAAATGTTACTGCTTTTTTAAGAGTCGACTGATATTTTGGCACCAAATTCATCATATTGTTTTATTAAATTACTTTTACATCTTTTAACAAAATTTATAAAACTATAAAAAATATTCATAGTAAATAATAAAAAAAACCGCTTATTATAAGCGGTTTTTTAAAAACAAAGTATTTTATCCAAAAAACAGCAATATATTTTACTGTATAATTTTTGACTGATCATCAAAGAGGTAATAATTTTTCTTACTTTGCCTCATTTTTCATCAATTAATTTGCCTGACGACGTAAAAATGCTGGTATTTCCAACTGATCTTCTTCACTTATAAAAGTACGCTGATCTTGTGGTACCTGAGGGTGCAGCTCACCAGAACGACGTGGAACATAAACAGAAGCATCTTGAGAAAGCGCCTGAGAATTTTTATTGTAAACACGAGACTCTTCCTGCTGAGACGATCTGACAGCAGGCTCCAGCCTCGCTTCTGGCTCGGCTTCTTCACGATTCGTCAAACTCTGTTTCAAACGCTGCCAAAGATTACGAGGACCTTGATCAGTCACAGATGTTCTTTGACTTTGTCCATGAGCAACAGGAGGAAAATCCTTTAACTCAGGCATACGCATTGGAGCGCGTGCTTGCATTTGTTGCATTTGTTTTGGTTGCACTAGCTTTTCTTTTTGCTTCACAACCCCTGTCATCTCATCAAGAACATGCGCTGTTGCCTCCATACTCACGGGAGCTGTCATAGCCGGTTGAGAACCACGACCTACTTGCATACGGGGCACATTTGATCTCTGTTCCTGAACAGCATTTGAACCATACGCAACAGCATTCGTCGCACTTCGTGTCGTCATTGCTTCTGCAGGATGTGCAAAAATTTGACTTTTTGGACGGAACTGTTCTCCGGTTGGTTTACCCTTCTCTATTTCAAGTGATTCGATCACTTCTACCATTGACTCAGAACGCAGAGGCGATGACTGAACATGAAAAGAACTGTGTGACGTTCCAGGATCGCTCTTGCGCATTGAAGAAGCAGGCCTTTGAAGCTGAGGATGAGACGACTGAACCACATCACTAACTTCACGATCAATACCGGTGGCAACCACAGAAACACGAATAACACCTTCCAATGACTCATCATCAATAGCACCAAAAATCACATTCGCATCAGCATCCACTTCTTCACGAATACGATTAGCAGCTTCATCAACCTCAAAAAGAGTCATATCACGACCACCCGTAATAGAAATCAGTAAACCACGCGCCCCACGCATAGAGGTATCATCCAACAATGGGTTTGCAATAGCAGCTTCAGCTGCAGCCAAAGCACGTCCTTCACCAGATGCCTCACCCGTTCCCATCATAGCTCGACCCATTTCGTGCATAACAGAGCGAACATCAGCGAAATCAAGGTTAATCAAACCCTCTTTAATCATCAAATCCGTAATGGAAGCAACACCAGAATAAAGCACTTGGTCAGCCATAGCAAAAGCATCAGCAAACGTTGTCTTATCATTTGCAATACGGAAAAGATTTTGATTGGGAATAACAATCAATGTATCGACAGACTTTTGTAATTCTTCAATACCAGCCTCTGCCGTTTTCATACGACGTGCGCCTTCAAACTGAAACGGCTTTGTCACAACACCAACAGTCAAAATACCTTTTTCACGTGCTGCGCGAGCAACAACAGGAGCAGCCCCTGTTCCAGTTCCTCCCCCCATACCAGCAGTAATGAAAACCATATGAGAGTCTGCAAGATGATCAATAATTTCATCAATACATTCCTCTGCCGCCGCTTGTCCAACTTCCGGTAAAGCACCAGCACCCAAACCCTCTGTCACAGCTGCTCCAAGTTGGATAACACGTTCAGCCTTTGACATAGCCAAAGCCTGTGCATCCGTATTTGCAACAACAAAATCAACTCCCTGAAGACCAGCATTTATCATATTATTCACGGCATTCCCGCCACCACCTCCAACACCAAAAACGGTAATGCGTGGCTTCAATTCCGCGATATCTGGCCGATGCAGATTAATCGTCATTTTCTTTTCCTTCTCATAAGACACCGCAAGCCAAAGCGATGAAATTTATCCAACTAGACTTAACTAAAAACTCTCACGCAACCACTGACCAACACGCTGAAAATACCCACGCGTGCCCATCGATAAATGATTTCCTGCCGCCTGCATTGTTTTTTCTTCAAAACCCACCAATTGCGGATAAATTAACAACCCAACAGCAGATGTAAACGCCGCCCCTTTTGCAAGAGAAGGAAGCCTCGAAATACCTAAAGGCCGCCCGATACGAACATTTCTTCCTAATATAGTACGTGCCATTTCTGGCAATCCTGTTAACTGGCTTGCTCCCCCAGTCAAAATAACACGTTTACCAATGATGTGACCAAAACCAGAACGATTTAAACAATCACGGACCATTTCTAAAATTTCTTCAACACGCGCACGAATAATACGCCCAAGAACCGCGCGAGGATATTGAGTTTCACGCTGTTCATTCCCAATTTCTGCTACATTAATCATTTGCCGCTCATCAGCGCTTGTTAGAAGTGCTGAACCATAAACAACTTTTAAACGTTCCGCCTCTGTTAAAGACATAGAAAATCCGCGCGCAACATCAAGAGTGACATGATGCCCCCCAACAGCAAGAGCATCCGCATGAATAAATTTTCCCTCAAAAAACACTGAAAATGTTGTTGTTCCACCACCAAAATCAATACATGCAGCCCCTAAATGCGCCTCATCATTCATCAAGACAGCAAGACCACTTGCAAAGGGAGTAGCAACCATTGCTTCAACACTCAAATGTGCACGATTAATACAAGTTTCTAAATTACGCAAAGAAGCTGTTTCTGCTGTTACCACATGCACGTCAACACCAAATGTTTCCCCTGCCATTCCAACAGGGTCAGAAATTCCTTTATCTCCATCCAATACATAAGAAACTGGAACTGAGTGCATAACATGACGTTCAGCATCAAAAGCTTTACGCGAAACATCTGAAAAGGCCATACGCATATCACGCTTGGTGACTTCACGACCATTCAAATGGACCTTTCCATTAATCAAAGCACTTTGTAATCGACTTGAGGAAAAATTCACAATCACTGAATCCACCACCAAACCTGCCATTTTTTCTGCCGCATCAACAGCCAATCTTATTGATTGTTCTGCTGCAAACATATCCATGACAACACCAGATTTAATACCACGTGAACGCTGCACTCCAAAGCCTAGAATTTCCGTAGAATGTGTACGACCATGTAAATAGTGCGCATGCTTCAAAGGACGCAAACAAGCAATAAGACAAACAATCTTACTTGAACCGACATCAAGCACCGTTAAAAAACGTGTTTTACGCCCTCCCAGATGATGTGATCTAAGCAACATCATGGGTTTCCTGCCTTTCGTGCCTTTAAAATACGTTCTTCTTCTGCTACAGTAGCGTTATAACGCTCCAACGTTTCATCTGACAAAGAAACAGTAATTCGATCAGCAAGACGTAAATCAACACTGAGAATATCGCGCGATAAAAGATCCTGCATTGTACCGGACGAAATAAGAGAGGAAAGCCTTTCAAGTGCACCATTTTCAGGCAACATAACGCGCATTCCATTATCCAAAACAAGATCCCAACGTCGATTACCTACCCGCACAAAAGCACGAATACGATCATATACTTCTGGATAAACTGACAGCGCTTGAATAAATCCTTTAGCAGCATTTTGCGCACCCTGCCCCACCACAAGAGGCAAATCCCGAGAAATTTCTCCTTTAAAGGGTACAATGACGCGCCCTGTATTATCAACAATATCCACTATGCTATCATGTTGCCAAATGGCATAGGGTTCACGCTCCACGATGGAAATGCGCATTCTATTGGGATAAATTTTCTGAACATTAGCCGATTGCACCCAAGCCTGTTTTTCCAAAAGAGAACGTGCTCTTTCAACATCAAAAGTGAATATAGAAGGCGCAACATCAAGTTTTAAAATTTTAAAAATATCCTGCTTTGTTAAGCGCTTATTACCGCTTATATCGACATGAGTGACCACAAAACTACTATCCAATATGATCGTGTTTACGATCACAGCCATCTGACCACTCGATGAAAGTCCATAAAAAGCCGTAACAAAGAAAAACCATACAACAGCAAAAGAGCCGAAATGGCGTGGAATATGAATATTGACAAAAACAAACTCAAACATAAACCGAAGAAAACGACGATAAAGACGTGGCAAAGCCGGCACTGAAAGCACCTCCATCGGAACATTTGTTTTATTAACATTCAACGCATACATGATGCGTCCTCCACCATCCATTGAACAATATCGCCGTAAGTACGGCCGCTCGCTTTTGCAATATCAGGAAGAAGAGACGTCGATGTCATACCGGGTTGCGTATTAATTTCAAGCCAAACCAATTCTCCCGTTTTCTCATCAAAACGAAAATCAGAACGGCTAACACCTCGACACCCTATCGCCTGATGGGCTGCTAAAGACATTCTTTGCACACTTTGGTAAATATTTAGTGAAAGTTGTGCAGGACAAATATGAAGAGAACCACCCATTTTATATTTCGAGTCATAATCGTAGAATGGAAAGTGTTTATCGGGAAGAATTTCACACACATCCAGCACTTCATTCCCCAAAACAGCACAAGTCAATTCACGACCAGGAATATATTTTTCAATCATCACCTCATCGGCATACCCCCACTCAGCTCCCCCAATATTATGCGGCGGTACAGCTTCATTTTCCTGGACAATAACAACACCAAAACTTGATCCTTCACACACAGGTTTAATTACATAAGGAGGCTCCATGGGGTGTGTTTGTCCCAAAGCAAAGCGGCTCATGATACGAGAAGGAGCAACACAAACCCCAACATTTTCAACGATAATTTTTGCACGTCCCTTATCCATTGCCAAAGCGGATGCCATCACACCAGAATGGGTATAAGGAATTTTTAAATATTCAAGAATCCCCTGAATCCGACCATCTTCACCAAATGGACCATGCAATGCATTGAAGACAATATCGGGCTGCAACTTTTCAAGAACAGAAGCAATATGAGCGTCAACATCCACGCGGCTCACGCGATACCCCTGCAGCTCTAGAACATCAGCACAAGCCGCCCCTGAAGATAAACTTACAGACCGTTCAGAAGAAAAACCTCCCATTAACACAGCTATATGTTTATCTCTCATAATAAATCACCCTCTTTCGCATACTATATGTAGTCTATATAAAATACATCAGCACCACATACAGAAAAAACAAGGTTTATCCTTGCGAATCAATAACCTAGCATTTTGCATAATGAATCAGACTCAAAAGCCTGATGCAAGAGATTCTTTGTTAATTTATTGATTCTTAATAGAAATTTTTTATTATCTCTTTGAAATGACTCAATTTTTTATTTGCACTTTTTTAGTGAACAATAAATCAATGAAATGGATCAAAAGGAGAAACACTTCGACCACGCTCAAATTGACCGATACGCTCTATTTCCCACTGTAAAAGGTGGGCTGAATTTGCAAAAACACGCGCACGCACTGTTTCTCCCAATGCTTCAAGATCATATCCTGTTGCTTGCCCTGTATTAATCATAAAATTACAGTGCATTTCACTCATTTGAGCGCCACCAATCCGTAAACCACGACACCCTGCTTCATCAATCACGCGCCACGCAGATCCATTCTCAGGATTTTTGAAAGTTGATCCTCCTGTCTTTTCACGAATAGGTTGTACAGTTTCTCTGTGGAGGGAAACTTCATCCATAGCAGCACGAATATCATCTTTATTACCAAGTTTTCCTTCCAATAAAGCAGCTGTAAAAATAAAATCTTTAGGAATATCACAATGGCGATAGGAATAATGCATATCTTTCAAACTCAAGATATGACGTTGTCCTTTACGATCCAGCGCATAGACCTCGACAACACGCGCTGCGGTTTCAACACCATTCGCCCCAGCGTTCATTTTGAGAGCTCCTCCAAGAGCACCAGGAATACCATGATAAAAATGAAAACCTGCAACTTCTGCCTTTAAAGCGGCAGCAGCTAAATGTTTATCCGCCGTACCAGCACCAACTAAAAAGCCTTTTGGAGAAACTTGCTGCACTTGCCCAAAATTTTTTGGCGAAAGACGAATCACAACACCAGGAACGCCCCCATCACGCACCAGAAGATTAGAACCAATTCCCACAATTGTTACAGGGATAGATTCAGGAAGATTTTGCAGAAAAACTGCTAAATCTGCCTCATCAACAGGCTGATAAAAAAGCTCTGCCAACCCGCCCGTGCGAAACCACGTTACCTTACGCATTTCAACATTAGGTGTAAGTTTGCCTCTCACGCCACCCAACAGCGGTTGCAATTGCGCCAATAGCGCCTCACCATCAATGTGCTGAAAATTTATCATGACCATCCAATACCGCTAACTGATGAGGCAACGCACAAGCCCATTGTGTGATATTGCCAGCACCAAGAAAAACAACATAATCCTCTGCCTGAGCAAGTTTTGAGACAAGAGACACGACATCTTCCAGACTATGTATCAAGCGCACATCACGATGACCCACCATTTTAATATGCTCTACCAATTCTTGAGAACCAAATCCTACAATAGGCTCTTCACCAGCCGCATAAACAGGCGTAATCAACACTGTATCTGCATCATTAAAACAAGCAGCAAAATCATCAAATAAATGATACAAACGTGAATACCGATGGGGTTGTGCAATGGCAATAACACGCCCTTTTGCACTCTCACGTGCTGCACGCAAAACAGCCTTTATTTCAACAGGATGATGTCCATAATCATCAAATATTTCAATACCCCGCCAACTTCCTGTTCGCGTAAAACGCCGTTTTACTCCGCCAAATTCTGCTAAGCCCCTTTTTATAGCTTCATTTGAAATGCCAAGTTCATGCGCAATAGCAATAGCCGCCGTTGCATTAGCAACATTATGCTGTCCTGCCATGGGCAAAAGCAAATTTTTCAACTCAATCTTTCTTCCTGTTTTGCGTGAGCGAACAAGAACATCAAAATGCGTTTTTTGACCATCCATCGAAAGATTAAGAAAACGAACATCCGCTTGTGGATTTGCACCATAAGTGATCACCCAACGATCATCAATACGGCCCGCCAATGACTGAACCTCTGGATGATCAAGGCACAAAACAGCAAAACCATAAAAAGGAACATTTTCTACGAATTGCCGAAAAGCGTCACGCACAGCATCAAAACTTCCATAATGATCCAAATGCTCAGCGTCAATATTAGTAATAACAGCAATATCAGCAGGCAGCTTTAAAAATGTACCATCACTCTCATCAGCTTCAACAATCATCCAATCGCCATCTCCTGTACGAGAATTCGTACCATAAGCATTAATAATACCACCATTAATTACCACTGGATCAAAATGACCGGCATCAAGAAGGGCTGCGACCATTGATGTGGTTGTTGTTTTACCATGTGTACCACCCACCGCAATTGCACGCCGAAACCGCATCAGCTCCGCCAGCATTTCTGCACGTCTAACAAGCGGCAAATGTCTTTCCTTTGCAGCAATATACTCAGGATTTGTTTTTTTAACGGCAGTAGAAAAAACAACAACCTCTGCATTCCCTAAGTTTTCAGCACAATGACCTATATGAACGTTAATTCCTTTTTTCCGCAAACGTTCAACATTTGTACTTTCAACTTGATCTGACCCTTGAACTTTATAGCCAAGATTATAAAAAACCTCCGCAATTCCACTCATACCGATCCCCCCGATTCCGATAAAATGGATAACGCCTATATCAAGTGGCATTTTCATTTAAAAGCTCCTCTTTTATATCTGACAACAATCGCCCTGCAATTAAGGATTCAGCCATATCAGCAAGGCAACGGGTTGCATGAGGTTGCCCAACTTTTTTTGCAGCAAGCGCTTGTTTTTCCAATAAATGGGGCGCACAACAAGCGTGCATTA
Source organism: Bartonella sp. LB28NMGDW (assembly GCF_042194435.1). Lineage (NCBI taxonomy): Bacteria > Pseudomonadati > Pseudomonadota > Alphaproteobacteria > Hyphomicrobiales > Bartonellaceae > Bartonella > Bartonella sp. LB28NMGDW. The sequence goes on from NZ_JBHIMX010000006.1 coordinate 77,569, forward strand.
AAAGAGAAAAAAGCTTTTGTGCATTTAAATCTTTTTCTGATACAATTTGCGCACCACCTACACGAGCAAGCAGAGCTGCATTGGCAGCCTGATCATGATCTAAAGCATGGGGATAGGGAACAAGCAAAGCAGGTCTACCAATCACCGCTATCTCACAAACAGATGAAGCCCCAGCACGCGACAAAATAAAATGGGCATGTGCCATACGTTCAGCCATATCATCAAAAAAAGGAGCTACCTCTGCTTGTACGCCCATATCACGATAGATTTTGATTAACCCTTCTGCTTCCCCTCGAACTTGCTGCACAATTCGTAAACGTTTACGGTTCTTATCATCGAATAAAGCAATAGCTTCTGGAACAATATGTGAAAAAGCAGAAGCCCCTTGGCTACCTCCAAAAATCAAAAAATGAAATGGCTCTTCACCAGTTGAGGGATGATAAGGAATTTTGGCCGCCTTCAGCACAGCCTCACGGACAGGATTCCCCGTCAAAAGTATTTTACGAGCATAAGCGCCATTTGGCGACAACAAACCACCAGCGATTGCACGCACAAAAATTGCCAACACCCGATTGGCACGCCCCATAATAGCATTTTGTTCATGAATAAATGTTACACGCCTCGTTAGGGCCGCAATAAAAAGAGGAGGAAAGCTAGGATACCCCCCAAATCCTCCAACAAGAGCAGGACGTAATTTATAAAACAACGCCAACGATTGCCCCATACCCCTTAGCAAAGACCAAAATGTCTTTATCAGAGCAAAAGGATGGCGTCGTATAAATGTTGCCGATGAAACGATATGAATATGCTCTTCATCAAAACACTGAACAAAAGGTCGTGCTCTTTCATCTGTTATTAAATGAACATCATATCCACGCTGCCTTAATTCAACAGAAAGGGCTTCAGCAGGAAAAAGATGTCCACCTGTACCACCAGCCACCAAAACAATAACTTTTTTATCATTCATAAGGGGTATCCAAGACAGAAGAGGAAGAAAAAGCTGAAAGGCGTGCTTCTGGCCAACGACGTGTTAAACTAAGCAAAATGCCCATTGAAAACGCAATCGCCACCATCGAAGAACCACCATAAGAAATAAAAGGCAATGTCATGCCTTTTGGAGGAATTAAGTGAAGATTAACGGCCATATTAATCGCTGATTGAAAGCCAATCATCATTGCTATGCCAGTAATACCAAGACGTATAAAGGAATCACGTGTATTCATGGCTATATACAATGAACGCATAACGATAAAGCCAAAAAGCATCATAATTAATAAACAAAGGATAATACCATATTCTTCAGCAGCGACGGAAAACACAAAATCTGTATGGCTATCAGGAATGATACGTTTTACTGTTCCCTCCCCAGGACCTTGCCCAAACCAACCACCATTCAAAATAGCCTCACGTCCTACATCCACTTGAAAAGTATCCCCTTCACCTGTCAAAAAACCATTGATACGCTCGCGCACATGATGCAGAAAAAGATAAGCTAAAATAATTCCTACAACGCCTAAAATGAGAAAGAGAAAAATAATGGTAAGAGGTACACCAGCAATAAAAAACAGCCCCCCCCATGTTGCACTTATTAAAACTGTTTGTCCAATATCAGGCTGCAAAACCAGAAGCACACAACAAATGGCATAAAGTAGAATCGCTAACGTATAACCCAGAATTCCCCTCCTGCGTATCTGTTCTGAAAAAAGCCAAGCAGACATAACCACAAAAGCTGGCTTCATAAACTCTGAAGCCTGTACAGAAAAACCAAATAGCTGAATCCACCTCCGTGCTCCCTTTAATTCTGGACCAAAAAATAAGGTTGCAACCATAAGAGCAAGCGTTACAATGAGCAAAAGAGCACATAAACGACGAATATTAGAAAGCGAAAAAAAAGAAATGGTAACCATCGTAAAAAATGCTGAAATGCTAAAAATGATATGCCACCGAACAAAATAAAAACTATCAGCAATTCCGATTTTTTTTGCAATAATAGGGCTGGCAGCAAAAGATAGCATAATGCCAATACCCATTAAAATTAAACAAGCTGCAAAGATAGAGCGATCAATCGTCCACCACCAATTAGCAATTGGATCTCTATCTGCACGCGTAACCATGGTATCCACCTTATCCATTTTATAAATTATCTTAAAGTGATATGGTTCCCCAGCCTATTTAACAAACACTTTAAAAACTAAATTACACAAAAAAAGATTCTGGAGTCTTAACGCAAAAATATTTTTTTATAACTGATGCTTTTTTATTGTAACTGCATCACAAAAGAGACAAATGCTTCACCTCGCATTTCATAATTTTTAAATTGGTCATAACTTGCACAAGCAGGTGACAAAAGAACCGTTACCTCTTTTTCCTTACAACCCATTGCGTCAACAGCTGCTTCATGCACCGCATTTTTCAAAGTTAAGCTCATAGAAAAGGGAAAAGCAGATCCAATGGTGCGGGCAAATTCTTCCGCCGCGCTCCCAATCAAATAGGCTTTACGAATTTTAGGAAAAAATTCTCTAAGAGACTCTATTCCTCCCTGTTTTGCCTCTCCCCCAACAATCCAAAAAATATCATTAAAGGTGGAAAGCGCAGGAGCTGTTGCATCTGCATTAGTCGCCTTGCTGTCATTGATAAACAAAACCGCCCCCATTTTACGCACCTGCTGCATACGATGATCCAGCCCTTTATAGCTTGCTAAACAGTTCTCTATATGTGGATCGGTTATTTTTAAAGCCTGCAACGTTGCTAATGCCATAAGGGCATTTTGCGCATTATGACATCCGCGCAAAGCAGTCATAGACGCCAGATCTGCAAGCATATGACGCTGTCCTTGACAAACAGAAAAGAGCTTAGTCCCATCTGCATAAAAACCATTTTCAACAAAATGATCCTTGGAAATTGCCCAAATTTTCTTCCCCTCATGAAGCAACTGTTGATATAAAACCCGACAAGCTGCATCATCAACTGAAATAAAAGCCTGAGAAGCCTGAGCAATCAGATGCCTTTTGGTTTGCACATAACAGGCAAAACTCCCATGTCGATCAATATGATCAGGTGTCAAATTCAATAAAAGTCCAATGGTCGGCTGAAGAGAGGGTGTAAGATCAATTTGAAATGATGAACATTCAATCACATAGATACGTTTTTTAACAAATGGCTTAAGCGTCAATATTGCCTTTCCAATATTTCCCCCCATCTGCACATCATAGCCCATTTTTTCCAACAAATGGGCAAGTAAAGCCGTTGTAGTTGACTTCCCATTCGTCCCCGTAATCGCAATGAAAGGAACATCTTGGTCACAAAAACCATAATGCTGTAAAAAATGCTGGCGCGCACGAACAAATAATTCAATATCACCGATAATTTCTATATTTTTTTTTCGTGCTTTTTCAACAACCCAATGGGGTTGAGGACAATTTAAAGGAACTCCAGGAGCTACAATCAATGCAACAAATTCTGACCAATCTTCATAACGGAGATCTCGCGTTGGAATATTGTGCCGAAAAGCCATTTGCACGCTTGAAGGACTATCATCCCACGCCACCACTTCTGCACCGCCACGCATCAATGCTTGTGCCGTTGCTAGTCCAGACTTCCCCAATCCAAATAAAGCAACTTTTTGTCCTTTATAACACGCAACAGAAATCAAAATCTCACCGCAATTTAAGTGTTGAAAGACCAATAAGAGCAAGAACAATTGAAATAATCCAAAAGCGTATCACGACTTGGCTTTCAGTCCAGCCTTTTTTCTCAAAATGATGATGTATCGGTGCCATAAGAAACACGCGTTTTCTTGTTAATTTGAAATAACCAACCTGAATAACGACCGAAAAAGCTTCCACAACAAAAAGCCCACCAATAAGAGCCAAAACAATTTCGTGCTTCGTAGCGACTGCAACAGTCCCTAATAATCCTCCAAGAGCCAACGAACCAGTATCTCCCATAAAAATAGCTGCAGGTGGTGCATTAAACCATAAAAAACCAAGCCCTGCCCCAACAACAGCTCCCAATAAAACAGCCAATTCACCTGCTCCCGATACATAATGGATTTGGAGATAATCAGCAAAATTCATATTACCAGAAAGATAAGCAATCAGAGCAAAAGATAAGGCTGCAACCATCACAGGAACAATAGCAAGGCCATCAAGTCCATCCGTCAAATTAACCGCATTACCGGTCGCGACAATAACAAAAGCAGAAAAAGGAATAAAAAACCAGCCCAAATTGATAAGATAATCTTTCAAAAAAGGCAAAGCGAATCCAGATGAGCCAATTTGTAAGATGACAAAAGCAGCAATTGCGGCAACACAAAACTCCAAACTTAACCGTGCTTTCCCAGAAAATCCTTTGTCTGTTTGTTTTGTGACCTTAAGATAATCGTCATAAAATCCAATTGCCCCAAAAGAAAGCATAACCAATAGCGATACCCAAAAATAAATATTCGATAAATTACACCACAAAAATGCCGATACCACAATACCGGTTAAAATCATCAATCCACCCATTGTAGGTGTTCCAGCCTTTTTAAAATGTGTTTGAGGACCATCCGCACGAATCGGTTGCCCCTTACCCTGCCGCAATTTAAGAGAAGCAATGATGCTAGGTCCAAACAAAAAGACGATGAGCCCCGAAGTAAGCATAGCCGCTATCGTGCGAAAAGTAATGTAACGAAATACATTCACACCTGGAAGCCAATCACTAAACGAAGAAAAAAACAGCATCATGGTACAAAAAACCTCTTAAAACTATGAAGAAACCGCTTTATAGCGGTCAAGCAATGCAGTCACAATATCTGATGAACAAAGGCTATTGGATGATTTAACCATAAGCAGATCCCCAGAAGAAATTTCTGCTAAAAGGAGAGATAAAATTTTCTCAATATTTTCAGCATAATGAACCTTAACACCAGCAGACAAATCACTGACTAAAGATTTCATCGCCTCACCAAATAGAAAAACCGGATTAGCACCGGAAAGACGTATTGGCTTTATTAAATCACGATGAAGCTTTTCACTATACTCCCCTAACTCTAGCATATCTCCTAAAATAGCAATTCGCCGCCCCTCTTCTCCGACTGGTCCTGTAGCAAGAAGCTCAAGCGCAGCACGCATAGAAGCAGGATTTGCATTATAGCTTTCATCAATGAGATAAAATTCACCCCCATTTGATAAAGACAGTCGATAACGAACACCTCGCCCCTTTTGAGAAGAAAAATGGCGAAAAGAAAGAAGAACAGGCTCTAACTCAACTCCCATAGCATCACAAGCAGCAATAACCCCTAAACTATTTTGCACAATATGGCGTCCGGGAGCACCAATTTGAACCTCCCTATCCCGCTCCCTAATACGTACAATCATAGAAGAATGATCAGTTAGAAGACGTATATCTCGCGCTTGATAATCAGCATTTTTGCTCTCACCAAAGCTTAAGATATTCTTTACACCGCATTTCTTTGCTTCTTGAACGAGATAAGAAAAAAAATCACTATCCGCATTTAAAATGGCAATGCCTTTCTCATCTAATCCTTCAAAAATTTCAGCTTTTGCCTTTGCTATTTCTTCAAGATTTTTGAAAAAACCCATATGTCCTGCACAAATATGCGTAATGAGAGCAACATGCGGACAAACCAGTTTGACTAGAGGGCGAATTTCATCTCTATGATTCATGCCAATTTCAAAGATACCATAATCACTCTCTATAGGCATCCGCGCTAAAGTGAGTGGAACCCCCCAGCAATTGTTTAAAGAAGCAAGATTCGCATGAACGTTCCCAGTCGTTGCAAGTGCTTGTTTCAAAGCTTCTTTTGTCGTTGTTTTTCCCACCGATCCTGTTATCGCGATAATCTTAGCTCTTGAACGTTTGCGTGCAGCTTGTGCAAGTTTTTCTAAGGCTTGCAAAACATCAGGAACAACAATAAGTGGGGCCGATATTTTTTTCATATCCCTCAAACGGTGTTCCGCAACGATAAGAACGCCTGCACCTCGTTCATAAGCTTGCGCAGCAAAATCATGACCATCAAGATGATGCCCTTTAATGCAGAAAAAAATATCACCTTCCGCAAGAGTACGACTATCAATGGAAACCCCAGAAAAAGTTTCTGGCATGCTTCCCATTACAACACCATTAATTGCAGCAACAAGTGCTTGCTTATCCCATAAAGCTGTCATTTCTTTCGGTCCTCTAGAGCTTCTATCGCTTTCAAACGATCTGAAAAAGGATACGTTGTCTGCCCTATAATTTGGCCATCCTCATGACCTTTTCCCGCAATGATGAGTGTATCACCAGCTTTCAAAAGCTCCACCGCGTAAGAAATAGCCTCACCACGATCTGCTATCTCTATTGCTGTTGGCACTGCCTGTAAAATATCCTTGCGTATTTTTTCTGGCATTTCTGTGCGAGGATTATCATCGGTTACAATAACAATATCCGCTTTATCCGCCGCAATTTTTCCCATCAAAGGTCTTTTTCCTTGATCACGATCTCCTCCACAACCAAAAACAACAATTAAACGCCCTTGCGTAAAGGGACGAACAGAAAGCAAAACCTGCTCCAAAGCTTCTGGTTTATGAGCATAATCAATATAAACAGGCGCATTATTTTCTGTCTTTCCGACAAATTCTAACCGCCCAGGCGCCCCCTGCAAAGTTTCAAGCGCAGAAAAAACCTTACGAGGTGAAACACCCGTTGCAATTGCTAACCCCGCTGCCATAAGCGCATTGGCTACCTGAAAATCTCCAGCCAAAGGCAAATCAAATGTATAAATATTATTTTCCACACGACACTCAATACACTGTTTTGAGCGTTGATGTTCAACACGATTAATCGTGATAAATTGCCCCTTACGACCAATTGTCAAGACACGGCGGCGCGCTTGTGTAACAACATCAATAACCTTTTGTGAATAGACATCATCAGCAAAAATCAAAGCGGGAGCAGATACAGGCAAAAGTGTATCAAACAACTTCATTTTAGCCCGCAAATAATCCTCTACCCCCGTGTGATAATCCATGTGATCTCGCCCTAAATTGGTAAAGGCACCAGCCGTTAAACGAACTCCATCAAGTCGTCCTTGATCAAGCCCATGCGAAGATGCTTCAAGGGCTGCATGCGTCACACCTTCATGAGAAATTTCACAAAGAAGACGGTGCAAGGCAACCGGATCAGGTGTTGTGAGAGAACCATAAACATTCCGTTTAGGAGAAACAACACCAACCGTTCCTATACTCGCAGCACAAAATCCAACATGAGTCCAAATTTGCCGAATAAAAGAAACAACAGATGTTTTACCACTTGTACCAGTCACAGCAACGACCGTTTCAGGCTGAGAACCGTAAAAACGTGCAGCTGCCAACGCTAAACTATGACGAACATTAGAAACACGTAAAATGGGAACAGATAAATCCTCAAGAACAGCATGACAATCTGTAACAATTGCTCGTGCGCCACGCTTTATCGCATCATCTATATAGTGCCTTCCATCACTTTTTTTTCCTTGAACAGCGACAAAAACATAGCCTGGCAAGACTTGTCGAGAATCTGCACTGATTCCTGTTATTTCCATTGAAGAAAGATTCTGATCTTCAAGACATTCTGTAAAAACTGTTCCAAACAACATAACGCTGCACCTTTGTATTCATTTTACCGTTGTTTAACGAAACTTGAATTACTCTTTTTACTTAAAAGAGGCTCATATTCTTTTTTAAAATCGGATTTTACACCAAGAAAACTAGCTGTGCGACGAACAATATTAGCAAGCATTGGTCCAGCATTCATCCCCGCTGTTGCTGAACGCTGTCCCTCTGCAGGCTTTGGTTCATCAATAATTGTTAAAACAACGTAAACAGGATCATCAATAGGAAAAGCAGCAAGAAAACTATTGAAATTTTTTGTTTTAGAATATTTTCCATTTTCAACTTTTTCAGCTGTTCCTGTCTTACCACCTACACGATAACCTTCGACTTTTGCATTACGTCCAGAACCAATATCACTATTTAATTTATAAAGGTAACGCATATTTTGACTTGTTTTAGCCTGCAAAACCCGTTTTGCATGGTGCAACGTTTGTCCTTTTGTACGTTTTAAAAATGTCGGAGCAATTAACCAACCACCATTCATTAAAGCAGCAGCCCCAACAGCTGTTTGCAAAGGTGTTGTTGCCATACCATGCCCAAAAGAAATCGTCATAGAATGGATATCCTTCCAATGATGAGGCACAATAGGATGGGCAACTTCAGGCAATTCTGTTGTCAATCGATCCAGTAAACCAAGTCGTTTCAAAAAATTACGATGTCCATCAATCCCCACCGCCAATGCCTCTTTAGCAGAACCAATATTGGAGGAATAAATAAAAACCTCCCATAACGTTAAGGGACGATTTTTCCCATGAAAATCATGAATAGTATACCCACTACTTGCTTTTATTGGCTTTGAAGCATCAATAATACTGTTTAAATGAAAAATATCGGAATCAAGAGCCATAGCAGTTGTAAAACTTTTAATGATTGATCCCATTTCAAAAGCTCCTGCCGTCATCCGATTGAGACGATCACTTTTTAAAGCTTCAATAGGATTTCCAGGATCAAAATCTGGTAGTGATGCCAAAGCCAAAACTTCCCCCGTATGTATATTTAAAATAATAGCTCCTGCAGCAATTGCCCTATAACGCTTCATAGCCTGAATAAGTTCATCATGAACAATTGCCTGAACACGCACATCAATCGAAAGCTGAACTTGTTTTAATGATTCTTCCATAGCAAGACCAGCGGCACGCAAAGCACTCAACCCCGCATCATCAATATATTTTTCCATACCTGCAATGCCCTGATTATCAACATTCACCATACCGAGAATATGGGAAGTTACAGGTCCATCAGGATAAAAACGACGAATTTCAGTCCGAAAACCAATTCCTGGTATACCAAGAGCCATAATTTTCGTCTTTTGCATTGGTGTTAACCCACGCTGTATCCAAGAAAAACCAGATTTTCTTTTTAAGCGCTTATAGGTTTCCTGCCAATTAAGATCAGGCAAAACTGTTGAGAGCAATTCAATTGTTTCATCCACATCAATAATACGTCGTGGCTCAGCAAAAAGTGAATAAGTTTTAATATCTGTTGCCAATAAACGACCATTACGATCAACAATATCAGGCCGTGCCATCAATTGAAGAACTCCTGGCCCCTTTGCTTCTTCAATCTGTCCACCTTCCAACCCATAAGAAATAAGGCAAGCCCCCATGATGCCATATAAAATTAAAAAGCAGAACAACGAAAAAAGCAAACGTGGACGACTAGAATAGGGACGACGAACAGAAACATTATGATTATTCAACGAATTCTTTAAGCGCTTTTTCTTCTGTGAGAATAAAAAAGTCGATTTCATTACTGCGCGCCTTTTTGGACAACATCATTTATCTGAGAAGCCCGATTATTTGTCAAAATATCCTGATTATCTTCCAAGATATTTTGTTTAATCACTTCTTCAATTTGATCATGTACCCGTACCGGAATATCTTTAAACGCCACGATTTGACGCGGCTGTATAACCTCTAACTCAAGTTCTTTTTGATAACGTTTTGCAAGTTTTTGCATGCGTGAAGGCCTTATCATCACAGCCCACTCAGCACGAAGCAAACTTACCGTATTTTTTGCTGCAGCAATTTCATGCTCAAGATGACGAACTTCGTTCATTCGTTTTTGAACATCATATTTTACTTTATAAGTAAGACCTGCCATACAAATCATAATCATCACTAAGATCATATCAAATGTACGAAAAACTGTCATTTCTTGCCGCCTTCAAAACTGGCAATCTCTGCTAAACCAAATAATTTCATATCTGCTGCAAGAGCCTCTGCTTTAGTTCGTACACCAACACGCAACCGCGCAGAACGTGAACGAGGATTTTGCTGTAACTCCTCTTCACTTGCAGTTATCCCCCCTTTAAACAAAGGAAAAAATGTTGCTGGAGGCGTTTTTATTTCAGGAAGATAGCGTGATCTCATACACTCTCCTGAACGAAAAGAAAAAAATCTTTTGACCATACGATCTTCAAGAGAATGAAAACTGACAACCCCCAAACGACCACCCGGTTTCAAAATGCGTTCAGCAGCAAATAAGCCACGTGCAAGTTCACCAATTTCATCATTAACATAAATGCGAAGAGCCTGAAATACACGTGTTGCAGGATGAATGCGATCTCCTGGCTTACGTCCTATCAACGCTTCGATAGCATACGCCAAATCACCTGTACGCAAAAAAGGCTGAACAACACGACGCTTTTCAATCATCCGTGCAATTCGCCCCGCATAGCGCTCTTCTCCTAATATCTTAAAGATACGTGCCAAATCCCTTGCTTTTAAGTGATTTACAACATCGCCAGCAGTAAAACCAGTCTGAGCCATTCGCATATCTAATGGACCATCTTTTTGAAAAGAAAATCCCCTTTCAGCTTCATCAAGCTGCATTGAAGAGACACCAATATCCAAAATAACGGCGTCTACCTTCTCTTCAACAACGCGATCCAACTGTGAAAATTCCATTTGCACCAAACGAAGTCGTGGAAAAAATTCTTCAACAAGCGATTGTCCCGCACTAATAGCATGAGGATCACGATCAAGAGCGATCACCTCCGCCCCTGCCTTTAACAAAGCGCGCGTGTAACCACCAGCACCAAAGGTGCCATCAATCACTTTTGCTCCAACCAATGGCATAAGCCCAGCCAAAACTGGCTGCAACAACACTGGGATATGGCGTTCAGCTCTTTGATCCTGCTTTATCAAAATAATCCGTCTTGAAGTTATGCTGTCTCAAATCAACAGCTCTCTCATAGCAACTGATTTTAGAGTAACCTAGCCTTCAACTTTCATATTAATCACAATGAACGAAAAAACTAAAGTTATCCCAAGACAGATCCTAACGCATTATACTTAAAGAAATGTTATAATTTTTTAAAATACTCTTTGCTCAAGTGTCCATTTCAAACACATAGAATCCATAAAAGACCATATATAATTGATCTTATAAAATATCGCGTATCATCATGAAATATCAGTCGGCCTATAAGCCGGGTTCTGTAGAGTAAAGCTTACACTTTACATGGCAACCATTCATCTGGGACGGATGTTACCATCCGCCTCGTGCAACCTACCCGAATGACTCGCCCGGAAATCGGCTGCAAATTAAATTTTGCACGTCATTTCTATTTGGTCTTGCTCCCGGTGGGGTTTACCTTGCCACATTCATTACTGAATGCGCGGTGGGCTCTTACTCCACCCTTTCACCCTTACCTATAAAAATAGGCGGTTTACTTTCTGTGGCACTTTCCCTAGGGTCACCCCCGCCGGGTGTTACCCGGCACCGTCTTTCCATGGAGCCCGGACTTTCCTCACCTGCCGCATTTTAGCATTAGACAAGCGCGGCTGCCCAGCCGACTGACGCATTAATTTATAAAACATTTTCTGCTCCGTGAAAATAGCATCTTAAAATATTTTATAGCAAACCTGTCTAAAAAGATGTTTTTATTTTAATGAAGCCAGATAAGTTTTCACTTTTGCGCAATATTTCGCCGAAATGGAATTCATTTTTTTTGCAGCATGACCTGCGTTATATTTAAGGATTGTACCACACGTACTTCCACCACTGAGTTTATACGCCCGTGCCAAATAACGCATACCATATTCAAGATTGGTCGCAGGATCGTACAAATCCTGTACAGAACCACTAAAGCCCAACCCTCGTGCCGTAGAGGGTTTAATTTGCATCAAACCTATTTCGCCAGCAGCCCCCCTTATACCTGCCTTATAATTACTTTCAACTTTTACAACAGCATGTGCTAAATTAACGGGAACATTATATTTATTCGCAAGTTTCTGAATAAGAAACTCATAAGGACGATCAGGAATCTTAGAAGCAACAATCACTGAGGCTTCTCCTGATTCCGCAACATTTAAGACACTATGAGTCCAACTTACATCAAATACAAAAAATACAGCACACGCTGTATTTAACAAGATTTTCAAAAATTGCATTTTCTTTCTCTTCACTCAAACATTCTCAAATTCTAGTTGCAAATAATTTGCAAACGTATTGTACAAAAAAAGAAAGCAAAAGAACGGCTTGAAAAAGGAAAGAGTAAGACAATTTCAAGATAAAATTCTGCAACAAAAGAAAATCTCTTTATGCACAAATTATAGATTTATCTATATCATAAAATAAAAAAAATAAAGAGACTATAATTAATCTTATAGCGTATTAAATAAAATGATATAATCTGTAAGTTTCTGCTATCACTATTGTATCACTCAATTTTTATATTTAAAAAATAGCATCTTAAAGAGAGACAAGAACATCTTTTTACCGAAGATCCTCAATATCAAAAAAGTTTCACAAAAAATATAAACTGTTATCAACACTTCTCTCTGGTTAATAAACACCCACAGCACTCTTTATGTCCGATAAAACCCCAACAAATCATAAAACAAATCCCCACTCCCATCATTGCGCATAAAAAATTCATAAATATACTAAAACCATCATACTCTTTACCAATTCAAAATATTGCAACAGACTTTTAGCTCTCAAGATGCCTCAAAGAAGCTTTTTACTTCTTCTTTTGAAAGAGCTTTTATCCACACAAACCTCTCACTTGTAGTGTACAAGAAACTAATTTTGATTTTTTCACCATGAATAAATTTAAAACGAGAGAATTTTACAATTCTTAAGATTCTCACTCAATATGAAAATGACAAATTATCATTACAAAACAATATGCTAAAAAAGCTATATCCGTCTTTGTCTCTACAACAAAGCTTAACAATTACTTTTGTCTGTTTTTTGAAAAATGTTAGGAAACTCAATACCCCCAAAGCCTTTTAAATAAAAATAAACCCTCATCTTCATTCAAATATTTTTTTCTTTGTCACAGACAATCACCTTATCAGCCTTGCACCTCATTTTCAGAAATCATACAAGTGAATAAATATTCTAAAATCCGTAGAACAAAGGAATCTTAAATCCTTTTAAAATTTTCTATTTTCTCATATCAAATAAAAAAATAACCGGCATATAAAACGCGATTAACGTGTTTTATTATAGCCAATACTGCTTTTGCTTTTGTTATTGTCGCGATTGATAATACAATTAACTCGACCAATACCCTTGACAGACTTTCTTTCACTCCTGTAATGATTGCATCATTATCGTTATACTTTGATTGCTTACCTTTTGAGTAAGATAAATTTTGCTAATTATCCTACAAATTGATTATCTCCTCGCACTTTTCAAAAATTCATGAAAAGCTCTTGCTGCTTAAAATAAAACCCAAAAGCGCGATTAAAAAAACAGCTAAAAATAAGCATTAGCAATGGAAGGACGAGAAATCGCTTTTGAGAGAGCCATAGCAACAGTTTCACCAGATTTTTGAGCCTGCTCACGACTCTGACCACTTTTAGCAGCAAGCGCAATTACATCACGACGCAGCTGCGCAATAAACAACTCTTGCTGTTGAGGGTCCATCTTAGAAAGATGCTTGATAATATCTGGAAAAGATACGGACAATCTCTCTAACAACTCCTCCTCTGTTACATCAAGATTCTGAGAAGAAAAAGAAGGGCGACCGGAAAAAAACTGATAAACAGTACCGCTTTGAGAAGCAAAAAAGACAGCGCCAAAAATAAAAAATACGAATAAAATAAAAATAATACGACGCGAAAAAGATTCCATTATCTCTTACCTAAAGATCACAGAACACAAACATAGATTCCTTTTATGATTCTCTTTATAGCATTCAACAATGCCTAAATAAAGAAAAATCAAATTATTGAAAATGAATACGCCAACACTATCCGCCCAACAAGACCTGCCCCTCTGTGTATTCAGGCACCATAGGCTAAACTAATAACAGACCTTACAATTCCCCCTAATAACACCTTACAACACCCCCTAAGCAATTATAAAAAGCCTGACTGAGGAAATCCTCAGTCAGGCCAGACAATCTAGGGGATCCACGCGGGGGGGGGGGGAGGAGGTTCCCCGATCGTCCTCTCACATCAACCACTAAGATAGCCGATGCAATATTCTTGCTATGGAATAAAATTCTTTAAACGACAAGGAATTCTTATCATCTTCTACGCAAAAGAACATAAAAGAGTTATAAATTGTTTAAAAATGTTTAAATTTAGGCAAAAAAAGTTCACAATGACCCAATTTGAAGCAATTTTATTTCAAGAATCATCAATTAGAATCTACGATCATTATAACTTTTAAATAGTTTCTTTCATAACTCCGATGACCATAATTAAAAAACCGTAATTTCTACGTATCCACCTTATAAAAATCAAACTATGTAAAAGTAGAATCACTTTTCCAACAGCAATCACCACAAAAAGAAAAACGTAGATTTTTAAAATCTTACACAAATAACCGTAAAAAATGAAAAACATCTTCTTGCAAGAAAACAATAAATTTAGAGAAATAAAATCTTATCTATCTTCATAAAAAACTCTGTAAATGATTATTAAAATATTGTCGCATCTCTCATGTAACAATCAATGAAGAATTTAAACAGCTTAATTTTATGAAAAAATGAGAACTCTGAAGGTATTTGTTTCGAATCACGTGCTATAATCATTCCAAATAACGATAAACTATTTTACAATAACCAACAGGCTCTAACGCATTTTAACATAACAAACCGAGATCAATGCAGACAGTTTCTCTTAATCTCTATCATTTAAATGATTCCGTAAAATAATACACACAGTAGTTTCTACACTCAAAAATTGTTATAGTCTGTTCTTCTAACGTAAATAATGCATTGATTTACAATCATAACGCATCATTTTACAACTTACATGAGAGATCTCAAGAACGTAAGATCCCTTATTTTAAATCTTCGTCCATTGAATCAATGAATAGCCATACTATGGCACATCACAAACAAGAAAAAGCATATGGATAAAAAACATAAAAGCCCAAAAATAAAAACCTATTGCCGTCTTTACCATCCCTTTCATTTGCCTTTACGAATTTCAAACATGCTCATAACGCTGTGTTTTAAATAATGAAAATCATGCATTGTCTTACCCTTTTACCCCTTCGTCTTTTTAGAGCATCTTTTTGCACCACTCACTAAAAATTCCAAGGTACTTCTTATCTAAGCACCTGTTTTAAAGAGACATCGTAAGATCTATTGGGTACCACCATTTTTGACATTTATGAAGGTATGAGCCATCACTATATTATATTGTGCGCTATTACATCATATCGCCGCCGCTCTCATATTTAGAAATATGTATTTCCTTTTACAAACGCTATTATTTAGATAAATATCTTCTCTTGTAACAAACAAACAGACTCTTTTGGATTCTGAAACAGGAAATTTGAAATGAAAAAATATTCCTATATTCGAGCCTCTCATTGAAATCTAAAAAATCAATATATTGGCTAATAAAACAAATATGATATCAAGACACCTTAAATAACGATCCTCATAGGCTTATCTCTATAGAAGGTGCTTTCATTACACAGTACACAGCCACCAAGCCCCTGTAAAACACCAATACTCTCATATAAAAACATAATACAAATGTAAAAAACAATAGATTATCAATGATTGAATAAAGTTTTATCTCTACGCTATTCCTTAAGAAAAATCAGAGAATAAAGCAGGTCAACAAACGCGATTTATGCAAAATCGACTTGTTTATCTTTGATATCGTCAACTAATAAACGCGGATCACGAGCAAGCCAAAGCGTAACCATACCCTTCTCACTGTTTTCATTTTGTATAGGAGTAAGACAAACCGTTTGTTCTAGAACAAGTCCCGTATTTTTAAGCCATTGTTCTATTTGTAAAGCCGAAAATCCAAAACGCGTATGTGCTTGATCAGAATATGAAGACTCAATTTTATGATAACCAAAATCCACAATCAATAAACGTCCATGAGGACGCAAAACACTTGATATCTCATGAAGAAACATTTCAGGATTTTCAAGAAAATGTAAAACCCAATGAAGAATAACTAAATCAAAAGTTGTATCTCCAACAGACAAGTGAAAAACATTGCTATCAAGCACAACTTCAACCGCATGCGTATAAAGATTAGAAAACAATTTTAAGACAGAGTCTCCACCTATTCCAATATTCAGCATCGTTTGAAACGGTTTATCGCCAATGATTTCAAGTAAAGCGTTTTCCACACCATGATCTGCCATATAGGATGACCGTAATACATCCCATTGCAACGTATTTTGTAAAAAATGCTTCTTCCTCGTTTTTTGACGCTGCTTTTTAACATCCTTCAAACGTTCTAAATCATGCGCTAACAACATATCATGCTTTGGTAAAGCCGAAAGAACACCCATCACAATGTCTTTACCCAAAAAATCATGACAAAGCTTAAAATAAAGGCTATCTCCCTTCTGATAACGCTCAATCAATCGTGCTTCGTACAACAAACGTAAATATCGTGATATACACGCTTGCGACTGATCAAGAATAAAAATAAAATCAGGAATTGTTAAATCTTCATGACGCAAGAGCGTAAGAACACGTAAATGGTTTATTTCTGCGACCGCTTTTAGCAGCACAATCATTGCATCTAAACTTGCACTTTTTTTCATAATTATCCCTTAAACATTCTTATAAACATTTGTTTACAGAAAAAAAAAGTCAAGCATAAAACGCATATTCTCATCTATTTTGTTCTCTCTATTTTATTATACTATAAAAAAATAGGCTACTGTAAAAAACGAACAGATCTCATCTCTCTGCTTCTCGTTATAATGATAATGCATTGATTTATAATAACAATTAATCATTTTCAACTTGAATAAAACATCGGAATACCGTAAATTTTCCTCATTTCAAATCGATTCATGATAAATCAATCCAAATTATTCTCTTACAGCTCATAAACAGAGGAGACATATGGATAAAAATACTTTTTATAGTCATCTCAAAACAAGAACTGCGTACCATTGAGAAAAAATAAATAACATGATGGTGCCAGCTTGCATTTTTATTAAGTAAAGATGACAATGCTCAATGACCAGAGCATTTGTAGAAATAGTACTATACTCTTCATCCACTCCTTTTCATTGCAATTTTACAAGCAATAACCGGTTATATATCATGAGTAGAATAACCCTATTTAGGTCATAATTTCATAAAGTGTCTCTTACTCTTTTCAATGAATAAAAACTTACACAGAGTACACACGCACTTTATTTATGAAATAAAAAACGCAATAAAACACACTATTATTCCAACAAAGTTGAGATAAGATAAAAAATTCTAGCGTGTAAGAGGTTTATAATTTGCATGCTTAGGATTAAGAGATTCCGCCCCAAGACGACGAACTTTATCAGCCTCATATTCAGCAAAATTACCTTCAAACCATTCTACATGACCATCACCTTCAAAGGCTAAAATATGTGTTGCCAATCGATCAAGAAACATACGATCATGCGATATGATAACTGCACAACCAGCAAAATTTTCCAATGCATCTTCCAATGCACCCAATGTTTCAGTATCAAGATCATTTGTCGGTTCATCAAGAAGAAGCACATTCCCCCCCTCTTTTAGAAGTTTCGCCAAATGTACGCGATTGCGCTGGCCTCCTGATAAATTTGCCACCTTCTGCTGTTGATCTGCCCCCTTGAAATTAAAAGCCCCGCAATAAGCGCGACTATTCATCTCATATTTGCCTAATTTAATAATGTCATTTCCACCAGAAATTTCCTCCCAAACAGTTTTATTCCCCACCAAGGAATCGCGACTCTGATCCACATAACTCATGTGAACTGTTTCACCGATACGTATTTGACCTGAATCGGGCTGTTCCTGTCCCGTCAACATTTTAAACAAGGTCGACTTTCCCATACCATTGGCCCCAATAACGCCGACAATACCACCAGCAGGAAGTTTAAAAGAAAGAGAATCAATCAATACACGCTCACCATAAGCTTTAGAGAGATTATCAACTTCAATAACAACCTGTCCTAATCTTTCTCCAATAGGGATAATGATTTGCGCCTCTCCAGGACGGCGCTCACGTGCTGCTTGAACCAACTCATCATAAGCCTTAATCCGAGCTTTTGACTTTGCTTGTCGCCCTTTTGGACTAGAAGCGATCCATTCTTGCTCACGTGATAAAGCACGTTGACGCGCTGCCTCTTCACGGCCTTCTTGAGCCAAACGCTTAGCTTTAGCCCCCAAATAAGCAGAATAGTTCCCCTCATAAGGAATACCTCTCCCACGATCTAACTCTAAAATCCAACCCGTTACATTGTCGAGAAAATAACGATCATGGGTTATCAAAAGCACAGCCCCAGGATATTCACGTAGATGCCTTTCAAGCCAAGCCGTCGTTTCAGCATCTAAATGGTTTGTCGGTTCATCCAAAAGTAACAAATCAGGTTTTGACAAAAGCAATTTACAAAGTGCAACACGCCGCTTCTCACCACCCGAAAGTTTTGTTACATCCCCATCGGCTGGCGGACAACCAAGAGCAGCCATAGCCATTTCCACTTGACTTTCTAAATCCCAAAGATTCTGACTGTCAATAATGTCCTGAAGCCGTGCACTTTCATCAGCCGTTTCCTCGCTATAATTCATCATCAATTCGTTATAACGCTCAAGAATTTCTTGTTTATCTGCAACACCTTCCATCACATTGCCACGCACATCTTTGCTCGCATCAAGCAAAGGTTCTTGTGGTAGATAGCCACAGCGTGCTCCTTCAGAAATCCATGCTTCTCCCGTATATTCCTTATCTAGCCCAGCCATAATACGTAAAATAGTTGACTTCCCTGCACCATTCGGCCCTAAAATACCGATCTTCGCATCTGGATAAAAAGACAAATGAATATTTTCTAGAACTTTTTTATTGCCGTAAGACTTGTTAAGCCCAGCCATATGATAGATAAATTGACGTGCCATAAATTTCTCTTTATATTGTGCGATATTAAAGATTAGGATTTTGAAAAAAACTGCTTTTGCTTTTTGAAACTGTACAGTAAATAGCACTTACATCGTATCAAAAGCTTTTCGCCTTATATTGGTATATTTTTTCTAATCTCACAAGCCCCAGTATGGTTCTGAATGCAAAAAAACATCCCCCCAAAAAGCAAAAAGCAAATCTTTTTAGCTGTACCTGAAACCTGTTATCAAACATTGCCTCTCTTTTCCATACCAGATATAACATTGTATTTTTATCGTATTAAACCAACTTATCAATGTAATATGGTACCACAAAGAAAAGCAATTCTCTATGCGCCTTCTTTTTTCGCTTTATGGGCTTTATATTACGCAGTAAAAAATCCTTCTCTTTTTTCATCGATTTTTTGCTACGGGAAGCAATGGACTTCACCCCTTGCCTTGATATGGCTTAAATTACGTTTACAAAACGACCGCCGCCTTATGGGATCTGACGTCCCAAGCCCAATGATCATGAAAGCTTTGCATCAACACGTAGCAAAAAATGAATACAGTGCACTTCCCATTGGTACGTGGTTACAATTCGTAAAAAACTATAAAACCAATTGTAAAAACTTATCCATCCCCCTCTTTTGGCTTGATAATTATAAAAATAATATCAATATCCAACACATCATTTCAAAACTTCAAGACGACATATAGCTTTTTTAAAATACGATAAAAGCTCATCTCGTATAGGAATATATTTATGGAAAAAAAAGCCTTAATCGTCATTGATGTTCAAAATGACTTCTTACTAGGTGGAGCACTTGCCGTACCACAAGGTGATGCTATTTTACCCGCCATCAATAATCTCATAAATCATTTTGACCACGTTATCTTAACCCAAGACTGGCATCCCAAAAACCATTGCAGCTTTGCTTCCTGCTATCCTGAAAAAAAGCCCTATGATACCATCATTCTTGACTACGGTCCTCAAATACTTTGGCCTGATCATTGCATACAAGGAACACAAGGAGCAGAATTTCATCCATCTCTTAGAGTGGAAAAGGCACAACTTATCCTTAGAAAAGGCTATAATCAAAAAATGGATAGCTATTCTGCTTTTCTTGAAAATGATCAAAAAACACCAACAGGTTTACAAGTTTATCTCAAAGAACATGGTTTTACCAAGCTCATTATGTGTGGCTTAGCAACTGATTTTTGTGTCGGATTTTCTGCTCTTCACGCTATACAATGCGGTTTTAAAGTCAGTGTTTCATTAAATGCCTGTGCTGGTATTGATGTAAACGGATCACTAAACACTATGCTTAAAACGATGAACGAAGCTGGTATAGAACTTTTAATGGTCTCTTAAAATATTCTTCTCTAATCTACTATTATAATATACTGATTTATAAAGGATAAATTATTTTTCACATATTTAAGTGAAAGTCTAGAATATCGTAAATTCTCTGATTTCAAACCTGTTTCAAAACCATTCTCTTACACGTTACAAAGAGAATCAATGTATGAATAAAAATCATTCAAAAAAACAGTAAAAATGCTTCTTATGAACCATTAAATACAAGAACTTATCATAATATTGAAAGCTGGTAAAAAGTATAGCATCAGCTTTCTGTCTTATATTTAGGTCAAAAAGTACCCTAAAGATTTTACACTATTCCCTTCATGAGTAGTATCATGCAATGGACTCAACTTTAAAATAAAAACACAAATAAGCAATAAAATAGTATTTTATTTTGCATAAAAGACCTCTTTCTATTCAAAGATATGTGATAAACAAAAGCCTGAGAAAAGAAGAAATCTCCATTACTTAGACACAACATGTTTATCCAATTGACGATGCTTAAAACGAATCGAAGAATATAATGCCATTCCAATAATACAGACTCCCACAAGTCCTGTTAAAACTTCAGGAACCGATATAATCGTTTGCAGATACATAATCACTGCAAGAACTAAAATTGCATAAAAAGCACCATGCTCTAAATAACGATAATGCAATAATGTTCCTGATTCAACCAACATAATTGTCATAGAACGAACGTAAAATGCACCGATACCAAGACCTATCGCAATAATAAAAAGGTTATGTGAAAAGGCAAAAGCACCAACCACGCCATCGAAAGAAAAACTAGCATCAAGAACTTCTAAATAAAGAAACGCCCCTACTCCCCCGTGAGTTACTGTTGTTAAAGTCTTTTGAGGGGTATCCAAGAGATGACCGACAACTTCAACACCGATAAAGGTCAAAAGTCCATAAAGGGCTGCCAATAAAAAAGTCATTTTATCTTCTGTGTCAATCTGCCCTGAAACAAACAAGATCAAAATCAAAACAATTGCAATATCAATCCCAACAAGCGCCCCAAACTTTTGAGCAGGTCTCTCTATAACATTAAGCCAATGTACCTCTTTTTCAGAATCAAAAAAATATTTTAAGCCAACCATCATAAGGAAAGTGCCTCCAAAAGCAGCAATCCCCATATGCGCATCGATTAAAACTTCAGCATATCGATGTGGTTCCCATATCGCTAATTTTACTGCCGCAATTGGATTAATCCCAACAGCAACGACAACCACCAATAATGGAAAAACAATTCGCATCCCAAATACAGCTATCAAAATGCCCCATATAAGAAAACGACGACGCCACAACGGATCCATTCTACTAAGAACACGCGCATTGATAATAGAATTATCAAACGATAAAGAAATTTCCAAAACTCCTAAAACAAAGCAAATAAAAAAATATTTAAGAAAACCAGTAATACTTTCCGTTTCAAACCAACCAATAACCCCTCCTAAAAAGACACCAATAATCGTGAAAAAAAAAGCAAACCCAAAATAGCGTAATAGGGCCATGATCATTCCTCAAAGTTTATTTTCTAATTCATCTAAAGCACACCCAGTACAAATCCAAAGTTTGAATCTCTTTAAAGTTGCATCTATTAATGCAGAGGTGTATAGAATATATATGGTAAAGTTACATGAAAATTCTCTCAAAAAAAGCAAGAGACAAATGTAGCAAACAGAGAATTTTGTTTTGAAATGAATATCAATTGTCAATACAGTAAACGAAAGATTTCTTTCTATCCACGAAAAATAAAAAAATAAAAAGAAATTAAAGCTATAAATATTGACATTATATCATAGAATATTAATACATAGTGTGCTTTTATTATTTAATGATTTATACCATGATGATTTACTGAGGGAGATAATTCGTGGCACGTCCTGAAACTGAATCAAAAACCATATTTGGAAAACGTTTGCGTTATGTACGTCTTGCTTTAGGCGATCCATCACGTGAAACCTTAGCTAAAAATTTTAGCATGACAAAAAATTCTATTGCTTTTTATGAGCGTGGGGAGAGAGAACCCAATCTTAGTGTTTTACAAACATACCGCACGTTATATGGTGTCAATATTAATTGGCTCTTAACTGGACAAGGAAAAATGTTTGACACCGAATATACAAAAGGTGATTTTGACTGGAATTATTTTATTAAAAAAATCGAAGGACTGGAAGAAACACTTGCCAATGGTGAGCGTAACGAAAAACTAAATAAAGAGAAAATCGACAGCTCTTATGAAAAATTGCAGCAATATTTGTCAAGACAAGGTTTATCTAATGGCCTTAACCCTAAAACTACAACCTCTCTGATCGACATGAAAGCTAAAATGGCCAATTCTTATACTCTTAGCTTATTCATTGATTTACTCATTCGAAGCGTATCCCAAAAAGAGGTTATCGCTAATCAATAAACATCTATTTTAAAAGAAAAAACAAGAAATGATTAAGCTCTACCAGTATGGAGAAAAATATTTTTCACTTTATCCATGCTGGTAAGATTTTGTATAATTTATAAAATTTGTTTCTATAACGACAATAAAAATATTTCCATTGTAAATAAAAGTATAATGTCTTTAAATTAAAAAAATAATTTTTAGTATAAAATTTTCATTCATATCTTATTGACAAGAAATTTTTTCTTGTTAAAAGAATAACAGCTCTCATAGAAATTATTTTTTAAGGTCAGAAAATTTAAGGGAAATATATTGACGACTTCCTATAGAGACATACATTAATGTTCAAAAAGGGATTAGTTAAATATTTATCCTGAAAATTATCAGCTATTTTATGAGGTGGAAGCATGTATTTTGAGGTGTTTCAAGGAGTTCACAATCAATGGTACTGGCGTTTAATCTCAGGAGATGCACAAAAAATTGCTTTTTCTAGTAAAGGTTATCCAACAAAACAAGATATCCTAATCAATATTGAACAAATCAAAGAAATTACACATAAGGCTCTTATTAGAGAACTACAGTTCTAACGTTCTTTACCATTAGAACAAGCGTTTATTTTATATAATGGTATGTGAGTTACTTTTGTGACAAATAAAAAGTGATTGTTTTTCCCTCAGTGGGATGAATCTTTTGTGTTATTTCTAACACTCATAAATAACAGTCAAATTCTTGCATATTACTATATGTTTGTTTTCAATCATACTTAACTCTCTGTAGCACTTATAAAAAAGAAACTCTTTTAAGTCTTTTATTTTTTATAAAAATAAACGCACATGAAAAGAAGATGAATCATCAACGATGAAATACAATTACTCTACCAAATATTAATATCTTTTACCTTTATATTCCTCTTCTGTATCTGATAATCATAACTGACTTACCCATTTCATCTTCATAAAAAGCAAATATCTCTTTCTTTCTATTACCATGCAATTTTTTAGACATATTAGCTGAAACTATCGTCGCATTTATATCTTATATCTAAAAGGAACGTGCAAAATTGTTTCAAGCATAATGGATTGTATAGACGCGCTTTTTAATAACCAGCATACCTATAAACTGGTTTATCATCATAAACTCTTATTTTATAATCAAAGACGCTCTGTCTTATAAACTTAAATGTTTTCATAAAATCAGAGTAAACTTGAATATTCTCTTTCAATACAATCCCTCCATCAGCATCATAATTGGCTTCATTAAAGTTTATCTCTCTCGTCATTCCAATCTTCCTAACACATTTCCAAGCCCTTTAATGCAAAATATAAATACAATCACTCTTTATCATCTTCAGATTTAAGCATTTTTTGATATTTCTTTTCATTTTTTTCATATTGTTTAATTTGTTTTTTCAGTTTTTCAATTGCTTGGTCACGTCTTTTAATCACCATACTTTGCTCTCTAATAGCTCTATCTCGTTCTTCAGTCATCTTCATAGAATCTCTTAAAAACTCATGCTTTATTCTTCTAGATTCCTCTTTTAAAATTTTCACTTGACTGCGATAATATAAAGAAAACCGAAATATAACCCCACTGCACAACAAAACAACAACCATTGCTCCCAATAAAATTTCGTTTACACTCATTTGGATCTCCCTTAATTGTCGCTCAAGTGATCATCTTGACCAATTTGTTTCATCCTCAATCAAAAAAAGAATGCAATAAACCGCATGTTCCAAGTGTGAACAATCACTCTCGGCATTCTTATTTTCTCCATTAAAGCCATTGATAAATGACGCAAAAAAAATCCCTGAAAGCGGCTAAATCTACACGCTTACACCAATTATTTGCGACACATTTATTGACACAAAAAACAAAAAATAAGGAACGTCAAATAAAACTAACGACGCAACGCAATCGTACAAGCCTTGCCCAAATCGTTCCTATCTTCCTTTTTACGCCATGGGGAATGCGGCTATATATGAAAGTTCTTCATTATTACAAAAATCATCAGTGTCACAAAGCACAGCATTTCTGTAAAATTTTGCCTTCCCAAAAATCTTTACATCACCATAAATTAAAGCATCACTATAAACTCGAGCCTTTCTATAATCACGAGTATCACCATAAAATTCAATACATTGAGCATTCAAAACTTGATCAAAAAAGACCGCATTAACGTAAACATATGCATCTCCACTCATATTCGAATAACTATAAAGTTCTTATCTTTCATAAACATGCAAACTCTTACGAACGACTACACAACCATATGTTAATGCATTGTTATCAATAACAATATCATTGTAAACACAGACTTCATTATAAACCGCAGCATCATAAAAACACACTCACCCCCATAAGGGCATTAATCGAATGTACCCCCCCTCCCAAACAACCACTTTTGTGACTCAGATTACCTTCCTGTTTAATAAAATATCCAAGATCACTTTTTTGATATTTCCCAATTTTTTTAACGCATATATACGATATACCATCTGATAGTGATCTAATTTATTACAATAGAGGAGAAATCAGTATTCTTTGCCTATGAATTTACATTTTTTCTACAGCCATTATCCTATCTCTTAAGGCTCTAAAGCTTCGTTATACTCACACACCACCTCAACGCAGAATTTTTTTTTACAAATTCTGATGTTGGGGTATATCTTGATTTATAATGCTGCTACGTATACTATCACAGTGAAATCTCATAAACATACGAGTGTGTATCGCCGTTTCCGGTATACACATTTACTTCTTCACAACCGTGGAACTAAGCAACCATTTTTTATTGATTCGAATCTGAAAGTGTATGGGGACATTTTGTTATTAGTTAAAAACAACTCTATATGCTTCATTAGCGAAGAGCTACACATGGATATTTTCACGCTCCTTGTATCATATATTCTGGATTCGCAGCGCAATATTAACGCTATAGCGTAAATATGTAAAGGTCTAAAAATGACAAAGACTGAAAAAGATTGGTTCCAACGCTTAGTTGAATTGATTAAAAGTGACGGACGAACAATGATTGAAATAAGCAGAGCTGCAGGCTGTGGACAAAATTACGTCCAACAAATGATAAATGGAGGAAAGAGGCCTTCAGTAGATAAACTCATGGCTATTTTGAACACACTGGGAAATGCTAGTGCCATATATGTAATAACTGGTTTCAACATCTCCGATGAAGACTTAAAACTCATAACTTTGATTTCGTCTGGAGATAAAAAGAAGATTGAAGCCTTAAATGTTCTGTTGAATGAGCAGAATCTGTAGAATTTTCTACTCTATCCAATATCGCTTGCTTTTGAGACGTCGACAAAGACTCCCATTTCACAATAATATCAGATAAAGTTGTTTCAAATTTTTTATCATTCTTCATAGTCATACTCCATGTAGTCAAACTATATAACGCTAAAGCGTTTAAATATATCTCATACCTTAGAAAAAAATATTTGCAATAGGCAGTATGGAAGCAATTGTGTACAAACTTATTTTACAAAATCAGATGAAGTTCTATTAGTCATGTACCATGGTGAAACAGAAAGCATCACACGATCCAGATCTTCTTATGAAAATTGGTATGATCTATCAAAAATGCGAATAATGTTACGCATATCTTGTGATTCGGACCAATAACAAACTAATGTGAAAATATCCCTAAAGACACTCCTGAACTCTATATAAGAGAACACGAAAAAACTTTTTGAAAAAAAATATATCACAATTTTATTCTACATAGCACCATCTATGTTTTTTAAACAATATTGCAAAGCAAGAATATAACAATGTTATAGGAATAAATTCTTATAAACAGAGCCACACTACCTAAAACTCTGTAACACGTTTATAGGTAACCTCCCCTCTAAACGCACCTTGTAAATACTAATATAAGTCTCTACCATAAGCAAAAATGATACTATTAAAAAATAAAACGAATCACCACGCATACTCTTTGCACGTAAATTGTATTGCAGATTTACAACAAGAGAGAAATTCCCTTATGTAAATGAAGAATTATATTTTCAAAGTATGATTTTGAAGAAAAGTATACTTTTCCAAAAAAAATTACCCTCTCTGCCAATAATTTTTCATAAGAGAGAAAACTCTCTACACAATCAATACGAGAAAAATATTAGCAATACCAAAAAGTGCTAGCTTTACCGAAATATTGCCAATCCCTTATGAGAGTAAAATCAAAAAAGACTTCTGCTCTTCAATAATAATTTGGATTACATGAAAACTCTATAATTTGAGCATTAAGCGAAAAATACACAAAAACAGGAAATGGCATTTTAACGAATTTTCCAATATCATAGAAAACATTTCTTACAGAATAATAAAATTCCTATTACAATAAAATCTAGATAATGCAAAGCGATAGAAACAATCGCTCAATTGACTTTTCAAAGAACGATTGATGAAATTCTTTTCAGAGAACACGCCACCGTCATTATGAACAATATTTCTCAAAAATCAAATAGAACGCCTCTCTTGGGAAAAAGAAAATATCAACAAATGCTATCATCGTTGCCCCCATGATATATGTGAACACCTATGGATCACATTCTCTTATATACAACCTTTCATCACGATAATGCTATTCGAACGTCTAAAAGACATTAACATCACCCAGAAAAAAGCAAATTTACCCTAAATGTTTTTTGAGCCATTTGTTCTAAAAAAGTACAATCTTTAAAATTGGTCTTATTGGGATCTGTTTATTTGCAGAACAAGCATAAATAAACTTATTCAATGAAGCTTTTAGCCTTCTATTTTATGAAAAACATCATACAGAAAAAGTACAAAACAGTATATGAATTAAGAAAGTAAATAGCGCCACATATTAGTTAATCCAAATGCTACAATGTTTAAAATGAGAGCACTTCTTTAATGAGACTAAAAAACATACCATCACTTTATATTAAAGCGACTGATAGAAAAAAACAGCAACAAACAATGACAAAGGATTTTAGAACAAACAGGAAAATAAATAAAAAACGAAAAAGGTAGAATCCCAAAATTTTTATATAAGCGACCCATTTTTCTATTGGCCATTTCCCTATTGGTGGGCCCGGAGGGACTCGAACCCCCAACCAAGCGGTTATGAGCCGCTGGCTCTAACCAATTGAGCTACAGGCCCCATATATAGGTTGTTTCTCTCTAAACTAAAATGCCCTATGATACAAGAGCTGACAAAGATTATAACCCATCTTTTTCTCTTTTCTATTGGTTTTTTTTTCAGTGCCCTAATTTCTTTACAAGAACTCTTAAAAATGAGAGAATAGTTAACTGACAAATATAAAGGTATAGATATGATAGAAAAGAAAATTCAACCACTGAAGGGTTCTCTGGTTAAAGCAGTTATATTAGCATTTACACTCTTAGCCACATCGTTGACTGTACGTGCTTATGCTGAAGAAAATAAAATGAAAAATGCAACGATTACAGTGACTGCAATCGGAGAAAGTCAAGCTGCACCGGATATGGCAATTATTAATCTAGCCGTTGTTACCTATGACAAAACTGCCCAAAAGGCATTAGCTTCCAATAATCAATCCATCAATGATATTATACAAGCTTTTAAAAACAATGGCATCCAAGCAAATGATTTGCAAACATCAGGTTTATCCATTTATCAGTCGACTTCTGATAAACACCACGAAAAAAAGAATAATGAAAAACTCTATCATGTTTCAAATTCTTTAACCGTGCGCATTCGTGATCTTACCAATGCTGGTAAAATCTTTGATCAAGCGATGACTCTAGGTGTTAATTCAGTTAACGGCATTACTTTTACCAACGCAGATACAAAGCCATTTTATCAAGAAGCACGTAAAAAAGCCATTACTGAAGCCATTGAAAAAGCGCAAACGATAGCGCAAGCAGCAAATTTAAAATTAGGAAAAATTATTGAAATCAATGAAAAGGATGATTACTACCACCCAACACCACGTCTCATGAGTAGAGCAGCAGATGCAAGCTACGCAAATACAAATTTTGCAGCTGGTGAATTAAATTATAATGTGAGCGTCACTGTCGTCTTTGCGATCGATTAAATCACCAACTGTTGTATAAAAAATCATATTACTGGCCTTTACATAGAAGACCAGTAATGTGATGAAGATAATCTTCCTCAGATAATAATTCGTCTTCGTAAACCTCTATCTGTCCGCGTGCAGAAATATGCGCTGTATGTACTGTCTGGCAATCTCCTGATACCAATGGATGCCACCAATGAAGATCTTTTCCCTCATAAATTAATCTATAAGCACAACTTTCTGGAAGCCAGCGCGCTGTTTTAACTGTTGTAATGTCTAGCGATATACAATCTGGTACAATTGATTTACGATGAGCATAATCTCGACAACTACAAGTTTCCCCATCTAAAAGACGACAAGCAATACTGGTTGCATAAAGGTCACCCGTATCATCGTCCTCAACTTTATGGAGACAACAACGGCCACAGCCATCACAAAGGCTCTCCCACTCAGAAATGGAAATCTCTTCTAATTTTTTTACTTTCCAAAAGGGAAGCTCTCCACTCATAAACTCAGACACACCTTTTTTAATTAAGACGATCTATAAAAATGAAACGTTTAATTTCTATAATTTCATCTATTTCTGTCTCTTAAAAAGATTCAACTCAATGTATGCTTTAAACCGTTTTCTTAAAATCTATCTGAATAAAAAGAAAATATTCAAAAAATAGAGCATATAAATGAACATAATCTATTGAAACATTCCTTTATAAACTGACGAAGAATAAAATGCGTCACCTAAAATGATAAAAAAATTCCGCAACGAATACACATTTCTCATCAAAAAGTCCGTATGTTGCAATATAAGTTTATTCTTAATAGATCCTATTTCTTAAGAAACAAGCCGCTACACACAAGATAATGTTTTTCGTTCATTTTTTCAAATGACTACCACACCGGTCTTTGCCCTACATCTGTTATTTTCAGAAAAAGAAATACAAAATTCAAAAGCTAAGAAAAACATTAAACATCGTAAACTTTCTGGATTATTCAAATTCTTCCCATATTTTCTCAAAAAAGCATCCAAGTACAATGTGACACACCTCCCCTTCATTAAGAAGAAAGAGAGATTTATTAAAATGCACACGAATTTCTTTATTTAAGAATCGAGAAAACTGCGCAATTTTCGTGAACGGCTAGGATGTTTTAATTTACGAAGTGCCTTTGCTTCAATCTGACGAATACGCTCTCTTGTAACTGAAAATTGTTGTCCTACTTCTTCCAACGTGTGATCTGTATTCATCCCTATTCCAAAACGCATCCGCAAAACACGTTCTTCCCGCGGTGTTAATGAAGCAAGAACGCGTGTTGTCGTATCTCGCAGATTAGCTTGGATAGCTGCATCAATTGGTAATAACGCATTCCTATCCTCAATAAAATCACCCAAATGGGAATCATCTTCATCACCAACGGGCGTTTCGAGTGAAATGGGTTCTTTTGCAATTTTAAGAACTTTTCGTACTTTTTCTAACGGCATAGAAAGCTTGCTAGATAATTCTTCTGGTGTTGGTTCTCGTCCAATTTCATGGAGAATCTGACGCGATGTACGAACGATTTTATTAATTGTTTCAATCATATGAACAGGGATACGAATAGTACGCGCCTGATCAGCAATTGAACGTGTAATCGCCTGACGAATCCACCATGTTGCATAAGTTGAAAACTTGTAGCCGCGCCGATATTCAAACTTATCCACAGCCTTCATCAAACCGATATTGCCTTCTTGAATAAGATCAAGAAACTGCAAACCACGATTAGTGTATTTTTTTGCAATTGAAATGACAAGACGCAAATTAGATTCTACCATCTCTTTTTTCGCAATTGTTGATTCGCGTTCACCTTTCTGCACCTGCATAACAATCCGACGAAATTCACCAATCGAAATAGCCGTTTCTTGCGCAAGATTTTGTATCTCACTTCGCAGTTTTTGGATTTCTTTTGCTTCCCGCATCGAAAATTCTTTCCAACCAGGTGTAGGCAAAGCAGCAATATAATTCATCCAATCTGCGTCCAATTCACGCCCTTGGTATTCTTTTAAAAAATCCTCATGGCCAATACCATAGCTGTTGGCAATCCGTTTCAGCTTACCTTCATTATGAATCAATCTCTTATTGATGTCATAAAGCTGTTCAACCAAAGCCTCGATACGATTTTGGTTTAAAGAAAGAGATTTTACTGCTTGAATCAACTCACCCTTTAATTGAATATATTTCTTTTTCTGAGAAGATGTAAGGGCCCCCTCTTTACGCTCTGCCAAACTGCTTTCAACATGCTGATCTTGTAATTTTCGTAATTTCACATAGGTTTGAGCAATAAAATCCAATGTTTCCATAACTTGAGGACAAAGTTCATTTTCCATTGCAGCAAGCGATAAGTTAACATCGTCATCGTCTTCTTCATCATCGTCTTCAATGTTTCTCTCTCCTGCGCTCTCCCCCATATTACGTATACCAGAAGACATTTTTTCTTCTTCTGTCTTATTCACTTCACTTCGCTCAATAACAGGAGCCTGCTTTGCTTCTGGACCAGCATAAGTCGTTTCAAGATCAATAATTTCACGAAGAAGAATACGCTGTTCTTTTAACTCGTCACGCCATATAATAAGAGCCTGAAAAGTTAAAGGACTCTCACAAAGTCCCGCAATCATTGTCTCACGCCCTGCTTCAATACGCTTAGCAATAGCAATTTCACCTTCCCGTGAAAGAAGCTCAACAGCTCCCATTTCACGCAAATACATACGCACCGGATCATCCGTACGATCTGTTACTTCGCGTTTATTCGTTGTCGTTGCAATTGCGTGGCTAGAGGCTTCTACTAAATCACCACCCTCTACTGTAACTTCTTCTTCATAATTTTCAGACTCAACTTCATCCTCATCATCCACAACATTAACCCCCATCTCAGAGAACATCGCCAAGATATCTTCAATTTGTTCGGATGTAACCTCGTCAGAAGGAAGAACAGCATTGAGTTCATCCATTGTTACGTAACCATTTTTTTTGGCAAGTTTAATCATTTTCTTGATGGCATCATCAGAAAAATCAAGAAGAGGACCATCCAAACTTGCTTGGCTTGTTACTTCTGCATTATCTTTCTGTTTAACCTTTGTTGCCATACCATAACTCCACTCGACCACTTCACAGTTTCCATGTAACCATAGTTTCCATGTGACCAGTTTTTTTGCTCTCACTAAAATCTACCAATAGTTTCTCATATATACTTCCTTTTAAGAGATTACTATTGGAAAGAATACATTTTGTATACGCCTTAACATCCAGACAAACTTGACATCCAGACAAAAACGCGGGAAAACTCCAGAAGTTTCCCCGACACCTCTCAGCCCTTCTGAGATAATCTCTGTACCCTATCGTAAGAACCAATTTCCCGCTTTTCCTAAAATTTACCCGCTTTTCCTAAAATTTAATTGCCATCTTTATGAAAATGTCACTCCCATAAACTTCCTCATCTAAAATTTAAGTGACTGATTCGCATTAAAAAAGCGAATCATTTTATCGTATCTTGTGTATTCCCGTCTATTTTTTCATCCAACCAACTTCCAAACCCTTCAATTAACGCTTCTGTTGCCTGCATCTGCTCCAGCTCATTTTTTACCTCACGAAGCAGATCAAAAACCTCACTCTTAGGATTTTCTACAAGTTGCTCTTTAATATCCTGTAATCTCTTATGTAGGTGGTGTTCTTGAAGATGCAAGTAGACAGCTTGTTTTAATATCGCACGTGCATCCTCTATAGAAGCTCTACCAAAAATAATATGCATACCAATATTTTGCACAAGATGTTTCATACGCTCTAACAGAGCCTTTTGCCCTCTTTTTTCTAAGAGCGCAACCATCGTCTCCTTATCATGAAGCTGTTGATTCCCAAGAATTTCCAACATAGCTTGATGAAAGCACATCAATTGAGTATTTTTTAATTCTAACTCAGAAAGATTTTCAAAATTTTCATACCACAACTCAGGATAGTAAGCTAAAGTGAGTAAAATCACTGCTTCTCGCAAAGGAATAGATTGCGAAGAATTTCGTACTATTTCAGAATTTGCTAACAGAGAAAAGGATTGATCTTTAAAGATCCTATTTGGTGAAGATTGATCATATCGCCCTTCCCCCCTTTTTTTCGAAAAAGAGGGACGAAAAAAATCAAAAAGGCGTTTTTTTACATCTTGCAAATAATAACGACGGACATCTTCATCCTTAATCGTAAAAATTTGTTGTTTTAGTTGTTTTTCTAGCGCTGCTCGTGTCTCTGGAGTTTCAAAATGCTTTCCATAGGTAGCACGCCACCATAAAAGCTCACTCAAAGGAATTTCTTTTTGCAAAAAAGAAGAAAAAAGTTGTGCTCCACCAGCACAAACAATTTCATCAGGATCTTTTCCTTGTGGCAACAAAACAAAGCGTACACAAACCCCAGCCTTTAAAAGAGGCAACACACGATCAGCAACACGAAAAGCAGCGTTTAAACCAGCAGCATCACCATCAAAACACAAAATGGGCTCCTTCCCCATCTGCCATAAAAGCTCAATTTGCGCTTCCGTTAATGCTGTCCCTAAGGGTGCTACGACTCCTTCAAAACCAGCTTTAGTCAATGCAATGACATCCATATACCCCTCAACAACAAGGAGTGAATGATTTTTTTCATCGCCAACAAAGCGACTGTTTTTGCGAGCCGCTACCGCGTTATAAAGTATATTTCCTTTATGAAACAGCACTGTTTCAGGGCTATTGAGATATTTTGCTCGTGTCTCTGTCTCTAATGCACGCCCTCCGAAAGCCACCACACGTCCGCGCAAATCTTCGATAGGAAACATAATACGATTTCTAAATCGGTCATAAGAATCCGCACTCCCCTCATGCACTGTGAGAAGTCCACATTCTTCCATTTGCTTTATTGAAATGCCCCGTGCACTCAAAGCTTCTTTCAAAGCTGTACGCCTTACCGGTGCAAAACCAATGCGGAAACGCTCTACGAGCTCTGGTGTCACACCACGTGCATCCAGATAACGACGTGCTTGCACACCCCCTTTATCACGTAAATTA
This sequence comes from Bartonella sp. LB28NMGDW, assembly GCF_042194435.1. Taxonomy (NCBI): domain Bacteria; kingdom Pseudomonadati; phylum Pseudomonadota; class Alphaproteobacteria; order Hyphomicrobiales; family Bartonellaceae; genus Bartonella; species Bartonella sp. LB28NMGDW. Next base: position 111,357 of record NZ_JBHIMX010000006.1, read on the forward strand.
TATTGAAAAAAATCTGTAGCAATTTTCATCACATCATAAAGCTCAGCTTTTTCCAGTTGACGTTTATGACTTTGTGAATCCCAAATAGGGAGTTTCATTCCCGCAAAATCAGCCAAACGCTCTACACTTTCTGAAAAGTGCAATCCATCAAGCTCACACAAAAAGGTAAAAATATCTCCACTTACACCACAACCAAAACAATAATAGCGCCCTTTATGATCATCACAATGAAAACTTGGCGTTTTTTCACCATGAAATGGACAACAACACCAAAAGTCTCCCCGTGAAGGCTTACTTTTTCGAGGATCAAAATCCACCCGTTGACCAATCACTGTTGAAATTGGGAGTCTCGTACGCAGTTCATTAAGGAAATCGGGCGGGAAACGCATTATCTCTCACAAAGTTTGAAAATTCTTTTTTGCATATTTAACGACTTTAGAGCATAATTCCAATACTTCCTCTTAAGCAGTTGTAAAATTTTAAACTCTTAACTGCATATAATTTCAGAAATGGAGAGTAGAAAAGTGATCGAATTTATTGTTCAATATCCGTGGTTAGAGGCTATTTCTTGGCTTGTTATTCTTACTATATTTGCCCTTTTAGTCAACTTTCTAGGACGAAAATTACTTATTCACGGAGCAAAAAAACTCTCTTCTTTTCTCCCCCAAAATACAACGGTGGATATTAATAATGCTATTCAATACATAGCGGATATCATTTCAGCCTTTATTATTTCAGTTGGTGTTAATTTTATACCAACATTGCCCAATGCATTCAGTACTGTCATCGGTAATGTTGCTAACGCCTTCATTATCTTTTTTGTTGTTCTGACAATTTCTGCCTGTCTGAATGTCATTAATATCCTCTACGAACAACGACCAACAGCACGGTTAAAACCAATAAAAGGTTATATTCAAATTGCTAAAATTGCACTTTTTGCTGTTGCGACAGTTTTAATGGTCGCTACATTGATTGACCGCTCCCCTCTTATTCTCTTCTCCGGTCTTGGTGCAATGGCCGCGGTTCTCATGTTAATTTTTCAAGATACGCTTCTTTCTCTCGTTGCCGGTATTCAAATTTCATCCACTGATATGGTTCGCGTTGGTGATTGGATTGAAATCCCCAATCTCGGCGCCGATGGTGATGTTATTGAAATTGCCCTGCATACTGTTAAAGTTCAAAATTTCGACAACACCATCACCTCAGTTCCTATCCGTAAACTTGTAACCGACCCTTTTAAAAATTGGCGTGGAATGCAAGAATCGGGTGGAAGACGCATCAAACGCTCCCTTTTTATTGATCAATCAAGTATCCATTTTCTCACAGAAGAAGAACAAAAATATCTTTCCCGATTTAATTTATTAGAAAATTATTTCACACAAAAAGTAGCAGAAATTGACCAATGGAACGCTCAATTAGATAAAAATCATGATGTCTTAGCCAATACGCGCCGTTTAACCAACATTGGAACTTTTCGTGCTTATGTTTTTGCTTATCTACAACAGCATATAAACATCAACCCTAATATGACCTTTATGGCACGGCAATTACCTCCTACAGAAAATGGTTTACCATTGGAAATTTATTGCTTTACGAACACCACCGTTTGGATAGACTACGAACAAATTCAAGGTGATATTTTTGATCACCTTTATTCCATTCTTCCTTGTTTTGGTCTAAAGGTTTTTCAAAATCCAAGCGGTTATGATTTTAATCAAGTATTAAAAGCAAAAGTGAAATAAAAACGATAAACTTTAATTTATCAATTTTGAGGCAAACATACTCATAACAACAGAGAAAGAATAAAGTATCATGAATGGTTCATTGGTACTCCTTCATCTTGCCGGCGCTATTTCTTTACTTCTCTGGGCCACACGCATGGTGCGCACAGGAATTGAACGCGCCTATGGTGACAGACTTAAATATAAAATGTGCCACGTCATTTCAAAACCATTGTTTGCGGTAAGTTTTGGGCTTTTTACAGCAATGATTTTACAAAGCTCTACAGCAATAACGCTCCTTGTTGGTTCTTTCGTTGAATCTGGTTTTGTCTCTGGAGTAGCGGGACTTATGGCTGTACGCGGAGGAGAATTAGGATCAGCAATCGTTGTTAAAATTCTCACCTATGATCTCACACTTGTTGTGCCCCTTTGTCTTTTAATTGGCACTTGTATCTTCATGACAACAGAAAAACGTGAGTGGCGTCAAATAGGACGTATTGTCATCGGTATTGGTCTTTTGATTTTATCTTTAGAGATGATAAGTACAGCGACAGAACCTTTACGTGAAAGCGAAATTTTGCCTAGCATCATTCGTTATCTTTCAACCGATCCTGTTTCCACTTTTTTGTTGGCTGCTGGCTTAACCTACCTCTTACATTCATCTATTGCAGGAATCATTTTGCTGGTCAATTTTGCCAACTACGATCTTATCCATACGCAACTCTGTGTTGTCATGGTTCTTGGTGTCAACTTTGGCTCTTCTCTTATAGCACCACTTTTAACGCGCAACGCCTCTCCTAATACCCGCCTCGTTCCCTTAGGAAACTTACTCATGCGTGGGGCCGGTTCAATCCTTGTACTTATCTTATTTCTCTCCTTTCGCCCTCCCATCACATGGCTTGGCAATAACGCCCCTACTCAAGTGATCAACGCCCACATTATTTTTAATGTTTTCATTCTCCTTGCTGGAATACCGCTTTCAAAATGGGTTTTAAAATTAACCACTCAAATTGTTCATATAAGTGCAAAAAAAACGCAAACCGACAAAACGCTCAATTTATCGGATCAAACAGCTCTTGATGACAGTGTGCTTGAACGCCCCTCTCTCGCTCTCTCGAATGTCATGCGTGAAGTCATTCATATTTGTGATCTTGTGGACATCATGCTAGAAAAAATCATGGGACTTTATGAAAGTCCTGATCCCAATATTATTCGTGAACTTAACCAACTCAACACCATATTGGACAAAAAACATATCGCCATCAAACTTTATCTTGCACGATTAGCGGGACAAAAATTATCTGACGAAGAAGCTCTTCAAACGCAAGAACTTCTAGGCGCCTGTATAAAATTAGACCAAGCAGGCGATATCATTATTCATAATATGCTGATGCTGGTTAAAAAGAAACAACAAAAAGGTTTACAGTTCAGCAGTGAGGGCTGGAATGATCTCCTTCGTTTCCACGCCATTGTACTAGCCAACGCGCATATAGCATTTAACGTTCTCGTCTCACGCGATACACACACTGCACACCTATTGGTACAAAAAAAAGATCAACTACGAAACTTAGAAAAAGAGATGAGTTTAAAACATTTTAAACGTTTGCGTGAAGGGGATCTCAAAAATGTAGAATCATCCAGTCTTCATCTCGACACTGTCCGCGACCTTAAACAAATCAACTCTCTTTTGACCTCAATGATCTACCCCATTTTAGAAGAACAGGGACTTCTTCAAAGTTCTCGCCTACGCAACCCTGCTGAAGAACAAACAGAAAAACCTTAAACTTTTAAATAACTTGAATAAGAAATACATCACATCGATTACTCGATTTGGAATATGGTCAAGATATTGATTTAATCAAAATATTTTATTATTTGACAATTTAAATGAGTTTTCTGCATCGTAAATTTCTTTCATTTAAAATCTATTCATGATGAATTACTCAAAGTCATTTGCTTGCACATTATAAACAAAGCAGCATGTAGAATAGAATTCTTGAAGAAAGACGTAAAAATGCCTAATCATCTCAAAGCCAAGACTGTTAAACACATAAAGAGAAAGTCAAGAGTATGATGGTTCCAACCTAAACTCGCCTTGTAAAAAGGAACTGCCCCGCAGTAGCAGCAAAAACAGAAATACTCTATAAGGAATGCAAAACCCCACAAAAATGCAACGTTTATATCAAGATTGGTAGAGGCTCAACCTATACAGCCATTCTATAACGTGTCAACAAAACAGTTTTAATTTCATTTCAAACATCATTGATATCAATTGGCAAGCTCCAGACTTTTAAATGTCCATTTTACTTATTGCTTTAATCACAAATCACAATTGCTTTTTAAACTTAAGAGAGAGATTAAAAAGCTTATAAATAAACTTTATGATTTCTTAAAACATTTTCACTAATATTTTCTTCTTTTATTCATGTTTCTCAAATAATTAATTTATTTATAAATTAAAATGTGATATATACTCATGCTTGTTAAGTATTGTTATTATATAAATGTGAATGTTATTTAAATATAAAGGAAAATAATAAGTAAAATTTCTAACAAAAATATCCTTTCCACTGGATAAAAAAGGGATAAATCTTGATTTTTATAAAGTTTACTCTAGTTACAATTTAAGTTCAGGCAAAGGAGGGTATCATGGAAGATGCAAACATCGGTTGGATTGCAGCTATTATTATCGGCGGAATTGCAGGTTGGGCTGCCCAGTATATTATGAAAAGCCAAACAGGAATATTGTTAAATATTATCTTAGGGATTATTGGCGCTGCGCTAGCAAGCTTTCTTTTTAGTCTTTTAGGTGTAAGTTTTGCTGGTTGGCTTGGCTATCTTATTTCAGGTTTTATAGGAGCCTGCATTCTTATATGGGTAGGACAAAAAATTCGATCATAGAGCGTTTATTTTTTTTACACCTTTTGGGATTTAATAAAAAACTGGGAAACAACTAGAAAAGTTTGAAATATTTCCCTGGAGCTCGTTGTCACCAGTTTTGATATGATGGTGAGATGCTTAAGCTGCGATTTTGGGTATACACCATCACCGTATTTTAAAACGAAATGCAGTAAAGATCTTTATAACGCACCATTTCATACCTATATAAAGTTACGCATATCAGGAAAGATATGTTGCGTTATTTTAACGAAATACGAACTTATTTTCGTACCGTACGCGCAAATCTAGCTCATCTCACTGTAATAACAATCCGTAAGGTTACAAAAATCACTAACGATGATTAAAGATTCTACCGCATAGCACTTAACGCCTATACACTTCATCAACAATACCTTTTTACCGAAAAACTCGAAGAGCTCTTTTGCGTTCTTAAGAAATAAACAGAGAAGGTAAGCAAAAAATGATAAAGAGATTTTTTCTAATCTATGAAATAAAATAGATATATTATAAATACATATTAATATAAATTTATTATAAAAGACTAAACACTCTTTAATATGAAGTAATTTATTACAATTTCAATAATATAATCTATTTTTAAGTTTTCAAAAATATATGCCTTACTATAAAATTATTGACTATAAAGAATACGATCTCCTTTACATCTCAATTCAAAAGGGTTGAATATCTCTTCACTTTCTAAAGTATAAAATAAAGTTTTATTTCTCTTTAAATTTTCTCTTTATATCATCTTACATAGATGACTTTTTATATGCGTTACAAACGAATTTTAAAGCACAAAACATTTTTCCCATTGCTCATGCGATAAAGAAATTTCCCTAACGCATTGTGAAAGCGCCTTGGATAAAACATAATACCTTATTTTGCTTTTTTAATGAAAATAATCCTATAATATATAATTCCCGCATATCTTCTTTTAAAGACCTTTTCTTTCGACTTTCCCTTTGATATCTTCCTGTTAAAATCTTGCTGCTTTTATACTCCTTGTATTACAATAGAGCTATCTACTTAACCCAACATAACATATGGAATAAGACTTTAGCTGTGGAGTAAAACGATGTCTGATCTTCAAGATTCCATCTTACCGCCTCTAAAGTGGCTCTCTAATCAAAATCCTCCAATACCAGAAAACATTCGCAATTGGCTCATGGAATCTGCCTCTATGACGCTTCGATTAAAGAAATATTGTACCTGCCTCCAAATTCAACCACAACGCGAATGTTTTATTACGCGAGATAAATTAACAGACGAAGCAGAGCATCTCCCCGAAAGTGCGCGTTATTGGCTACGTGAAATCATATTGATGGGAGATAATAAACCTTGGCTCCTTGGACGCACTGTAATTCCACAAGAAACCCTCCTACACAATCAAGCCTTGATGCATTTGGGAACTGTACCTCTAGGACATTATTTATTTAACCATGACCAATTAACCCGCGATTACATTCATATTGGTCAACAAGATGTGCTATGGGCACGCCGTTCCCGTTTGCGGTTAACGGGTAAGCCATTGTTGCTAACTGAACTATTTTTAACAGATTCACCGCTGTATCCCCACCAATAAAGGTTACTCATTTTATTCTGCATAATTTATAGATTTTATATAGCTTATAAGGGATTTAATCAGAGAAAAGAATTTCAAAATCATCTCAAAACACATTACAAACAAAGAGTTATTTTCAAAATATCTTTTCATTTCATCAACTCAGCTTAAAAATGTCTTCTATAGAAAAAATGTTTAACGTTCTAATTTTCTTATCATTAAAACCAGCGCTTGAATTAAGAAGATATACATCATATTGATAAATATCATCTACATTTAAATTTCTTGCCGAATAATCAGCACTCTAAAAAATACGGCAACTCTTTATCAAAAAAATGCTTTGAAACAGCAAAAAAGACAACAACACACTCCCCAAAATTGGAAATCTGTATCAATTAGCTTAATCATCCTATTTTAAAATTTTTAATAGTGCAGACAATAGATCTTTTTTTTAAAAGTAGAAACTCTATAATTTTTTTGTTTTGTTAATGATCTAACAGCTTTGAAGAACAGTAAAATATAATACATAAAAGATGTTTTTATTGCTCTATGAGCTCCAAAAAAGATTCGTTTATTTCAAAAAAATATTTTTTTGATAATAGTATGTATGTAAAAGATAAATGACATTTATCAACATCCTACTGACTTACAAAGGCGAAGCACAATAAAAAATATTTTCCAATCCCCTTGAATTAATAAGATCTATTGCAATTTTTTACGAAGACTATTGCACACTTTAGAAAAATTCATTTGCCCTGCATACCGTTCCTTAAGCCATGCCATCACCTTACCGATATCGCGTAATTTTTCAGCTTTTGTTTGTACCAAAGCTTCACAAAGGACCTGTTCTACTTCCATCTCCTTAAGTTGATAGGGAAGAAACTCACGAATAACTTCTATTTCTGCTTGTCCTCTCTCTGCCAATTCCAAGCAACCAGACTCTTTATGGACTCGCATCAATTCTTCACGCTGTTGAAGCATTTTAGTGAAAACAGACTGTATCTGCTGATCATCCACTTCTAACTTCCCTTGATCATAATAAAGAATATCACGATCCCTAACTGCAGCATTCATTAAACGGAGTGTAGCAAGACGCGCACTATCTTGCGCTTTCAAAGCAGCCCTAAGAGCCCCATCAATCTGGTTACGCAACATAAATTTATCCAATTTTGTTCAAGAAGAAAGCGCCTTTTAACCAATCTTTATCCATCTTGCAATGGAGGATAAAAAAATAATTAAGGACTCGATCTTCGAAAAGCTAAAACAAGACTTTACCTCTTCATGGAATGTACTTATACTGCCTATTTCAAGCGAAACATTACCAGAATAATATACACAGCATCTGTTAAAGGTATGATTTTTGTGTAAAGTTGATCATTATACCTTTCAGAGAATAAATTGTGGATACATACTATGATACAAACGACTTCACCCAGCCACCCTTGGAGTATCAAAAAACCTACAGCCCTCTTAGTCTTAGCTGATGGAACCGTTATTGAAGGCAAAGGAGCAGGTGCTACAGGTATTGCTGAAGCTGAAGTGTGTTTTAACACCGCCATCACAGGCTATGAAGAAATCCTCACAGACCCGTCATACACACAACAAATCGTTAATTTTACTTTTCCTCATATAGGAAATGTAGGGGCAAATAGTGAAGATATTGAAGCTCTCTCTCCTCTCGATTGTCATGGTGCTGTTGGCGCTATTTTCAAGGCAGACATTACACATCCCTCAAATTATCGTGCCAATGAAAATCTTCATCAATGGCTTAAAACGCATAAAATTATTGCACTTTGTGGTATTGATACACGTGCGCTCACAATTCTTATTCGTGAAAAAGGTGCGCAAAATGCTGTCATTGCACATGATTCTAATGGAAATTTTGATATTCCTTCTTTAAAGAAACGTGCGCAAAAATGGCACGGTCTCGTCAATCTTGACCTTACGAAAGATGTGACATCTCAATCATCAATGCAATGGGATGAAAAACCATGGAGCTGGAACAAAGGATACAGTACAAATAATGTGCATAATCTTCATATCATTGCAATTGACTATGGTATTAAACGCAATATTCTTCGCCTTATGGCAACACAAAAAGCACGCATTACTGTTGTGCCTGCCCACACAACTGCAAAAGAAATTCTAGCAATGAACCCTGATGGAGTTTTTCTTTCTAATGGACCAGGGGACCCCGCAGCTACGGCTCAATATGCCGTTCCAACGATCAAAACATTAATTGATCATAATTTACCAATTTTTGGAATATGTCTTGGTCACCAACTTCTCGCTCTTACGGTTGGTGCAAAAACCGTGAAAATGCACCAAGGACATCATGGTGCCAACCACCCAGTTAAAGACCTCAACACTGGAAAAGTTGAGATTGTATCGATGAATCACGGTTTCGCCGTAGATTCTGCCTCTTTACCACAACATGTACAAGAAACACATATTTCTCTCTTTGATGGTTCAAACTGTGGTATTCGAATCATTGGAAAACCAGTTTTTTCTGTTCAATATCACCCCGAAGCTTCTCCTGGACCACAAGATAGCCACTACCTCTTTCAGCATTTCTGTGATCTCATTATGAATTATAAAAAAATATCTTAAAATAAAATATCTCACTTTCTAGCTTCTCTCCTTTAAATTATATCATCTTCCCATACACAACTATATTATTTGTATACCTACAACTTATTGAATAAGTGTTATTATTTATCATTTTGCAACTAAGATGAGAGCACTGAATAACTTGAATTTTTCTCATGACCTCTCCTCTTAGAATTGTATTCATCAAAATCATTGGCTTCCCCCTAAGCAAGATAAGTGTGTCGATAAAAACCATTTTTAAAAAGAGTAAAGTGCCTCAAATAAGTATTGGATTCACAATACAATTCTAAGCATTCTATTTTGCATGAGAAGCGTAATTCCTATTAAAGAATAAAAAAAATTATTTGCACTAAATGAGAAGAATGTATCGATATTCTATACAACACTTTGTGAAACAAATATCACAAAAAACTTTCTGCCTATAAAATGATACATTTTGTTTATCTTGTGCATTCTCTAGCAAAATAGTACGTACCAGCCCCTCTCAAAAAATTAACGTACCCGCAAGGCAAAAATAACTGTTGCAACGACAAGAAGAAAAAAGCCTCCAACAAAAGGGGCACCAGAAAAATAAAACTGTGCATTTTTATCTGTAAAACATTCAAAAAGAAACACATAAAAAACAGAACCAAATATTAAACTTAACGAAATAACAGATGTCATCGCTCCTTGCAGTTCTCCTTGTACATTTGTTGGCACCTGCGCTGAAGCAATAGCACGTATAGGTGCATGAACAAGATATTCAAGCATTGTACACGCACAAACCATATAAACCATCCACCCCTGCGTTGCGAATGTATAGCCTAGCATAGCAACGGAGGCAAACAAAAGCCCCACTATAACAATATGCCAATCACTCCATCGTTTAGAAAAATAAGGCAAAATGAGAGCGACTACAATAAATTGGCCTATCCCAAAAACACTATAGGAGAGCCCAATAGAAAAAGAACTCCAATCATAGCGTTCTTTTGCAATGAAAGCCCAAATACTTAACCATACAGATTCCGCAAACCAATAAAGAAAAAAGACCAATAACACCCAAAGAACCATCGGATATTGTTTCAGGTGCCAAAAAGCACCTAAGGGATTTGCCCGCTTAATATCAAAAAAGCGCCTATTCCACAGAGAAAGAGTTTCTGGAAGCATAAGCCAAGCAAAAATAAAATTAATGAGTGAAAAACCAGCAGCAAAATAAAACGGTATACGCGGACCAAACTGACCTAAAAAACCACCAATAAACGATCCTAAAATAAACCCCAATGCGGATGCAACGCCTAACAGACCAAAATTGCGTGTACGGGTTTTATCATCGGATATATCCGCAAGATAAGCTGTACAAGTTGCAAAACTAGCACCACTCATCCCTGACAAAAGACGCCCGATAAATAACATAGAATAACTCCATGCTATGGCACATATGAGATTATCAAGAGCAAAGCAGATAATAGAGAGCAGCAAAATAGGACGACGACCATAACGATCAGAGAGATTGCCAATAACAGGAGCAAACAAAAACTGCATCACTGAATAAGCTGCAAGTAATTTTCCTCTTTCTACAAAAGATGTACTGACATCTTTTCCAGTTAATTGAGAAAAATATTCAGGCAAAACAGGACAAATAATCGCAATGCCAAGAATATCTAACAATAAAGTGATGAACACTAAAACGAGCCCACGCTGAACAAAATTCGGATTGAGCATTTGGTCTTGCATAACATACACACTATTTTACGCATACAATTACTCCCCCGCTATCTTTTTACTCCCTTTTCCTTTTAAAAGTATTCTATACCATATACTTGTCATATATAAAATAATAGCAAAGTAAAAATTTAAGTAAGAGTCAAGATAAAAATATAAAATTACGTTTTAATTAGTATATCATTGTCAAAGCATAAAAATATTTTTTTGCATTATACGAATAAAATATTTGTGCGACCAACTCATAAACAAAATTTCATGAAACACAGAGCATTTCCAATAGTTTTAGAGACATTATGATGAATTTTATCAGACATCATTTCCCCTTCTCATACCACCGTTTTCAGGAATCTCAATTCCATTTGATACGTTAGATATCCTATAGCAATTGAAACCTTTTAAAAGATAAGCTCTTAAAGAATTTTCTTACCCTCAGAATGTGCTATAAGATTAAAGCAGCATCACCCAAATAGCTTAACAATGCAAAAAGCTCATCATATTTTTAAAAGTATTTATCTGACAATCATTTTATTTAAAAAATAAGTATATTATAGAGAAATATTCTTTAATTCTATAATCTTAGAAACTATTCATATCGCTTGCAATTTGTGTAACCTTAAAAACCATGATTATATCTTTATATTCATTGATGCTCTTAATGATTATATGCTACTGTTAAATCTAATAATGATCGTGATACGCATTTAAAAATAGCACTTTTAGAAATAGTTAGTCATGAATTGTTAATGCAAAAATGGTGTATAGAATGCGAAAAATATCTCTATTAGTTCTCATTTTAATATTGGTAACAGGATATGATGTTCAGGATTCTGATTCACAAGAGAGTATTTTAGGAAATAAAATAAAAACACAACAAACAAACAACATAAAACTAGATCCTTATACTCTAAATAAACTAAATGCTCTTCTCAAAAAACGTTCAGAAACAAATTATCAGGAAAAAGAGACACTAATTGACTTTCTTTCTGAAGCTTTTTTAGGGACACCTTACCAAGCAAATATGTTACATGGCTCAGAAAAGACACCAGAAAAACTGATTATTGATTTTAGAGGCTTAGATTGCTTCACTTATCTGGATTATGTTGAAGCATTACGCAAATCAACATCCCAAACAGAATTCATAAATAACGTCATAAAAACGCGTTATATTAACGGTAATATTCATTTTTTAAATCGCAAACATTTTTTTACAGACTGGGCTTATAGAGAATATAAACTCGCCACTGATATTACCGCTGAAATAAGTCCCCATGCGGTAAAAATAGAAAAATATCTCAACAAAAAAGCTGATGGTGAAAACTATCTACCTGGGTTGCCAGTTGTGAAACGCACGATAACGTATATCCCAAGTAACTTTATTAATGAGGAGGTTGTAGGTCGTTTACAGTCTGGTGATTTTATTGGTATTAATACGAAACTTGCTGGATTGGATGTAACACATGTGGGCTTCTTTATCATGACAGATAAAGGGCCAATGTTAAGAAATGCTTCTTCACGAAAAGAAAACGAAAAAGTCGTTGATTCTCCTTTTATGGATTATGTTGCAAAAACACCAGGAATCATTGTTTTAAGAGCTCTTTAATAACATCATAGTGATATGAAATATCTTCTCTATTCTTAAAATATATACTGTAGTTATTCAGGTAAACATCTAACTTCGTTCAAGCTATACGGATACAATATATTTTTACAGTTTTTAGAGAAAAAGTCGTTTTGATCTAACTTTGTTTACAGGTATGTAAAAAATCACGGATTTGTGATCACTTTTACTGGTTGAACAATAAAGACAGGCAAAACTCTATTTTAGTATCACGCTTTCCTTTTATATTCTCAACCAAGAATTATCTATAGATTATCACTAATCTGATCTTTACGAATATAGCGCAAAAGACATAGATAAACGTTTGTAAAAATAAGTAAAAGTAACGCCAGATATGTTTTTTTTATCTCATAAAGTATTTTATAAAAATTCGATCTATCTCTCTAATTTATTGCGTATAAATTTTTGACCTTATAGCATTATTTTCCTCATAAAGTCTTTGCGTTTTCTTGTTGTCTATACATTAAAATAACCCTGATGTAGCAGCATATTTATGATTAGAATGCACCAGTACTGTACGCGTCATTGTAAAATTTTTGATGCTAGATTGAAATGAAAATATGAAGGCATCAATTAAAAACCAGTATCTATCTTTAGCATCATTCTTTAATGTGTCCCCTATCCTTCATGCAATAAAGAACATTTAAAACAGAACACATTTTATCGGTAAAACAACACATTTATTAGCAACAATAATGATGATTAATCTATGATCACAAACTTTAAAATTCTACTCATAACTTTTATATAAAATTTATCATTAAACTTATGACGAAAGCTTCATTCCTCCTCGCCCTAAGAAACGAAACATCTACTCCTGACAGTCTGTAAACAATCCGTTCTCTTAAGTGAATTTAAGCGGCTAACCATTTCATGAGATTCACTTACACAAGGATACACCAGCAAGCCCTATTTTGAATATTTACTCCACACTCTAAAAACACTTAATAGATCAAATTTTATATACCCAACCTTAAATAACAGTGTTTTAACGAAATAGAATAAATCTTGCCTTAAATACTCTGTTTAACCTTTTATAATTGATTAATGCAAAAATTAAATCAACGAAAGAGATTCACTGTATTTTCGAGAGGTATGAATCGCCCCATCATAAAAAATAGTCCCCATAACATAGCAGACAATTTGAAAAAATCTTTTTATATAAAAGGGATCACCGTTGTACCGGGAGGCAATTTTGCCTCATCTTCAGGCTCGACATGAATAGAAATACGTACATTATCAAATTCTTGTTGAAGAACACCTTCGATTTTATCACAAATTTTATGTGCTTCTCCTACCTGCATTATAGCAGGCACAACCAAATGAAACTCTATAAAAGTAACCCTCCCAGCAACACGCGTCCGTAAATCATGGACCTCAAGCGCACCCGATGCATTTGCAGAAATCAGCTCCCGAATCCGCATGCTTTCATTCAATTCAACGCCAACGTCCATTAATCCCTGAACAGCATTTCTAATCACCTTCCAGCCCTGTAAGAGAATATTAACGGCAACGATTATCGCTAAAATTGGATCTAAAATTCCCCATCCCCCGATAAAACCAGCAATCAGACCAATTAAAATTGCAAGCGAAGTAAAAACATCCGTTATAAAATGCACTCCATCCGCTTTAAGAGCCGGTGAGCGATGGTGTTTTCCCTGCCAAATAAGAACCATTCCCCACATACAATTTATGACAGTTGCAATAAGATGAATAACAAGCCATACTCCAGGCTTCTGCAATAATTGAACGGTAGAAAGAGCTATCCATGCTTCTCTTAAAATAACAATTGCCGCAATAATAATGAGTATCCCTTCAAGAATGGCGGAAAAATATTCTGCTTTATGATGCCCAAAGGGATGATCCTGATCCGCTGGCTTCATACTCACTTTAACAGCCCACCATGCTGCAAATGACGCAAGAATATTAACTATTGATTCCAATGCATCAGAATAAAGTGCAACCGAATCTGTGATGTGATATGCCCAATATTTCAAAGCAAAAACAATACACGCAATAAAAATAGAGTATAAAGTTAAGCTTTGTATATTGATTTTTACATCCATGAACCTCATCCTTTTCTTCACGAAATAAGGGATTAATATTTTCAACCATATAATTATACTTTTGGCATATCGACAATATTTCCTCAATATTACAGAAGCTTCAGCATACAATAAACGCTTCAAGCTCACATTATTATCGTAAAAACTGCTCAGTTACACGAACAGAATCAATAAAGGAAGAAGAGAGGAACAGAATAAACAAAGAGCTTTCCCAAAAGCAATCAAACACATCACCTTCATTACTAATCGTTTTCTGAATAACTTAAAGCCATCTCACATCTCATAAACAAAAAACTTGTTTTTACTCAAATATACCATGATCATGCATTATTTTTCAGTCTTATAATGTGCATCATAAGCCATCTTTGCAACTTAGAAAAAATATCTTAGCACTCTACTGTAACCTCAGAGGTCAACCGCATTTTAAAATATGATTTACTAAAAAATTGAGATATAAAAAAGAAGAACAATGATTACCCCAAAAAAAAGAATCTGGGCATTGGGGACCCAGATTCTTTTCCCTTAGAAATTAAGGGCATACAGAACTTGGGAAATAGCGGGGACCCAAGACACTGCACCCGATACGAGAAAAAATATATGATTCCGTATCAGTATTTTTATACTATACCTATGGTTGCATATTGTCAACACAAATTCTACCATAAGTTTTAAAATAATGTTTTTTTCTCTCTTTGTTAAAATAAAATAAATTCTAACATCTGGAAATCATAAAAAAAAAGCACTAAAAATCTCTCATGCATTTGAATATCATAACAATCAATGAAACCGATGATCCACGCCTAAAAGCCTATCATAATATCCGTGAAAAAGATCTTGTTGGACGGCAACATCAATTTATTGCTGAAGGCAAAGTAACATTGTCCGCATTACTGCACTCGAAAGAGTTTTCTGCCATCTCACTGCTCATCGTAGAAAACCGTCTCTCTGGACTTCTACCGCTTTTAGAAAAAACACAGCCTCTATGTCCCATTTATTGCGTTCCACAAAAAGTCATGGATAATATCACCGGCTTCCATGTTCATCGTGGTGTCTTGGGTATTGGTAAACGCAAAATACTGCCATCCTTACAAAGTTTTCTACAACATCTTCCAGAAAAAGCTTTGATTCTTGTTTTATGTGGTATCTCGAATCACGATAATATGGGATCAATTTTTCGTAATGCAGCAGCCTTTGCCAGTAATGGTATTATTGTCGACAAAACCTCATGCGATCCACTTTATCGTAAATCAATAAGAGTTTCTGCCGGCGCTGCTTTAAAAGTACCCTATACGCAAAACGCTGATATAAATGACATTATAGCTGCTCTAAACGATGAAAACTTTCATTTTTATGCACTCTCCCCTTCTGCTTCACACACTCTCAAGCAAGCCAACAAAACTAAAAGAATGGCACTTATTTTTGGAACAGAAGGCGATGGCTTACCACCCCATATACTACAACAATCAAAAACCTTACGTATTCCCATGACTGACGGTTTTGACAGCCTTAATGTTGCCACAGCCTCAGGTATTGCACTTGCCCATTTTACCAACTTTGACCACTAAAGATGATAACACTTTAAGTTGTAAAACATATCCGATGTTGTATGTTATCTATCAGTCCCAATAATGTTGCTGTTCCCTAGCATTTGAAAGCATTAATTAAAAAACATTTTTATATTTTTCTTATCGATGCTTTCCGCACCCTAACCCCGCTCATGACGTGCAGAAGACATAATTTTGATGGATCCAATCATTTAAAAACTTTCAATGATAAAATCTTCCGGAAGTCTCTCATTCAAGTTTAAGTTTAAGGTTAAAATTATCATTATAAATCAACTGACTATTTTTTATGAAGCTGTTATTTTAGTTCAGAAGAAACAGAATCTTTTGTTTCGAGATTGCATAAAACGCGCTTCAACATCATTTCAGTATGGGCCGCACGTTCTGAATGTGTTACAAATCCTCCCCCAAGAATACGCGCATCATGACCATTTTCATCATAAAGAACGCAAGCTTGCCCTGGTGCCACACCATTTTCACATTCCAATAAATCAACGGAAAAAACACCTTCTTTATAATGTAAGCGCGC
Source organism: Bartonella sp. LB28NMGDW (assembly GCF_042194435.1). Classification (NCBI taxonomy): domain Bacteria; kingdom Pseudomonadati; phylum Pseudomonadota; class Alphaproteobacteria; order Hyphomicrobiales; family Bartonellaceae; genus Bartonella; species Bartonella sp. LB28NMGDW. The sequence goes on from NZ_JBHIMX010000006.1 coordinate 127,632, forward strand.
AAGGTGAGGAGGACGCGTTGAACGCACCTTTACAGCTACCTCAATACCTTGAGAAGGAAAATTATCTAACGACTCATCACCAAGCCAATTCACATCACGTAAAAAAAGCTTATGTGTTTCTAACATTTCACGCGGTCCAACAATAACACGTGCATTTTCCACATCGAGATAAACCACATAAAGCGCTTCACCCGTTGATACTCCAATACCACGACGTTGACCAACCGTATAATTAACAATTCCCGAATGTTTACCTAAGATCTTTCCATCAATATGGACAATAACGCCAGGATTAGCTGCTTCTGGACGCAGTTTTGCGATAACATCTGAATATTTTCCTTGTGGAACAAAACAAATATCCTGACTATCATGCTTATTGGCAACCACAAAGCCCATTTCTGCTGCCATTTCACGAACGCGGGTTTTTGGAAGGTCACCAAGTGGAAAACGCAAATAATCAATCTGTTCTTGTGTCGTTGCGAAGAGAAAATAACTCTGATCACGATCATTATCGAGAGGACGAAAGAGTGCTCGATGCGCTCCGTGGGAACGCGAACGAATATAATGTCCCGTAGCCAAAGCATCTGCCCCCAATTCGCGTGCCGTTGCTAATAAATCAGCAAACTTAACCGTTTGATTACACGCAATACATGGTACTGGTGTCTCTCCATGCGCATAGCTTTCTGCAAAAGGATCAATAACAGCTTCGCGAAAACGCTTTTCATAATCAAGAACATAATGCGGTATTCCTAATGTTTCTGCAACGCGGCGTGCATCCTCAATATCTTGTCCTGCACAACACGCCCCCACCCGATGCGTCGCTGCCCCATGATCATAAAGCTGCAACGTAATGCCAATAACATTATACCCTTCCTTTTTCAAAAGACCTGCAACAACCGATGAATCAACCCCTCCCGACATTGCAACAACAATGCGAGAATCCTCAGGTTGTCCTGGTAAATCAAGACTGTTTAAAAACATGTATTCATTCTCTATTTAATGCTCTGTTTAATGTCTACTCATATGTTAACATTTTGATGTACGCTCTTCAGCACTTTTACACGATTGATTGTCTTTATATTGTTTTTTTATCTTTTCCACAACCATAGGCATTACTTTCTTAAAAGCTGCTGCAAACAAAAAAAGAATGATCGAAATAAGGCATAATGGCAATCGTTTGGGAGAAAACCTTTTTGCTCTTTTTAAAATCTGGTAAAATATTGCAAGAAGCTCTTCTACACACTTCACTTAAGTTTCTTTTTACGTGCTCAATCACTTTATTAATTTTTTCTTTCAGCGCGTTTAGCTCTTTTTTAAATTTCATGCTCTATAAACGAATCAAGTCCTTGACTAAAGGTAGAGGATACGAATGACCAATTTGATAAAAACACAAATGAAATATGTTATTGGGCCAGATGGAAGTCCGCTTACAATTGCCGACCTACCGCCGCAAACAACACGACGCTGGGTGATTCGTCGCAAAGCTGAAGTTGTTGCGGCTGTCAGAGGTGGATTGTTAAGTCTTGACGAAGCGTGCCAACGTTATACTTTGACTGTAGAAGAATTTCTTTCATGGCAAAGTTTGATCGATGAACACGGTTTAGCGGGATTACGAACGACCAAGATTCAAAACTACAGGCATTAAGTTGCCCTTGATGACGATTCGATAACATAAAGAAACTTGTAAAACAGCCAAATTTGATAAAAATTTGGCTGTTTTATACTATACCCAAAAGATAAATCTGAAAGAATAGATTTTTCAATAATTGCTTTTATCATCCAACCATTGAATTAGCCAACCATTGAATTAGATTGAATCAAAATATCCTCACCACCCGCAGCAATCTTCTTTTCCCGTGCTTCCAAAAGCTGTGCACGTTGCAGCTCTGTATTAGCTTCATGGAGAGCAATTTCAGCGTTTGTTTTTTGAAGCTGTAAATCACGAATTGAATTGATCAGATTATCACGTCTTTGCCGCGCTGCACGCGCAAAAGCAGAATAAGCAAAATGGTGAACATCATTGTTTCCAGATTTACGTTCTTCATGAGTAATTTGTGCTTCCAGCTCTAACACCATTCGTTCAAACTCTGCGATCATCATCTCAAGCTGTGCAATTTCACGGCGTTTTCCACGCACTTGAAACATCCTCAATCGCACCATATTTTCTCGTGGCTTCATACTCACTACTCCTTGATTGCGCCAACTCAAAACTCGCATTCACACCCAATAAATATCTTTTAGTTATATGTCTATCCGACAAAAACAGTCTATTGACTTGAAATTATAACAATTTTCGCCTTTCATTAAAGCATCTGAACATACAATCTGCTTTAAAGAGCAATAACTATTTCTTTACTTTTCCCCCCATTATAAAATGAAGAGATTTAAAGCTCAGTAAACAAACACTGAAATTGTAAAAAAGTAATTTATAATGCTCTTTTACAAATTTTTTTAAGTTAAAGTTTATAAAAAAAGCCCTTCTTTTTTTATTATGTTAAAAAAATATGCGATTTTTCTAAAATAATTTTGCAGCCTCTTTCAAAAATAAAAATATTTTGTTAACCACTATCATGGATAGTGGGGAATTTAGTAGTGATTGTTACGCGTACTACTGAAATATTCATAAACACTTTGTTATAAGTGTTTGATTTCATGAATTGTTTTTATAACAGTGGTTTTGCTAACTGATTATAAAATAGAAATGCTCCTTATGATTCGTGAAGGAGCGAAGTGAGGGATCTAAAATGCGCGTATTATTAATTGAAGATGATAGAGCAGTTACTCAAAGCATTGAGTTAATGTTAAAGTCAGCTAACTTTAATGTTTATATCACTGATCTGGGTGAAGAAGGTATCGATTTAGGAAAACTCTATGATTATGATATCATTTTGCTTGATCTGAATTTGCCCGATATGTCAGGGTATGATGTCTTGCGGACTCTAAGGTTGGCAAAAATAAAAACTCCTGTCCTGATCCTTTCTGGTATGAATGCCATTGAAGACAAGGTCCGTGGTTTTGGCTTTGGAGCTGACGACTATATGACAAAGCCTTTTCATAAGGATGAGCTCATTGCACGTATCCATGCAGTTGTTCGTCGTTCTAAAGGACATGCACAATCGGTTATTGTTACCGGTGATCTCACTGTCAACCTTGATGCAAAAACCGTCGAAGTTGCAGGGCGCCCCGTTCATTTAACCGGAAAAGAGTATCAAATGCTAGAGCTTCTCTCTTTACGTAAAGGTACCACCCTTACTAAGGAAATGTTTCTCAATCATCTCTATGGTGGAATGGATGAACCAGAACTAAAGATTATCGATGTTTTTATCTGTAAATTGCGGAAAAAATTGGAAGCAGTCTCTTCTAGTGTAAATTACATTGATACAGTTTGGGGACGCGGTTATGTATTACGTGATCCAGTTGAAGAGAACGTACGAAAAACCGCTTAAGCAGTGAACATGCACTTTGTAAAATCTCGGAGTGTGGCGGGCCGAGATTTTTTCCCAAAATCTGTTCTCTGTTAAAAGTAGAAAACTCGCACACCAAAAATTCTCATATAGAAAGCGCTTAAAGCTTAATAAGTAACTATACAGCATTTACACATATAACTCTATTGCTCATATGTTCAATCGAAGCCACTTTTCCCAACACGGCTTAAGCGCTTCTCTCTTATTCAAAGCTTTTTTACACTTTCTAAAACAATACAATGATCATTTTCATCAATATTTATTTTCATCTCTGTCATCTGAGAAAGTAACATTGTGTAATAAAATTGGATGACATGTGCATCAATAAGCTCTTCTTGAACTTCTCCACGAAATAACGCAAGAAAATGAGGGGGTATACGGAGAGTTTTACCGAAAACCTCAAATCGAAAAGAGCGTTTATTTTCTTCTTGCAAAATCATAACAACAATTTCACCACCACGAGAAACTGTTGCGTTTGCAATCAATAATAAATTAAGCAAAAGTTTAACTTCATCTTTTGGTAACAATAAAGAAGAAGCTTGCCATTTTAAAGTTGCTTTTTCTTCTTTCATATATTGTTGAGCAACCTGCTCTGCAGCCCGTGTATCTATTTGTCCTCCACTTGCACCAGCAAAACCAAAAGCCAATCGCGCAAATTGTAGACGTGCAGCAGCACTCGCAACGGATAAACGCACCAATTGTAAAGCATCTTCTTCAGCTCCTCCTTCATCATAAAGCTCCATTGCATTTTGAATAGCCCCCACAGGTGAGATCAAATCATGGCAAATACGACTACAAAGCAAAGCAGCAAGATCCGTAGGATTCAAAGAAATATCTAACGTCATAATGATTGAAAACTCCTAGATTCAAAAAAACAAACTTTATTTTAAAGAAAAACTCTTAATATCTGATGCATAATAGAAAACATTAACAATAGTGCTAAAAAAATTTCAGAAATAAATTCAAGAATTTAAATAACCTTATATCTTATTTTTTATTTGAATAGAATGAAAATTCTAATATTATCTTTTTGTTTATCACTAATAAAAGGAGAAAACTTCATGGCTCTCTCTCTGCTCAAATACTGGTACAAAAATATTATATCTTTAATCTTCCTTTTATTCATCACCATAAACACTGCACATGCTCAACTACAACCAATAGAGCAAAACGAACCCCATTATTCACTCCAAGAAATTATTGATTCTGGGCATCTTTTTTTTGGAAAAACAGCCAGTGGTCTGGCTGTTGCAATTCAAAATATTTTTTCACAATACGGTTATCCCAATGCCTATATTTTAGGAGAAGAAGCTTCTGGTGCCTTTTTTGCTGGATTAACCTATGGTGAAGGAAGAGTTTTTACCAAAAGCTATGGTCAACATAAAGTTTTTTGGCAAGGTCCCTCAGTAGGATGGGATTTTGGCGGCCAAGGCTCCCGTTTAATGATCTTAGTTTACAACCTTAATAGCATAAATAATTTATGGAAACGCTATGGTGGTATTTCAGGTTCGGCCTATTTAATTGCAGGTGTTGGTTTTCATGTCCTCAAATACCATAATACCTTGTTAATCCCAATACGTACAGGGATCGGTGCACGCCTTGGTATCAATATAGGATATTTAAAATTAACACCTAGACCGACATGGAATCCGTTTTAAACGTATTCTTATTTGAAATAGGGGTATTATGCTTATTCAATCGTTTATTTTTTTTATTCTTGGAGTTGCTTTCACTTCTTGGGTACTGGTGCTTTTGTCTCCTTTTATTTGGCGTAAAGCCGTTCATTTTGCGTATAAAGATGTTTGTGCGCAAATGCCATTATCACTCGCGGAAATAGAAGCAAATCACGATTTTCTTCGTGCACAACATGCTGTAGAATTAGCAAACAACCAACAAAAGTACGAATTTTTGCAAAAAAAATACGCCCAACAAAAAGTACAACTGAGCCAAATAACAGAACAATTTTATCGGCTATGCCTCCCCACACAAGACACTCTCACTAAAGAAGCGATAGCAATCAAACAAAATATCGCCACAACTTTCAAAGGAAAGAAAAATGATGCGTGAAAAAATCGCACACTATCAGCAACGTTTACAAAAAATCCAAACTTATCAGCTTGACACGACTGCTAACCATCAATTGCTGGAAGAACTCCGTGAAGAAACAAAAGAACTTGCAGCAACATTGGCAGCTCAAATAGCGCTACAAGAGGGAAACACATCACCCATCAATACATTGATTCAAAAATCAAAAAGCAAAAATGACCTCGCATCACGTATTCGCAAAAAAATCACTTGTCTCTCCCAAAACCCCGTTAAATAAGTTATCTTTTAAAACACCTTGAATGAAGAGTAAAATCAACAAAGGTTCATTATAACTTTCATAACCCAAATCCTTTTTATTAAACGTGACTTTCTTGCTAAGCTAAAGGACAAAGTTTCTTAACCCATACCGTTCTGTTAAAAAGCATCTTCTTGTCTAGCAGATTCCACTTGCTAATCATATCACCGCCCTAAAGGACAACATTTCATAGGTCCTAGAAAGCAAATAATACCAAAAACATTGGTCACACACTCTAACAAAAGGTACCTTCTAAGATGAGTCACCAATAGAGCTTTGACCATAATTTTAAGGATAAAAATACGCTCTCAAAAGTGATAAAAATCTCTTATTTTTTGGATAATCATATCCTGATCCGTTTGTGTCAAGTAAGGATGCATTGGTAAACTTAAAACACACTCTCCTAAAGATTCTGAAACAGAAAGGGAATCTTTTACATAAGGAAAGTGTTTATAAGCTGGCTGTTGATGTAAAGGAGTTTTATAATAAATCATTGTAGGGATAGAATTTTTTTGTAAAAAATCTTTTAATTTATCACGTTCTTTTACCTTAATCGTATATTGTGCATAAGCAGAACGAATATTTTCTCCTATTTCTGGAACTGTAACAACATCTCTTAAGCCATTGGAATAGCGTTGAGCAATTTCTACACGCTTTTCCATTTCATCTTCAAAGATCGCAAACTTTTCTAGTAAAATTGCAGCCTGAATGCTATCTAGGCGCGAATTCATACCAATACGTACATTGTCATATTGCGTTTCACCTTTACCATGAAACAAAATAGAGCGTAAAAGTTCTGCAAAATGATCATCATTGGTCATCATAGCGCCTCCATCGCCATAACATCCTAATGGTTTTGCAGGATAAAAACTTGTAGCAGCCACATCACCAAAAGCACCGCACATAGTATTACCGCTTCTTCCACCCATAGATTGAGCAGCATCTTCAATTACAAAAAGATTTTCCTTTGCTGCCACTTGAGCAATTTGCACATAGTCAGCAGAAAGACCAAATAAATCAACGGCAATAATAGCCTTTGGCCTTAGACGTCCCTCTTTTTTTACCATTTCGATAGCATGAGAAAGTTTTTCAATATCAATATTGAATGTATCAGGTAAAACATCAACAAAAACAGGCTTAGCCCCCACCAAAGCAACCACTTCAGCCGTTGCTGAAAATGTAAAACTAGGACAAAACACAGCATCCCCTGGACCAATATTTTTAGCCATAAGAGGCATCTTCAAAGCATCTGTTCCATTAGCACATGCAATCACATGTTTAACACCAAGATATTCTGCCAATTTCTCTTCAAATTCTGTTACTTCTGGCCCCAAAATATACTTACCACTAGCGACAACATGTGCAATTGCAGAATTAATTTTATCTTCAATACGCGCACGCTGCGCCCCAAGGTCGATGAATTGCATATTAACTCCATTGATCATCACAAGAATGCAAAAGCGCTACCTATCTCTTTTATCTATCATAATTGACACCAGCAGCTGTTAAAATCCGTAAAACCGCAATAGCATCATCACCATTTGTACGAGGTGATTGACGCGTTTCAATACAATGAAGAAAGTGCCGTAATTCGCAAGTAAGCGGCAAATCTTCACAAACATCAATATAATTCAGCTCATCCATGCTAAAAGCCCACTCTTGATTTTCTTTCCAAACGGCAAAATGGTGCATTGCCAATTTACGGCTCCACGGTTCCATATCATCAAAAACGAGCATAGCTTTTGTTCCAACAACAGTTAAACGTCTCTCACGATAAGAACTCAAGCGTGAAGTAAAAAGATGACTACGCACACCATTTGGAAAAGTCATATGAATATGAGAAAAATCAGAAATCTGATCAACGACAGCAGCCCCCTCACCGCGAATTTCGGAAGGTTCACATCCTGTCAACGCCAAAATCATTGAGAGATCATGAGGCGCAAGATCCCATAAAGCATCGCTGTGTGTATGAAATTTTCCAAAGCCTAATCTATGAGAATAAATATATCGCACATCTCCCACTTCTCCGTTTTTCACCAATTCACACATTTTTTCAAAAGCCGGATGAAAACGTAAAATATGGCCTACCATAAAAACTCGCTCATAAGCCTCAGCCTCCTGAACTTGGCGTTTAGCATCAGAAACATTCAAGGCTATTGGTTTTTCCACTAAAACATCTTTACCATTTTTAACAGCACGGAGCACATTTTGCGTATGCAATTGTGGCGGCAATGCTAATACCAGCGCATCAATATCTCGATGCGTAAAAAGATCATCTGGTGTAACAAGCTCTACACCATACATCGTTGCAAAACTAGCAGCACGATCATTATCAATATCAGAGACTGCTGCCAAAGCCCCGAGAGAATGGAGTGTTCGTATATGATTTTCACCCCAATGACCGCATCCTAAAACCGCTACACGTGGCACCATTTTCATGCCTTACCCTACTTTATCATATAAAATTACACTTTTACATATCGAGGATAAAATAGAATGACAAGAGAAAAGCTTAAAAACGATGCTTGACATCTTACTATTCTACCCCTTATATCCGCAAAAGATGTAATTCTTTACAATTATGATTGCTTATTTTGGCGGAGTAGCTCAGTAGGTTAGAGCAGAGGAATCATAATCCTTGTGTCGGGGGTTCAAATCCCTCCTCCGCTACCATTACTTTTTTTGTTGTTGTAGCTTGCCAGCGGGTTTTGTATATTTTGCCACTAGGTTTTGTACCAATTTATTTTTTTTCAAAGAGTTTTAAAG
>NZ_JBHIMX010000060.1:0-2187 GCF_042194435.1 Bartonella sp. LB28NMGDW
GGGGGGTGTTGCTCTTGCATTAATCTCTGCAAGCGCTCGGGATAAAAAAAATCTTCTGGACGCAAATCTATCCCATGGTCACGTGCATAGTTCAAAAGCATAATTTGGTATTTAGCTGGAATGATGCCGCCTTTACCCTCTCGCTTTTCAAAGGGGTAAGTCCATTTATAAACAGCAGACACATGGCATTGAGAAATCAACGACACACGTTTTGCACCACCTAAATATTTTATAATCATAACTGCTGGAGTAATCATGTAATCCAAAATTTCTGTCATATATTTACGTATTACGCAAATATAAGCAAAATTTTCGTAATACGCAATATTGATTATTTAATAATTTTAAGAGAGAAAAATAAAATGGATTTTCAAAAGCTAATAAAAATGTGGATTAATGAAAAATTAAATGAAATGGGGCATGGAAGCCGTAAGGCTTTAGGGCAACATTTAGGATTGAGTCCATCATCTATTACGCGCTTATTATCGATTGATGACTCTGACTCTAAAGCCTACCGTGATATCACCGCAGAAGAGCTAGTGAAGCTACACAGTTTCTTTAAGGAGTATCCTCCGTATCCGGCTTTAAGCAAGATAGATCAAGATTTTTATGATCTATATTCGTCTTGCAATGAAGAAGAACGGAGGGCAGTTTTAGCGTTTCTTCATACTTTAATCGAATCAAAAAAGCGATAACTGCTGTTTTTTCTTCATTTGACAATTGTAAAAATTTTCTTTTGGCAGTCTTATAACCTTTCATAAAATCTCCAAATATCTATAAAAACACACTAATCTTTAGATGAATACTCATAAAATAATTTTCGTTATACGGTATTTTTATATTGACATTACCGTAAAGCGAAAATATATTCACTCCATATCTTAGAAAATAACTTTTGCCAATAGGCAGTATGGAGGCATTTGTGAAGAAACCAGTGTTTATAAATTCTGATGAAATTCTCTTAGTGATGTGCGAAAATGAAGAGCAAAATCTCGCTAAATCTGGTCCTTTCTTAGAAGAAAGTGACATGATCAAATTTATCGACCAAGCCGATAATGCTGTCCAAATTTTGCGTATTGAACCAACGACTAATCGTTGCGAAGATATCTCTGAAGATATTGCCGAATTCTATCTTAAAGAATGTGAAGAGCAGTGTTTCAACGGAAACATTCCTCACGATTTTATTCTACACAGCACAGCATACGGTTTTTTTTTAGATGATATAAAACAGCGCGAATATGATGATGCAATGTATGGTTCTTACGAAAAACAACACCGTTTGCGTCCTTGTGATGTGCTTTAAATTCTGAAGGGCGCATTTAAAAGCGCCCCCCTCTTTCCTCTTATTAAATTATCGGATGGAGTAAAATTATGAATAATCCTATCACTATCGCAAATAACACGGTTAATGGAGAAAACGTTCAAACAGTTAATGCTCGTGACTTACATACCTTTTTAGAAAGTAAACAAGATTTTTCTACTTGGATAAAAAAACGTATTATGACCTATGCTTTCCTTGATGGAAGGGACTTTATTCGCTTCCACAAAAAAATGGAAGCGAACAATGCCATAGCAGTAGAATACTATCTTACCTTAGACATGGCGAAAGAGCTTGCCATGGTCGAGCGTAATAAAAAAGGAAAGCAAGCAAGAGAATACTTTATCGAATGCGAGCGGCGTGCAAAGCAAGTTCTTACACCACAAATCGATTACTCAAGTCCACAAGTAATGTTAGGTGTATTAACTCATCTAAAAAATGAAAATGAGCGTAAAGACATCATCATTGAAGATTTAAAACCAAAAGCCATGGCTCTTGAAAGCTTACAACGCTCTGATGGGCTCTTCGGTCTTACTGAAGCCGCTAAAGTGCTCGAAATGCAACCAAAACAATTCATTCTCTTCCTACAGAAAAAAGGATGGGTGTATCGACGCACTTTCGGGGATCGCTTATTGCCTTATCAGGATAAAATCCAAAAAGGACTAATGGATTGTCCCACCATTACACTTCAAACCGCAAGTGGAATAGAAAAAGTCATTCCTTGCGCAAAAATCACAGCAAAAGGAATTGGTATGTTGTCTCAAGAGATTAAAAAACAAAACATGCATTAAGGGCAATAAACCATGGAAAAAAAATACGAATTTACTGATGAAACAATCGAAGTTGGGGGCAAAACTCTCCACCGCATT
>NZ_JBHIMX010000061.1:0-2121 GCF_042194435.1 Bartonella sp. LB28NMGDW
CCGCAGCTCTTGCTAATTTTCGACAATGGGGGGTGTTGCTCTTGATCGCATAAAGATTTTAAAAGATAAGCCACTGCCCCTCTTGAAGGAACACCATATTTTTCCCAACGCCATACTGTTGATTTGTTGACGCCTAATAACGCCGCCATTTCGTCCAGCGTAAGATTAAGGCGTTTTCTTAGTTCTTTTGCTTCTATCTTATTCATGAAAAAAATATGCATTACGAGTATTTTAATGTCAAGTCGAAATGCATACCAATTTTATGCAATATGAGTAATATAGGAGATAAACATGCTTGATAAAATAACAGAGCAATCCTCTAGATTGATGAAAGCGCGTCTGGTACGTGGTTTTAGAAGTGCTAAAGAAGCAGCTAGATATTTTGGATGGAACTATTCTAGCTATATACAACATGAACAAGGTCTTAGAGGAATATCACGCGCATCTAAAAAATACGCAAAAGCATTTAGAATTAGTGAGGGATGGTTATTAACTGGAGAAGGAGAAGGTCCCTCCTTTCCAATATCTACGGTAGAACAGCCTATTGAAGAACAAATCATTGATCTGCTAAAGAAAACAAGTCAGACAGATAAAGAAACAATTCTTCACCTTCTAAGCCGCTTGAATAATGAAGAAAAAAAATGAAAGCTTTTTGTCTTTCATAACTAAATGTAGAAATTAGTTGCATTATTTCATTATCTAATTCCGTATCACTTTTTGTTTTTTTCATAACTTATTCCTCTCTCCTTCAGAGAAATGTCAATTAATGAAAATCCCCTATAAAGGATTTTTATCTTGTTACATAAAAAATACACATAATGCATATTTTTTTGTTGACCAGTATGCATAATGCGTATATAAAGACACCATACCCCGAAAAAAAAAACCTATGTCAAGGCGTTTTTTTCAAAATGTATTTAAATATTTTGATATGGAGGCATTTGTGAATAAACCAGTGTTTATAAATTCTGATGAAATTCTCTTAGTGATGTGCGAAAATGAAGAGCAAAATCTCGCTAAATCTGGTCCTTTCTTAGAAGAAAGTGACATGATCAAATTTATCGACCAAGCCGATAATGCTGTCCAAATTTTGCGTATTGAACCAACGACTAATCGTTGCGAAGATATCTCTGAAGATATTGCCGAATTCTATCTTAAAGAATGTGAAGAGCAGTGTTTCAACGGAAACATTCCTCACGATTTTATTCTACACAGCACAGCATACGGTTTTTTTTTAGATGATATAAAACAGCGCGAATATGATGATGCAATGTATGGTTCTTACGAAAAACAACACCGTTTGCGTCCTTGTGATGTGCTTTAAAAGCTAAAGGCGTTTTTAAAAGACGCCACCTTTTCAAAAAATTCACCACACAATGCAATGCCGTTCTTTTGCAAGAACGACAAAGGCAGAGTCTAACTTAAAGGAGTAAAATAATGGAAAAAAAATATGAACTTACTGATGAAACAATTGAGTTTGATGGCAGAACACTTCACCGCATTCGTGCACTGAGAGACTTTGGTGATGTTAAAGCAGGTGATTTAGGAGGCTATATAGAGAAAGAAGACAACCTAAGTCATGAAGGTGATTGTTGGGTAGGTGATGATGCAAAAGTCTATGGTTGTGCCAAGATTTTTGGTGATGCCCATGTTTATGAAAACGCTCGTGTGGATGGTCATGCAAGAGTTTATGACAATGCCAAGGTTTTTGGTGATGCTTATATTCATCACATTGCTGATATTTACGAAAATGCATGTGTTTTTGGTAGTGCATCTGTTACCGGAGAAACTAATATTTTTGGCAATGCGAAGATTTTTGGACATGCTCGTGTTTTTGCCAGTGCACAAATCTACGAGAATGCACAAGTTTCCGGTGGTGCATTTATTAGTGGAAAAGCTAAAATTTATGGAAATGCTAAAATTTATGACGGTTCATTGATTTCCATCAGAGCAAAAGTTGGGGGAAATGCCCAAATCTGTGGTTATGTATTTATTCATGGAAACGCAGAGATCATCAATGATGAAATCATCACAACTGGCCAGAGGCAATAAACCATGGAAAAAAAATACGAATTTACTGATGAAACAATCGAAGTTGGGGGCAAAACTCTCCACCGCATT
>NZ_JBHIMX010000062.1:0-2075 GCF_042194435.1 Bartonella sp. LB28NMGDW
CATGCGCAAACAAATCTCAGCCAAACGGGGCGCATTGTTTCTAAAAAGCGGGTTGAGCTTTCCAGTGATGGCATATTAACAATGGGTGAGACAAGTGAGGTTGGCGCCTATGATGTAACGTTGAAGGCAGGCACACTCACCCAAGCTGGGCTTGTGGAAGCACAAGGCGGAGTACTTACTCTCGAAAGCCACGGTGATTTAACCAATAGTGGTACGATAGCAAGCAATGGCGCAATCACTGTGAATGCGCAAAACACTCTGAACCAAACGGGGCGCATCGTTGCGCAAAAGCGGATAGAGCTCTCAACTGATGGCACCTTGACACTGGGTGAGACAAGCCAAATTGGCGGCTATGATGTGGCGCTGAAGGCAGGCACCCTTAATCAAGCTGGGCTTATAGAAGCGCAAGGTGAGGAACTTACTCTCGAAAGTTACGGTGATTTAACCAATAGCGGTATGCTTGCAAGCAATGGCGCAATCACTGTGAATGCGCAAAACACTCTGAACCAAACGGGGCGCATTGTTGCGCAAGAGCGGATAGAGCTCTCAACCGATGGCACCTTGACGCTGGGCGAACCAAGCAAGGTTGCCGCCTATGATGTAATGCTGAAGGCAGGCACACTCACCCAAGCTGGGCTTGTGGAAGCGCAAGGCGGAGTACTTACTCTCAACAGCCATGGTGTTTTAAGCAATTCCGGTATCATGGTGGGCGGTGTTGTTGATGCGAAGCTTGGGTCTTTAGCCAATTCAGGTCAGCTTTTAGCCAGTGACAGTTTTACGCTTATAGCAGAAAGCCATGATCCGTCATTGGGGCAAGTTGCTCTGGTTTTAAATGGTGAAGACGGTGTACTTAAAAGTGGTGGTGCTTTTGTCTTAACCGCAGATGTTTTGGACAATGCCGGCAGTATTGGTTCAAGTGGTGATGGGGTTGCGCTCAATGTGAGCGCTGATCTGAGTAATAGTGGGCTGATTTATGCCAAGAAATCTGCCATTTTCTCCTTGGATGGGGATTTTATCAATAATTTTGCCGATGTCATTGCTGAAGACAATCTCATCATCCGTGGCTTAAGTGGAGAGCGGGCTGGTCATGTGATCAACAGCTCGGGTCTTTTAGAAGCTGTCTTAGGTGATATGACCTTCGATGTCTCAGCGCTTACCAACATGCGTGAAGGTGGGGTTGAAGTTACCGATAAAGTGGTTGGTCACAGTTACGTGCGAGGAAAATGGAAAAAAACCGAGGTTAGACACCACCAGATAAAGGAAGATGTTGACACTACGATCATTCGTCAGCAGCCTCATTTTACCAATGGAGCTGCACAGATTTTAGTAGGACGTCATCTCACGGTTCATGCCGGCGATATCCGTAATAGCTATAGCTTAATTGCTGCTAATGGCAATATTGAAATGCAGGGTGATACGCTACTCAATGAGGGGCGTGATTTAATTGAAAAAACCAAGATTGTAACTGACACACATCGCAGGGAAAAAAATTGCAAAACATTCGGTAATCTAGGGTGTACTACGGGAGGCATTAAAGATGAGGGACATTATACTGATACCAAAACAACCACGCGCACTTATGATGCTGTTTACGGCACGATTGAAGCGGGTGGCACTCTTGATGTCAAGGTTACAGACACTCTTGACAATCATGCGGTGCGCGAGGGAGCCGGTCAAATTGGCTTAAGCTCTGGCAATAAAGGCTTGACTGGCGTTAAAAATACTGACGTTGATGGCTTCAAACCGTCGATCAGCTATAGCTCGGGCGATCAAGGTTTGGCTGGGGGACAAACACCCGATTTTGACGGTTCCAAACCACTGATTAGCAATGATCGATTGGACGGTATTATCAATGGTTTGAAAGGGCACAAAGGGCTTTTTGCACCGAGCATCCAAACACCCGCACCAGAATCCATACAGGTGCCAACGCAAGATGGGCTTAACTCTGTCAAGACAGAGTTAGCTGGCAGCCAATCACCGGATGTGCCGTTTTTAATCGAGACGCGACAGGACTTTATCAACCCAAGTAAATTTTTAGGATCGGACTATTACTTAAAAAAGATTGGCAATTATAA
>NZ_JBHIMX010000063.1:0-2067 GCF_042194435.1 Bartonella sp. LB28NMGDW
GCCTGCCTTTAAGCTCGTTAATGCAACATCTTGAGCCAAATCAAATTTTACATTATTGTCTTTATCACCTTTTGTAACCTTTATGTTATTACTTGCAGCAGCTAAATCTACTAATTTATTCGATTCAACCGTTGTAGTATTCGCTCCAGAAACAGAGAGTTTCCAACTTCCGGCATTCTTTTCTAATGCTTTCAACTGCGCTACGTTTACTGCATCAGTATCTTCAGTACCACCTGCAACGCCTACAATTTGTCGTGTTTTTCCCTTTCCTATGCTACCAATACTAAGCGCTCCTTCAGAGCTGATCCAAGCATGCAAATCTGCCCCCGGCTCTACCAAAACACCTAATGGCCTATATGCACTAATACCACTGCCTATAAAAGCTTCACTATCAGCACCTAAAGCAATCCCACCACTCTTGGTCACCTTCGCATTAGAACCAATAGCCGTCCCTCTAACCTCATTTGTCTCGGTTGCATTGTAACCAATAGCAACGCCATGTTGCATCACTGTTTTCGCACTATTACCTATTGCCACAGTATTAGTGCCGATGTTAATCCCGCTATCTCTAGTACTTCTAGTCAGTGGCCTCATATTAAATGTTATTGCATCATTATCAAATCCAACAGACTTATAAGTGTTCTCTAAAGCAGGTATAGTAAAAGAACTCTCATTACTTTTATCCAAAAAAGTTTTGTTTAGAAAATTTGCATAGTTACTAGAAGCATTAATCTCTTCTACTCCTGCTTTTTTGAGCACTGTTAAATAATTGTCTTTTGAAACAGGAGACGCATTCAAACCAGCAACAGGGATGATGTTTTGTGGATAAGACACACCAGCACTTTTTACACCTTCAAGAAAGGTGTTCCTAAAATCAGGATTTGCTGAAAAAACAGGTGTAACATTCGATAAAAATGTAACCGCTGTAGCCAACGAAAGAACTTTAACAAAAGAAAAACGAGAAAGTTTTAATTTACTCGCTACTTGTGTGGCATGTATTTTTTTCATAATGGATTCCCCCAAAAAAACTTTAGAAACACACTTGATGACGCAAAAAAAACACATTTTAGCAATAAGAGTTTGAAATGAGTTTGATTTTGAGCCTTTGTACTGTGTATGTTTGATATAATGAGACCTAAATGTATATTTTTAGACGTAGTTATGACACATTTAGAGTCTAATGGTGATCGATGGGTTATTTTTTGCCTAACTTAAATTGTGATATCTAAGATTTTTGAAATTTATTGGATAATTGCTTTTCGTAAATCATCTCTTTTTTAGTATTATACAGTGATATACATAAATTTGCCGTGTGCTTTTTATTTTCGCGCATCACTTACCTCCCCCTTTGAAATTCATTTTATCAGAATGAGTCTTACTCACAACAGATTTTGTTACTTATAAAACATATTTGTAGAATATCAAGAAAAAAATGATTTTCCTGAGATATTTAGAGAGATAATTCGTTGTGAAGATAAAAATATCGCTTTTTTACAACAGTTGCCAAGAGGTTTTTTGATTATAGGACTTAGGTTTGTATTGTGTTTGTATGCTTAAAAAATTTTGCCCCCGCTTCATAAAAGCAAGGGCAAACGGGTGTTTGTTGAAATATTTTATTTTTATTGTTAATTTAGCGTTAAGCTTAGTCCTACGCCTGCTCCCCAGCGCCCCCCAGCAGTTGTAACAGATAGACTAGAACGGATTTTTCCATCTTCAGAGGTATAACCAGCACCAACAGCAAATGCAGACTGATTGATCCATATACCACTACCAAATGCAACACTCAACTTTCCTGGTGCATCATTGTAACGTAAGTTAGAGACAGCCAACCCAATAGCCGCAGCTTGCCTTGCCTCTTTCCGAACATCCTCAATAGCATAATTTAACGTCTCAAACTTCATATCTGTGTAGGATTTTGCCTCGTTAACGCCATTATCGACAAGACTACCTATTTGATCATCCGTATATTTCTTCGCATCTTCAAGAACTATCTTCATCTGCTGTTCGGTGTAATCATGTAACTGACCCCCATTAACAGCTTCATGCGAGCCCGTTTCAATCTTTCCA
>NZ_JBHIMX010000064.1:0-2016 GCF_042194435.1 Bartonella sp. LB28NMGDW
TCCATGAGCGCCTCTTTCCAAAAGGATAAATCCTCCAGCGATTATCATAGTGTTGTGGAGCAATCAGGCATCAAAGCGGGTGATGGCGGCTTTAATATCATTGTTAAAGACAAAACAACGCTGACCGGAGGCATCATTGCCAGCACCGCGCCGGCAGATAAAAACAGCCTGACCACTGGAAGCATTACCACCGGTGATATCAGCAACGGTGCCCATGCTAAAGCCAGCAGCCATGGGTTTAGCATTTCTGGGAATGACACGATAAAGAACATTGCCAAGAATGTTTTAAATCACGGCAAAGCCAAGGATGGAGCAGAAGGGGAAACCAAATCTGCTATCAGCGATGGGACTATCATCCTTACTGATACAACTGGACAGAGGGCGATGGGGCAAGATGCTGGACAAATCATTGGCTCTCTCAACCGCAACACCGCAGCAGCCCACCAAGCCGTTGCACCGGTGGACGCCACATCGCTTGAGGGGATCGTTCATAATCGCGTAGATATGATCAATGATTTATCGGATGAAGGATTGGGATACCTTGATAAAATTTATAAAATCACAAATGTCAAAGAGCACCCAGTAGGTGAGGTTGCGCATGATGAAAATGGCAATGTCCTCTATTTAACCGATGAAAATGGAAAACCTATAAAAGGCAGTGATGGAAAATATATCACTCTGTATCACTTTTTAAAGCCAGAGGAAGAAAAGCATTTACAAAAAGGCCCTAATGGTGCTGTTTATATGTTCTACAATGGCATTTTTAATTCACCAGATGATGCTGCGGGTAATGCTGTCCAATTGGCTGTTAATAAAAATGGTCCCCTTTATTTTACATACTTTCCCCAAGCTGACGATGTGCTGGTAGAATTAGGGGTAGCATTTTATCAAAAGTTTTTTGAAGGGGGCTCTTGGGGGTTGACCAATTCAACCAAAAAGTTCCAAGATTTTATCTATCGTTATGGCAATGACAATGCTATTGTTAGTGGGCATAGCCGTGGTACCTTAACAATACGCAATGGAGCAAATGACTTGCAAGAACATGGTATCCACAGTGTAGCCAAGAAAACAGACTTCTATCTTGTTGGAGCGGCTGCTCACATGCAATCGATGGCCAATACAGTAGATTATCTAAGCGATGGCGAAAAAAATTATATCTACATACAAGGCCATATGTTAGACCCCATTAGTACAGTGATTGGTTACAATTGGCCTACGGCTTATAAGGCACCTTTAAATCTAGATTTTTCACTTTTGGAGAAAGGTATAAAAAATCCTTTTTATATGACGATATTTGCAGCAAACAGTTTATTTACTATAGCAACTAATCCAATCAGAGAGATGGGGAGAGCGGTCTTGGGCCTTAATCCGAGCCCCCATAATTGTTATGCTGATGCAAGTCGTGAGTGTCAAATTAATTATGGTTCATTTAGTTTTAACAAACTTTATTCAACGAGAACAGGGAACAAAAAATGAAAATGTTGTTTAATTTATTAAGCCTGCTCATTCTGTTAACGGTTGCTGGATGTGACATTGAAAACATTGATAAACCTCCTCGAGGAGAGACGGCTGTGTGGGAGAAGCTAGGAGCAGATTCTACTGAGGTAGGAAAAGCATTGCTAGAATGTGGTTTGCCACACCTTAATTATCTTGAGGATGAAGTTCAAAAGTTAAGCAACAATGAGAATGCAACGATTGATGCTTGCATGATCCAAGCAGGATTCCATTATAAAGGGAGAGCTAGCTGGTGTTCTCCTTTTAACGGTAGAGACCTCCCTATTTGTCAGCCTGGTGCTGTCATCCCACAGAGAAGTGTCGAAAAGCGCTTAAACAGCCCGTTTTGTAAAAAATATAAAAATGCGGATGAATGCCAATCTTAAGTTTTGCTGTTTGTGACGATCAACAATCCCCACACTCACGTTTTTACATGCCTGTGCGGGATTGTTTCCTCACGCACATTATTTAACGGATGAAGAACAACAGAATTTACAAAAAGGTTCTGATGGCAAGGTTCAT
>NZ_JBHIMX010000065.1:0-1889 GCF_042194435.1 Bartonella sp. LB28NMGDW
TTCATTCTATATGTCATGATATTATATTTATGCTGATTACTTATCATTTTCTAAACTTTTAGAAAGCGTTTTAAAAGTGATCTTGTCTTTAAATCCTTTTATGCAATCTTTATAAATTAAACCTATAAGCTTATAAAAGTTTTAAATGATTACTTTCTTATAGGATACTATAACATCTTTAGATTTTGCGCTCCCCAATTTTGGGGACCGTTAATTTTGTTTTTATCATGCGATTAACAATCCAATCATTAAAAC
This sequence comes from Bartonella sp. LB28NMGDW, assembly GCF_042194435.1. Classification (NCBI taxonomy): domain Bacteria; kingdom Pseudomonadati; phylum Pseudomonadota; class Alphaproteobacteria; order Hyphomicrobiales; family Bartonellaceae; genus Bartonella; species Bartonella sp. LB28NMGDW. Next base: position 256 of record NZ_JBHIMX010000065.1, read on the forward strand.
AAGATGTGATCTTTAAACGTATGTTATCGATAATTCCAAACAACTAAATTTTAAACAATGTGATTTGTACTGTGATAAAAACGTATCATAAGATTTATAAACTGTTATGAATGATAGCTGCTTTTCATTTCATTTGAATGCACACATGCGTTATAATATTTGTATCATGATTTGCTTTTTATGGTCTATTCATGCATGGCAATCTTATATAAAAAATGATCAAATGAATCATGCATAAAAGTGTGGATTCTTAAGTGGATTCATATAAAATAATTTCACACAACCTATTGACTTTATTGGTTTTTTATGCATAATATGTTATCGAACTCAGATAAACGTTTTTTATTTTAACAGCTGTTTCAATAGGGCGGGTAGTGCTTGCATCATAAACACCTTGTCCCGCCCGTGTCTCAAACACCACATCACGGCTTTCGTTAAAGTAAAAGGTCTCCCGTTCACAAAAACGAATGGCTGCAAAAATGCTTTCTTGGATTTGATGAACATACTCATCGGCTATGTCATCAATCTCATCTTGAATAACCGACACTAAGTGCGAAAGTGTTCTCTTATGACGATAAACATCTCGCTTTACAGGTATCGGTCCTCCGGTCTTAACCCGAATATAATGACGTGTCATCAAAATACCTTTCAGTAAAAATTATAACTATTGATATTATATATTTTGTGTAGTATAGTACTCAAATGGTATTCATTCATAAAACGATAGAATTTGATACTTGGCTTAAGAAACTTAAAGATAAAAGCGTTAAGGCTATTATTCTTCAACGTATTGTCCGCTTAAAACAGGGTCTTTTCGGTGATGTTAAATTCTTTAATGGTATAGGTGAATTACGTATCCACTATGGTGCTGGTTACCGAATTTATTTTACAAAAAAAGGCTCTGATTTTATCCTTTTGTTATGTGGTGGAGATAAATCAACGCAGAAAAAAGATATTGAACAAGCATTAAAGTTAAAAGAGGAGTACAGTGATGAAAATAACCCCATTTAAACCAGAAGAATATCTTGAAGACATTGAGGTACAACAAGCATTTCTTAATGAAGCCTTTAAAACCGGTGATGCCTCTCATATAGCGGATGCCCTTGGTATTGTTGCTAGAGCACAAAATATGAGTGCCTTAGCAAAAGAAACCAATCGCGAACGCAGTGGATTATACCGCTCTTTAAGTAAGACTGGTGACCCTAAACTTTCTACCTTAGTCGCTGTCTTATCTGCCCTTAATTTGCAACTCTCTGTACAATCTATTCCATAAATCGTGAGGGGAATTAAGCCTTCCCCTATACCTCTCAACGATTGGTCACGAATTGCACGACCACAACACACTCTCCAGCCACAGTTGTTTTATCCCGTGTTGCATAAAGCGTAAGCTCTTGATCTTCTGGAACAAACTCTTTTTGGTTGGTTGATGTAAAATCTTGAGTGCTTTGGGTTTTGATGTCCTTTTCACTAAACTCATTACCACCATAGGTGCTACCTATCTTTAATTTCGCATCCGAAAACGCTGTCTTCACAAACGCTTTAATCGAAAGGATCATCGCACCACGCGGTAAAGTCCCGATTTTGCGCGTCAAATGCTTATCTTTATGCGAGATATTCAAACGCAAAAAACTGAC
>NZ_JBHIMX010000066.1:0-1811 GCF_042194435.1 Bartonella sp. LB28NMGDW
GATGGTTCACTGAAAGATTTAGAGAAGCGCTTAGAGGCTTTAAGAGAAGAGTTTGAAGATTTGAAAGAGTGTTCATTTTAGGTTTAATGGAGGAATAAAGCATATGAAAATACCCGATCATAGTCATGAGTATCTGATACCAATAGCAACGCAAGAGGAAATCAGAGAAGGAACTTCGCAAGATAGCGTTGTTGTTCCTAAGATTTTAGGGACGGCATCTTTGTATTCGTATGAAACTTTTGCACCATTAGAACAGGTTGTTAATGCAAGGCAAGAGTCTGAAAAATCCATGGCGCGTGCAAATAGTGCGCAACAGGTTGCAGAGGAATCGAAAAGGGTTTCTGATCAAGCGCTTACAGAGGTGACGAAAACGGGTGAAGCGGTTACAGCAGCTACGACAACCGCTAATCTTGCAAAAGATACAGCGGATACAGCCAAGGGATTAGCAGAAGAATCCAAGAGTGCATCAGATGCCGCCAAGCAAATGGCAGAAGAGGCAAAAGCTCTTTCAGAACAATCCAAGAATGCTTGTGCTGAAGTCAAGGCATCTGTTGCAACTGTTAAGATAGTTGCCGAATCGGCGCAAACAGGAGTGGAACAAGCCTCGCAAACAGCTTCAGAAGCGAAGGGTTTGGCGGAATCGGCGAAAAGTGCAGCAGAGAGTGTAACAGAGAAAGTAGATCAAGCACTAAGAGAGGCTAGCGATGCAAAATCTAAAGCAGAAGGCTTAGAAACAATAGCCAATGAAGCAAAATCCACAAGTGATCAAGCAAGCCAAACCGCTTTGAGTGCAAAAAGTTTATCAGAAGAAGCCAAGGAAGTAGCCGAGACTGCGAAGTCGACAGCAGAAGAAGCGAAGAGTGTTGCGGAGCAAGCAAAAGAAGAAGCTGATACGACGAAGCAAGGGCTTGGAGAGGTCAAGAGTTCATTAGACACGGTGACAGCAACGACAAATTCTGCGAATACAGCCGCCTCTGAGGCAAAAGTGTTAGCGGAAGAAGCGAAGAGTGCATTGACAGAAGTTCAAGAGAAGGCACAGAGGAACAGTGACAGTCTTTCTGAACTTCAAAGTAAGGTAGGTTCTCTTTCCACTAATTTTTTAGAGGATGTGCGTTTTAATCAACCTGACAGAATTTTGGAAGCCGATTCACACAATAGAAAAGGTCTTGTGATCAATGCAGGGGCGTGTTTTCGCTTTTATCGTGGCGGTGAGAATGGGGATAGGTCCATCTTTTACCGCACTCCAGGGCGTGGAAGGATGACTTTTGACGAAGATTTTGAAGCAGGAAAGGATTATTATATATATCTCATCTTAAAAGATCAGGCGGATGAGATAGCCCTTAAGCTTTCGCAAAATCCGACAGCTCCTGATGGTTATACAGAGGATAATTATGAAAAGATTGGTGGATTTCATACGCTATGTGCGGATGTTGGTGAGATTGAAGGTCATCTCTTATCGGGTTATCAAGCGGGAGATGTTTTGCCCAATTCTGTTTGGTGTTTAAATCATCGCCCACGTAGTAGTCCAGAAGGGATGGTTTACAATCCGTGGCATAATATTTGGGTTGATATTTATCTTCAATCAGGGACAGGTGTAAATGCAAAGTCGGCATATGGTGTTCCGATTACGAGCAATCGTAGCTATGCAGATCATGCATTTGATTTTTGGTCTGTTAATAAGAGATTTTTGACGAGTGATGAGTTTTCGCCATGCATGTATGGAAGTAATCAAGCAACCAGTATTGTCGGCAATCAAGCGCCTTCTCCTAAGACGTCTGGAGGACACGTTGATACAAACAATAGACGGATGA
>NZ_JBHIMX010000067.1:0-1788 GCF_042194435.1 Bartonella sp. LB28NMGDW
CATTTCTTTTAAAAAAGTGGAATTTGTCATCTTGATTTCCTACATTGCGCGCAATTCACCCGTGGCGTGAATCACGCATCTGTTAAAAGGCTGGTTGGTTGTTAAATTTTTATGTCTTGAGGAATTCTCGTGTTTCCGCGAATATTAGCTAATCCACGAATTTCGGCATTTCTAAAAATCTTGACTGCGTCATAAATGCGAGCACTATCATAAACTTTTGCATCTCCAAAAATCTCAACATTTCCATAATTAACATCATCCTCATACGTGAAATTGGAGCATGATATAATGACATCACCATAAACTTTAGCATTGTTATAAATGAGAGCAGGACCACAAATTATTGCGTTCCCATATACACGAGCATTGTCGTAAACCTTGGCACTATTCTTTATTCGTGCATTCTCAAAAACTGTTGCGTCACCATAAATACGTGCGTCATTGTAAACTTCTGCATCACCGCAAACATGAGATTTGTCGCGAACAACAGCATCACCAAAAACATGTGCACTACCAGAAACCTCTGCATTACCGTAAACAACAGCACGACTGTAAACTTGTGCATCAGAATAAACTGAAGCATTTCCACTAATACAAGCGCCATCAAATATCTTAGCATTATGAAAAATGGTAGCGCTTTCATACACCTTGGCATCATCATACACCCAGCAATTACCTTTATGACCTAAGTTATATTCCTTTTCAATAAAACCACCAAGATCTCCTTTTTTGACATCATCAAAATCCCTTAAAGCACGAATGCGGTGGAGAGTTTTGCCATCAACTTCAATTGTTTCATCAGTAAGTTCGTATTTTTTTTCCATGGTTTATTTCCTTGATTTGCGTACAATTCACCCGTGGCGTGAATCACGCTTGTGTTAAAAGACTGGTTTTGGGGTGTTAGAGTTTTGTCTTTACAGGTTGTACAATCCAATCAATTGGAATGCGTTTTATATATGCACAATGATCAGAATATAGCGTCAACAAGAAAGATTCATCTGAATTGGGTGGTATCATTTCAAATCTAGTGCATGCAAACGGTCTGAATTCGTATGAAAATGCAAAGCATTGCGATCCTATGAGTTCCATTGGCACGATATTCTCTTCACTTAAGAAGGCATCTATTTTGTCTTTAGAGATTATGGTATCTACATAGGGCTCGCCCTTATCTCCAGAGATCGTTATACAAAGTTCACCTGGATTGTGGGTATTTCTCACAACTAACTGCGAACACAAAGTAGGTTTAATTTCATATCTATACATAATAATTATCTTCTCTCGCTCGTTGTGATAATACTGCCTCCACGAACCTCTGAATCTCCGTAAATGTGTGCGTTACCATACACTTCTGCATTGCAATGAACACTTGCATTTTCGTAAACATGTGCTTTTCCAAAAATACGACCACCATATATTTTTGCGTTATGATGAATTGTTGCATTTTCATAAATATTTGCAAAATAACAAACTTTTGAGTTATCAAATACCTTGGCATTGTTGTAAACTTTTGCACCGCTATAAACCATGGCATCATCATAAACCCAACAGTCTCCTTCATGACTTAAGTTGCTCTCTTTTTCTATAAAACCGCCTAGGTCACCTTTTTTGACATATCCAAAGTCTCTTAATGCTCTAATTCGGTGAAGAGTTCTTCCATCAAACACAATTTTTTCATCAGTAAGTTCGTATTTTTTCATCTGGTTTGTTACCTAGTTGAGATTCTTTTATCGCCATCAATCCAGTCGTCCCAACATACACATGCTTCACCGTAAATTTTTGCATGACCGT